>NZ_BAAHYZ010000027.1:0-50903 GCF_054657295.1 Desulfocastanea catecholica
CCTAGATGCCCTGCTGAATGGTTTTGCCAAAAAGTAATATACATTATATTTCAACATGTTACATCATTATTCGGCATCCGTCGCTATCTAAGCTCTCATTTTCTTCGTTTGTGGGTTATGACGGCATCGCTATGATTTGTCGGCGTTTTTTGGTTTTCTTCCAGGCACTAACTATAATAATTTTTTGATCTTCGGATAGTGCGTTAATTGCCTAGCACGCATTTTTGGCTCATCGTCGACTACCTGAACCTCCGCCTCCTCCGGTAATCTCGCGTTCCTCGAGCACCGTGCCGCCTGCGGGGACGATTTCCCTCCTCTCACAGACCGGCAAAAAGATGCTGAACAAACTGCCCCTGGCTATTTTACTGGTCACCGTGAGGAACCCGCCGTGCGCTCGGACAATTCCCAGAACTATGGAAAGACCTAAGCCGCGACCGACAAACTTGCTGGTGTAAAAGGGATCGAAAAGCTTGTCGATATCCGGCTCGGCAATACCGCACCCGGTATCCCGTACCGTAAGGCAGGCATAAAGGTTGTGCTCAGTTTGACCATCCAGGGGAAAGCGATAAGTTGCTGCCGGGATATCCTCAGGCTTGATGGTTTTCATGCCCAAATGGATGGTGCTCCGGTGCTGTCTGTGACCTTCCCAGGCATTGGTCACCAGGTTTTTCAGGACTAGGTGAAACTGATAGGCATTGGCATTGACGGTCGGTCCGTCGGTGGGAAAATCGACCACCATGTCGACTTCTTTCGGCATAATCGCCCGCAGTCCGGCAAGACCGGTGCGGCAGGTTGCCGCAAAATCCAGCGGTTCTCGTTGCGCGAGAGATTGGCCGAGATAGGTCAGCATCGAACTGCTTACTTCCGCTGCCCGTCGAGCCGCTTGCATGGCCAAGGTGATGTATCTGCTCGAATCCGTCTCTTTGGCAATGGTGTACTCGGCGAGTTCCAGGTTGCCCAGCACCACAGCCAACAGGTTGTTGAAGTTATGGGCAACGGCTCCGGCCATCCGGCCAAGGCTTTCCGCCTTCTCGAGTTGCCGGCATTTGGCTTCCAGCTGTTTTTTCTCTTCAGCCAGCCGCATGCCGTCATTTATGTCGGTGAACATGATCCGGCACCTCGCCTGGTCCTGCTCAGCCTCACCGACCGGAGCAGTCGCCAGGCGCGCCCAGAAAGGTGGCAGCTCCGTTGGCAACAGGCGTAATTTGCATGTTTGCGGCTCAGCCGTCTCGAAGATAGCCGCTCGATGCTGGTAGTAGATGTCCTGATCAACGGAAAGGATGAACCGAAAAAACGGTTGCCCCACCAGCGTTTCCGCTGCCACGTTCAGCATAGTAGCGGCGGTGCGGTTGGCTTCGACGATCACTCCCTTATTATTGACCGTAATATAACCCGCCGGGGCCCAGTCGTAGAGGTCTTTAAAACGGCTTTTCGACGCCTCCAGTTCCTGCTGAAGTCCTCGCAGCTCCTCGTTTTGTATTTCCAATTCAATCTGGTGCACCCGGAGATCATAGACAAGACGGCGAACGGTCTTCGGATCGAGCAGGTCCGACTGCAGTTCTTCCATCATACGGATTTTCTTTTCGGCCTGCCGGCGTTGGGGTGACTCCGAGATCGAATCAGTTCGGGCATTCGGGTTATGGCTGTAATTGGCGTTATTCATTTTTAATAACCATTTGGTTGATCATATTCTATGCCTGTCGTCAGAAGCCTGGTAAATTTCTCGGCTGTCAACGGCTGACTGAAAAGGAACCCTTGCCCCTCTTCACAGTTGAGCGCCTTGAGAAATTCGAGTTGCTCCTTATTCTCAACACCTTCAGCGACCACTCGTTTGCCCAGACTGGCACCCATGGCGATTACTGCGCCGGCGACGACGCCTTTGCCGTTAGTCGAACCAATGTCCTGCACCAATGACCGATCGATTTTCAAAACATCGATTGGAAATTGAATCAGATAACTCAGACTCGAATACCCGGTGCCGAAATCGTCCACGGCCAGCTGCACGCCCAGTTTCTTGAGCCGCTGAAGTATTTCTGAGCTTGACTCGTCATCGTACATCAACACGCTTTCGGTGATTTCCAGATGCAGGCAGCTAGGGGAAAGCCCGGTTTCCTGCAGGACTGCCTGCACTCCTTCGACAAATCCCTTGTACCGCAATTCAAGAACGGAGATGTTGATTGCCACCGATACCGGTTTCAGCCCGGCGACTTGCCAGCGTTTTGTCTGGGCGCATGCTTCCCGCAGCACCCACTGGCCGATCGGTATGATCAAACCGCTCTCTTCGGCAATGGAGATGAATCGGTCGGGCAGCATCTCACCCGAATTCGGATGATTCCAGCGCAGCAGGGCCTCCGAACCGGTTATCTCGCCGCTAGCCAGAGCAACCTTGGGCTGGTAATGCAAAACGAATTCCCGCCGCATTATCGCCCGTCGCAGATACGTTTCTATTTTTTGCCGCTCGACCGCACGGACGTTCATGGCTTTGGTGAAAAATTGATAATTGTTGCGGCCGGTTCCCTTGGCGTGATACATCGCCGTATCAGCATTCTTGATCAGCGTTTCAGCATCCGGGCCATCTTCGGGATAAATGCTGATGCCGATACTGCTAGTTACATTCAGCTCATGACCGGCGATGGAATGCGGGCTGGTCAACGCCGTGAGTACCTTCATGGCGGTAAGGGCGGCGTTTTCCCCATACTTTCCGGTCGACAGCAGGATAACAAATTCGTCGCCCCCCTGTCGGCTCACCGTATCGGATCCGCGCACGCAGGCACACAAGGTTTTGGCAACCGATTGTAAAAGTCTGTCGCCGATTGCATGTCCGAGAGAGTCGTTGATGTTCTTGAAATTGTCCAGGTCCAGGAAGAGCAGTGCCAGATGTGTGCCGTTCCGTTTCGCCATGATGATCGCCTGCTCGATACGGTCATTGAGCAAAATGCGGTTTGGCAGATTAGTCAGGAAATCGTGCTGCGCCAGATGCGACATTTTTACAGCCATGGCCTCCTCGGCCGTGACATCATGAAATACAATGACCGCGCCGGCAATTCTTCCGTCCCAATCATGAATCGGCGCTGCAGAATCTGCAATGGCGGATTCCCGCCCATCACGCCGGATCAGAATTGTCCCCGCAGTCAAAGTCATCGGCCTGTTATGCTGGAGTGCCAGTTCAATCGGATTACGTTCGGGTTGTCGGGTTGCGCCACTGACGATCCGCATCACCTCGGCGATAGGATGGCCGCGCGCCTCCTCTCTTAACCATCCGGTCATGGTTTCTGCGGCTCTGTTCAGGTAGTCGACATTGCCGGCTATATCGGTGCTGATCACCGCATCGCTGATCGAGTTGAGGGTGATGCTGGCCCGGGTTTTTTCGATAAAATAATTTTCTTCGATGGTCTTGTACTGGATCATGTCGCGCATCGACTGCGGTACAAGGTAACTGTCGAAGTGTGCCTTCGACAGGTAGCCTCGGGCACCGCGCTGCAACGCTTCGGTTGTGAGCATTTCGTCCTCCACAGAAAAAAGCATCATGATCGGTGTATGCAGCGCAACGGCATGCAGGGCATCGAATGTGTCCATGCCCTGGCTGTCGGGAAGCGACAGATCCGCCATGACTGCGTCAACACCGCCGGCCTCGAGCCGTTTGATCCCCTCGGCCAGATACCTCACTAACTGGATGGAAAAAAGGCCGGCGGTGTCGAGCGCATTCCCGAGAGTCCTGGCGTCACCGGCATCGCCGGTAATAATCAGAATTCTATACATTGTTCTTCTCTTCGCCCTCGTCATTCGGGAAACCCTCAAGATGGACCACGATGCCAGTAGCTCTTAACTCCGGCAGTTAAAATTTACCCAATAATAACAAAATGACCACGATCACCAATATCGTCCCGAGTACGCCACTTGGGGCATAGCCCCAGGATCGGCTGTGCGACCAGGTCGGGATAACGCCCACAAGCATCAGGACGAGAAGTATGAGTATAATTGTTCCAAGTGACATAATATTTCCCCTGCTCGGTTATTTTATAACCAGACTGTTTTTAACGGAGACAACTCCTTTCACCGATGATGCAAGGTTGCCCGCTTTGGCGACCGCCATTGATGAATTGACAAACCCGCTCAACTGCACAACTCCCTTATACGTCTCAACGCTGATCTGGCCGATCTTCAGGTCAGGATCGTCGTAGATAAGGGCCTTGACATTGGCGGTGATGACACTGTCATCAATGTATTCCCCGGTGCTTTCCTTGGTAGCGGTAGATGCACAGCCGGCAATCATTACCGCAAACAGCAGACATATGCATAAACGTGTCGTCCAACTTCTGTAATCTTTCATGGCCCATCTCCTTTGTTAAATTTTTCTGTTCTTACTGTGGCGATACTATTGCTTATTTTCTATCTCCTCCAGACCAGGTTCACCGGTCTCGAAGAACACTTGTGGTCGGTCAAGTTTTCTTGCCGGAAGCAAAGAGGCCGGCGAGGGCTTTGGCCGTTTCGCCGATGACCACGGCAAATGAGGCGATCTGGTCGGCGGTTGCGATGGCTTTACTCGTTTCACTGAAGCCGGTCCGCAGGTCATGGGTAATCACCGCGACATTTTCCGAGGCTATGGCGATATTGGGAATAGCCCGCCCCAGTGCTTCCTTGCTGTCTTTGAGAATTATGCCAATATCTTTCACTGCCGCATTGATATTTCTCATCGTCAGAACCGCATAGCCGCCGACCGCGACCACTATCAGAAACATGAGCAGCAGTCCTAATTGACTGTAGGTGATATATCCTTCCATGAAACTCCTTTACACTGCGGTATCAGCTCGTGTATCAGCTCTTCTTGGCATCCGCCTTTACAGCCTTAGCCGAGAGATCCAAAAGAGACTCTTCGACCGCCTCACTTTCCTTTTCTACAGCGGCGCCGACGCTCGCTCCATTCTCCTTGAGGACATGGACCAGGCGATGGCCATTGGTAGAGACATTGTCTTTAATTTTTTCCCAGGCCTCACTGCCACGCAGGGTGACATCGTCACGTGTTTCTTTACCGGACCGGGGTGCCAGAAGTATTCCTGCCACCGCTCCGACTGTACAGCCGATGGAAACACCGAGGGCGAGCATTCCGGCTTTACTGCGTCGTGCGGCATTCTCGCGCTCGCTTTTCGCATGGCGCACATGATCGATAAAATCCTTGATAATCATCTCTCTTCCTCCTGATTGTATTTAACATCTTCTTCAGCCTGAAGCCCATCGCTGTCGGCAGAGATTCTCTGTTCCTTGAGCTGTTATAACAGCAAGTCTTGTGCCTGAAATGGTGAGAAGACAATCTTCAGAGTAAATATTGTTTGTTTACAATATCTTACGATACAATATCCGATCCAGGATACCCTCCGCCGCAATAAAAAGAGTGTTGCATGCAACAGAAACGTTACATTTACTTCCGTTGCATGTTACACTCCAAAAAAAGTTGGCGAGTGTCACGGTAAGAAACAGGAAAAAATCTGGAGAGGCATACAGATGACCAATCGAATATCATCGGAGGAGCGCATGGTCGAGCTGCGCCGCCAGGCCGAAGCACGAAACAAAAAAATCGCCGCCGGCATGAGTAGCCGCTCCCCAGCTGAGCAGGATGCTTTAGTCCACGACCTCCGGGTGCATCAGATCGAACTCGAGATGCAGAACGAACAGCTCTTCAATACCCAGGAAATGCTCCATGAATCCCTGGAAAAATATGCCAACCTCTATGATTTTGCGCCAGTCGGCTACATTACCCTGGGTAGAGATGGCCTCATCCGGGAAACAAACCTCACCTTTTCCGAGCAGATTGATCGGCAAAGAGCCTACCTGATCAATACGCCCCTCGGAACTTACGTTGCAGGAGAGGATCGCACCAGATTTCAATCCCACCTCGATACGGTTTTTACCACGCATGAACGCCAGACCTGCGAGCTTCGTCTGGAGAAACAAAAAGGGTCGATTTTATATATTCAACTCGTCAGCATCGCGGTAAAAAATGGCGATGGCACCGAGTTATGCAGGACCTCGGTAACCGATATTTCGGACAGGCGAGATGTGGAAAAAGAACTCGTCAAGATCCATGAGGAACTGGAAATAAGGGTTAACGAGCGCACCGCTGAGATCCTTGCCGGCGAAAGAAAATTCAGAAAACTCTCTCAGGAATTCTATGCACTGCTCCATGCCATTACTGACTCCTTAATCCTGTTTTCTCCCGAGATGGAGGTGATGTGGACAAACAGTGAAAGTGCCATGCGCTTATGTCCGAAAGATTCCAATCCTGCCGGTCAATACTGTTATGCGCTGATTCATGAGCGGGCCACTCTTTCGCTTGACTGTCCGATATCGCAATGTTTCGCCTCGGGGCAAAGGGAAGTTGCCGTGGCAACCCACCAGGGGGCGGTGCTTGACCTGCGGGCTTTCCCGGTGAAAGAAGCCAGAACGGTAACGAGCGTGCTCCTTTTGATCAGCGATATAACTGAAAAAATGGCGCTGCAGGCGGAGGCGATGCAGGCGGGACATATGGCGTCTCTTGGTGAGTTGGCCTCCGGTGTGGCGCATGAGATCAACAACCCCATCACCGGCATTATCAACTATGGCCAGATACTGATAAATGAATGCCTTGCCGGGAGTATGGAAAAAGATATCGGGGAGCGGATTGTCAAGGAAGGGGATCGTGTCGGCCGCATCGTCAAGACGCTGCTCTCCTATGCCCGTGACGGGCGGGATGAGAAAACACCTACCACCATTCCGGCCATTCTGGAGGAATCGATTATTCTCACCCAGGCACAAATCCGCAAGGAGGGCATCGATCTGCAGATAGACCTGGCCAACGACCTGCCGGATATCAATGCCAACCTGCAGCAGATTCAGCAGTGCTTTATCAATATCATCAATAATGCGCGCTATGCCTTAAACGAGAAGTATCCGGGAAGACATGAAGAAAAACGATTGGAGATCAGCGCCCGGCAATGCTCCGTCGATGACCGCCCCTACGTCCGCATCATCTTTTGTGATCACGGGGTCGGCATTGCCGACCATCAGCTGTCCATGCTGACCAAACAGTTTTTTTCCACCAAGCCCTTCGGCAAGGGAACCGGACTTGGCTTGAATATCACCGAAAAAATAGTCAAGGATCATGGCGGACGGTTGTTTTTTGAGAGTACCGCAGGTGAATTCACCCGGGTCATTATTGAGTTTCCGGTCGACCGCAGTATGGCGGGAGGTGCACAATGAGTGCGAGAATCCTGGTTATCGACGATGAAGAGGCGATCCGGTTCACCTTCGAGAGATTTTTGCGGGCAGCCGGCCATCTCGTCACCACGGCGGGGAGCTGCCGCGAGGCTTTGGAACGGATAAGCGAAACAGCCTTTGACGTCATTTTTGCCGACATTATTCTCGAGGACGGCACCGGAATCGAGATCCTGCGCGAAATCAAGGCCAAAGGTTTGATCTGCCCGGTGATCATGGTCACCGGTGATCCCGGGGTCGAGACCGCTGCCGATTCCATTCGTCTGGGTGCCTTCGATTATATCTCCAAGCCGATCAACCAGGAGTCGTTGCTGCATATTGCCAGGACTGCTGTAAAATACAAGGCGGTTCATGAAGAAAAAGAAAAATACCGCACCAATCTCGAGGCCATCTTCCGCAGTGTCAAGGATGCCATAATCACCGTCGACAAGGATCTGACCCTGCTTGAGTTCAATGAGGCGGCCATGACCATGTGCGGGTTTACCGAGGAAGACCAGGACAAGCCTTTTGCCTCCCTGCCGCACATGGGCGATGGTAAATTCACGGAGATTCTTACCGATGCCCTGGCCGGCGGCCGACCCATCGAGGTCGACCGGATCGAATGGTTTTTCAAAAACCGCCTCCGCCGGGTGATCAGCGTCAGGACCTATCCCCTGCTCAGCCTGCAGAGCTCACCCTCGGGCGTCGTCATGGTGTTGCACGACGATACCCATGTCGCCGATCTCGAAATGGAGCTGCTGGAACATCGACAGTTTCATCGTATTATCGGCAGAAGCAAACCGATGCAGAAGGTGTACAACCTGATAAAATCCCTGGCCAATGTGCAGACGACGGTGCTCATTACCGGCGAAAGCGGGACCGGCAAAGAACTGGTGGCCGAAGCGCTGCATCTGTCCGGGGATCGCAGTCATAAGCCGCTGGTCAAGGTCAACTGCTCGGCCTTGCCGGAGAGTCTCTTGGAGAGCGAACTCTTTGGTCATGTCAAAGGGGCGTTTACCGGAGCAATCAGGGACAATATCGGGCGATTTCACCGCGCCGACGGCGGCACCATTTTCTTCGATGAGATCGGCGATGTCTCGCCCAAGGTACAGTTGAAGCTTCTGCGCGTTTTGGAAGAACGGGAGTTCGAGCGGGTCGGAAGCTCTGCGCCAACCAAGGTGGATGTGCGGCTGATAGCGGCAACGAACAGAAATCTGAGGGAAAAAGTGAGCAACGGCGAACTGCGGGAAGATCTCTACTACCGGCTGAAGGTGATCGAGATCATGCTCCCTCCGCTGCGGGATCGGCGCGAGGATATCCCGCTGCTGGTCGAACATTTCCGCAACGGCTTCAACATCAAGTTCAAAAAAGACATCGATGGTATCTCCTCGGAGGTGTTGCAGGCCTTTCTCAAATATCCCTGGCGGGGCAACATCAGGGAACTCGAGCACACCATGGAGCACGCCTTCGTGCTGTGCAATTCGAACATTATCACTTTCGATAATCTGCCCGACGACTTCATGGCTGCGCCGGAGGCCGTGCGCAATTCCGCCACTGTCGATGCGAAAGCTGATACGCAAGGGATTCTCGAAGCTCTGGAAAAAACCTCCTGGAATAAAGCCAAGGCCGCCCGGTTACTGGGGATTGACCGCGTCACCCTGTATCGAAAAATCAAACGGTACAATATAACTGAAGATTCTTCGCAAAATTAAAGTGTGACATGTTGCAGCAAACAGTAGAACTCTGCTGTTGCATGCAACATTATAAAACCATGGGCTTTTCCCTCTTCCAGTGCGGGCGCAGCAGGCAAGCTTTTGTTTTTGTGTATGAAAAGACAAAAGAGTCATTATCTTGACAACAGGCATACATATTGCTTGTTAAAACATCAGTAATGTGCCGGTAAATGAACCTCCCCCGACAATTCCCTTTGAGGGGATAAGGAAGAAAAAATTTCTATGTACCCATTCAGTCGCCCCCCCTCATGCAAGAGAGAAACCTGTTGCCAGGAGCCTAAAAAATGAAGGCGAATATACTTATCCTCGATGATGAAGAATCGATCAGATTCAGCTTTCATCGGTTTCTCACCGCCGAAGGACACCATGTGACCACGGCGGCAAGTTATAGTGAAGCTCTGGAAAAAATGGATGAGGGGAAATTTGACCTGATACTTGCCGATATCATTCTCGGCGATGGCTTCGGTATAAATATCCTGCGGGAGGTTGTGCACAGGATTCTCAAAACCCGGGTGATCATCATGACTGCCTACCCCAGCACGGAAACAGTGCAACTCAGTTCTCGCCTGCATGCCGCCGATTACCTCATCAAACCCCTGCGTCAGAAAGGGCTGCTCGATGCGGTACAAAGGACTCTGGACCTGATGGAAAGCAGTATGGATGGAAATTTCGACCCCCGTCAGCGGAGACCCTCATGACAGCAAAGAAGAAAAAACCAGCGCCGACAGCGGCAAAACCAGCTGAAGTCGAGACACTTGAAGGCCCTTTGCCGGTGGAAAGCACCGCCACCTCATTCCCCATTGTCGGCATCGGTGCTTCAGCCGGAGGCCTTGCCGCCTTCGAGGCTTTTTTCTCCGGGATGCCTGCCGAAGGTGATCCCGGCATGGCCTTCGTCCTCGTGCAACACCTCGCTCCGGACCATAAAAGCATCCTTTCCGATCTGGTTAAACGCTACACCCGCATGCAGGTATTCGAAGTCACCGACGGCATGGTCGTGCAGCCGAACTGCACCTACATCATTCCGCCCAACTACGACATGGCCTTTCTGAAAGGTTCCCTGCAGCTGTTGGAACACGTCGTGTCCCGCGGGTCGCGGATGACCATCGATTTCTTTTTCCGTTCCCTGGCCCAGGACCAGCACGAGCGGGCCATCTGTATTGTTCTTTCCGGAACCGGCAGCGACGGCTCCCTCGGCGTACGCGCGGTTAAAGGCGAAGGCGGCATGGTCATGGCCCAGAATCCCGAATCCACTGAATTTTCAGGAATGCCGAGCAGCGCCATCGCCACCGGCCTGGTTGATTATATCCTGCCGCCGGCCGAGATGCCGGCCCGGCTCATCGCCTATGCGGCCCATGCCTTCGGCAACAAAATCCGCCGGACAAGTCCGCCGAGCGCCAGTGCCGAGGACATCCTCAACAAGGTCTGCATCCTGCTGCGGGATGCAACCGGCCACGATTTCTCCCAGTATAAACACAACACGCTCAGCCGTCGGATCCGACGGCGCATGGCCGTGCACCAGATTGGCCGGGCGGAGGATTATCTCCGCCATTTGCGGCAGTCCCCGACCGAAGCCCAGGCCCTGTTTTGTGATCTGCTGATCGGGGTCACCAATTTTTTCCGCGATCCGGAGGCCTTCGCCGTCCTCGAATCCCAGGTTATCCCGCAGCTCTTCGTCGGCAAACCTGCCGGGGCACCGGTCCGGGTGTGGGTCTGCGGCTGTGCTTCAGGCGAGGAGGCCTATTCCCTCGCGATCTTGCTCCAGGAGCATCTGGAAACCTTGAAACAAACCTTCAAGGTCCAGGTCTTCGCCACCGATATCGATCCGCGGGCCATCGAACAGGCCCGGTCAGGGGTTTATCCGGCCAGCATCGCCGCAGACATCACCCCGGAAAGGTTGTCACGGTTTTTTTCGCTGGACACGGAGAACGGCGTCTATCGCATCCAGAAAATTATTCGCGACCTGCTGGTCTTTTCCGAACAGGACGTGATCAAAGATCCGCCTTTCTCCAAGATTGACCTGATCAGCTGCCGCAACCTGCTTATCTACCTCAACCGAGACCTGCAGAAAAAGCTAATCCCGCTTTTCCATTACGCCCTGAATCCAAACGGCAGGCTCTTTCTCGGCACCTCCGAGTCGATAGGTGAGTTCGGCTCACTGTTCGCCGCACTTGACCGCAAGCAGAAAATTTATCGGCGGCAGACCGATATACCCGGCTCGGTTTCCCCAAACCTGGGCCATTTTGTCCCGCCACTGGCAACACCAATCGTTCGTGACCGCCTGGCTCGGGTGGAACCGGGAGTCGTTTCCCGCACCAATCTGCGGGAAATTACCGAACATAGCCTGGTCGCCCATTACGCTCAGGTCGGAGTGCTTGTCAACAACCGCGGCGAGATCCTGCATATCTACGGCCGAACCGGCAGATATCTTGAACCGGCCAGCGGCGACGCCGGCATGAACATCCTCACCATGGCCCGTGAAGGGCTCCGTCCTACCCTGACCGCCGCTTTTTACCGGGTCATTACCCAGCTGCAGCCGGTGAGCCATCCGGGGCTGCAGGTGAAGACCAACGGCGATTTCAGCACCGTCAATCTTTATCTGCGTCCGGCAACGGACCAGGATGGATCAATCCTGCCGGGGTTAATTCTCGTGGTCATCGAGGAGTGTCCGGTCCAGCTTGCCCCCCCGGCCGCCACTGACAAGGACCCAGGTGGTCCGAACACCGGGGAGAGAGCACGTATCACCGCCCTCGAACAGGAACTCAGGACCAAGGAAGAATACCTGCAGAGCACCCTGGAAGAAATGGAAACCGCCAATGAAGAGCTCAAATCGACCAATGAGGAAATGCAGTCGGTGAACGAGGAACTGCAATCGACCAACGAAGAACTGGAAACCTCGAAGGAAGAACTGCAATCGGTCAACGAAGAGCTGGCGACAGTCAACGCCGAACTGCAAAACAAGGTGGCCGACCTGTCGCGGGTCAACAACGACATGAACAACCTCCTTGCCGGCACTGGGGTGGCTACTCTTTTTGTCGATCACCAGCTGCACATTGTCCGCTTCACCCCAGGCACCACCGAGCTTATCAACCTGATCCACAGCGATATCGGCCGACCCGTCGGCCACATCGTCTCCAATCTGGTTGGCGATGATCATCTGGTGAAGGATATCCAGGCGGTGCTGCGCGATCTAGTCCCCCGGCACGCCGAAGTACAGACCCATGATGGAACGTGGTTCCAGATGCACATCCGGCCCTACCGAACCCTGGAGAACGTCATTGAAGGAGCGGTGATCACCTTCATCGACATCACCGACATCTGCGGTGAAAAGGCCCACTGATTTCTCCGTGTGATAATGGCCGGCTTTTTGCGTTTCCTGTAGTTGTTACTCATCAAAAAAGTAGCCCCGAATCGTCTACACGATTCGGGGCTACTTTTTTCATCTCCCCACTGAACGATTTTCAGGCCGTGCTTTTTCATACGAAGTGCAGATCGAACAGACTCCTGCAAGACAAATTGCCACCAATGGAACGGTTATTGCTATAATGAAAGTGTCCCCGCTTCAAAGAATGAAGCCAAATCGATAAAAGCCGGAGATACCCACTATCATATGAAAAATAGAGCCAAAAAAATTGCACAAGACACATCGAAAGACCAGCCCGTTGCCGGAATTTTCTTCAATGTCATGGGGTCGATTCGGCAACCTTTGCTTGTGCTCGACAGCAATCTGAAGGTCTTGAAAGCCAATCATTCCTTTTACCAGACGTTTGATCTCAGACCGGAAGAGACCGAAGGGCAATTGATAGACGATCTCGACAACCAAAAATGGGATATTCCCAGACTCAGTTCATTGCTTCACGGAGTTGTTACCGGAAATTCCGAGATCAATAACTTTGAAGTCGAACATGATTTTGCATCAATTGGACGGAAGATCATGCACTTTAGTGCCAGACGAATTACCAGGGATCCAGGCCAGGTCGATCTGCTCCTGCTTTCCATTAAGGATGTGACTGAACGGGAAGAGCAAAAAAGTGTTCTCGAAGCGCTGGTTCATAAACGTACGGCGGAACTGGACTCACGTACGGTCGAACTGGACTTGGCCAGGGCGGAAGCTGAAGAAAGGAAAACAACCGCTGAAGCGGCCGTTGCTGAGATTTCAGAGTTAAAAGAGCAGCTTCTATCGGAAAAGGCCTATCTGCAGGAAGAGATTAAACTGGAGAACAACCACGAGAAAATTATCGGTCAAAGCGATGCGCTCAAAGATGTGCTGTACAAAGTGGAGCAAATTGCCAGCAGCAATACCACCGTCCTGGTCCTCGGTGAGACGGGTACAGGCAAAGAGCTGATTGCCCGGGCTGTTCATAATCTGAGTTTACGGAAAAACCGGGCCTTGATAAAAGTTAACTGCGCGACCTTGCCGGCAAACCTTATCGAGAGTGAATTGTTTGGTCATGAGAAGGGCTCTTTCACCGGTTCGCAGTCACGGCACCTTGGCCGGTTTGAAATCGCCAATGGCGCTACTCTTTTTCTCGATGAAATCGGAGAATTGCCACTGGAACTCCAGGCGAAGCTGTTGAGAGTCCTTCAGGATGGCGAGTTTGAACGTCTGGGGAGTTCGCACACCATCAAAGTCGATGTACGGATTATTGCCGCCACTAACCGAAATTTGGAAGAAGAAGTCCGTAAAGGCACCTTCCGTGAGGACCTCTGGTATCGCTTGAATATCTTTCCGATTACCATGCCGCCACTTCGGGATCGCCTGGATGACGTACCGCTTCTGGTGGCTTTTTATATCAACAGAATAGCCAAACGGATGGGCAAACACATTGATTTCATTCCCGAGAACATAATGGATACCTTAAAAGGATACTACTGGCCCGGAAATATCCGAGAGCTGGCAAACGTTCTTGAACGGGCGGTGATCAATTCGTCGGGACCTAAGCTGCGTCTCGTTGATGATCTCAGGAAACCGGCGAAGGCGGTATCAACGAGGTTCAAAACCATGGAAGAGGTGGAAAGAGACCATATCCTCGAGGTGCTTGCCTTGACAAAATGGAAGGTGAGCGGCAAAGGCAGTGCATCGGAAATTCTTGACCTTGATCGCAGCACTTTGCGGGCTCGCATGTCCAAGCTCCATATCGAAAACCCTGATTCACGCTCGACCAGTGCTCGCAACAGTACAGTTACCACAATTACCACAAAAAATGGTCTGGTAACCTAGGGAGGCATGGCCAAGGGGACAAAAAAAAGGTGTATCCGTTGATAGTGTTGCATGCAACACAAGGGTGACACAACAGTTCCGTTGCGTGCAACACTTCAGGACTCGATGATATTTTCAGCGAGGTTATATTTTACAAAATATCCATTTCCAGAGAGGGGAATACCATATGACTACAGGAAAAACCGCCGATCGCAGGATCGTCTCGAACTCAAATCCCGCCGCAGCAACCATATCCGATGACCTCCGCCTTGATGAGAGTACCGGGCCAGTATGTTCTGGTCGTCCGAGGTTTCCACTTGCGGTTTGGACACCCCCTCTCGCCCCGGTGGTCATGGGCGCCGGCGGGATATGGGCGAGATCCTTGATCGAAATGATGTTTGCCGCCGGCCAACCGACAACCTCAGTTTGCCTTGCATTGGAGGGCGTGGATTGTCCCGCGCTTCACCGAGATGCCTGAGAGCGCAATAGCAAGCGGCTGTATCGATTTTATTCTTTCACTTGAGGGTATCGCACGAGAAATTGTCCGAATTGCGCAGGCTGTGGCAAAGGCTGCGTGAAGGAGGTACCGCATGATTACCGGTGACCAATCACACACCACGCGGATTGCCGAAGCCTGGGCGGCCGCCCTGTATGCCACGGTACTTTTGCGAATCGGCGAAAGTCTGTTCGTTATCTATCTACACGACTTCGCCACATTGAACGTGGTCTACGGAGCGTTTGGCGGAGTCATGGCCTTGCTGCTGTGGATCTATGTTTCCGGAAGCGTTTTCATTTATGGTGCCTGCCTGTGTGCAGGCCAGGCCGAAATATGTTCCAAATCTTTCATCCACCCACCAACCATAAGGAGGTCTACATGAACAGAAACACTACAAGCAGTTCCTCTCCCGTGCTCGAGCGTCGCAGTTTTCTCATGGCGTCGGCCGGCACCATTGCCTGGCTCGCGATGGGCGGTCTTTCCAGTACTGCCCAGGCCGCAGCGGTGCCCCATGTTTTGCCCGCTCTCCCTTATGCCGAGAACGCATTGGAACCGATCATCACCGCCCGGACGATAGGGTTTCATTACGGTAAGCATCACAAAGCCTATGTAGACAACCTCAATAAGGTTGTCATGGGGACGGAATTTGCCGACCTGCCGTTGGAAAAGATTATCACCGGTACCGCAGGAAAGCCAGAAAACGCTGCGATTTTCAACAATGCCGCGCAAATCTGGAATCACACATTTTACTGGCAGAGCCTCAGGCCAAATGGCGGTGGAGAACCGCCCGCCGCCCTGAAGCAGAAATTGGAGGGATCTTTCGGCAGCGTTGACGCCTGTAGGAAAGAACTCGCTGCCGCCGCCGTTTCCCAGTTTGGCAGTGGTTGGGCTTGGCTGGTTCTCGATGGCGATAAACTCAAGGTAATAAAGACCGCCAATGCCGATGTCCCTTTGACCACAGGCATGAAGCCACTGCTTACCATTGACGTGTGGGAGCATGCTTATTACCTGGATTATCAGAATCGCCGGGCCGATTATGTGAACGCCGTGCTCGACAAGCTGATAAATTGGGAATTCGCCTTGCAGAACCTCGGCTAAGCCGTAGTCAACGAAAAGCCTGGCCGATGAAATCTTGGGGAAAGGTATAAGGAGCTGTAACGAAATTGAGAAAATGAACCGGTTGTTTCGTTACGGTTCCTCTTCTGTTCCCTCTCGCTCATCGGCTCACCTCCCGACGCACCAACCACCGGAACCTGCATGTGCGCGGTTATGAAGATGGATCCAGGCAAAGACAACCGCGTTATGCAGAAGTGAAATCACCATGATGGGTGCATCAGAACGTCTACGCCGGCGAAATTGAACAATACCGCATCATGTATATATTATGACAAACGGGCAACCTGCCCATCCTTTGCAACAGGAGGAAATGGCTATGTACGATGAAAAAAAATTGTGTGAAAAGATAACTGCTCTCTATCCGGAAATTGGTCAGTGTGGGATTGACGTCAATGTTTCCTTTAACGATTTGGAAAAAACCTGGGTTGTCGGTTTAAAAAAGGACACCCATAATCTGCAACACTTTCTCAATATGATGGATGCAGACCGATGTATGGAGGGCAAGCAATGTGTCGCTCTCGGGCTTGAAATAGCCCAGTTAAAGAAGAATATTGAGGGAAAACAGTTCTAGCTGCGAGGATACTCTTCTTCGTGTCTTTCCAGAAATGAGAAAATTTGTTTTGTGCTGAGAAAAACATGATCGAAGATCCTGGTAGTATTCTTTTACCATTTTCACTGGCGCGGTTCGCATGTGCCAGAGCGGTCACCGCCAAAAAAGCTGCTATTTGTTCCGCCTCAGACACGGGAAGTAAGCAAGGTGGCGAGTAGAAAACCGCCCGCTCCTCGAAAAATCACCAGCCCGTTGAGAACGGCTGCAGCGAAGATAAACAGCAAACAGATAAGGTGAACAACATGAAAAAACAAACGAACACCAACCTCCTCGTCCGATCCACCCTCGCGTTGGCATGGGCCTTGGCGCTGATTGTCTGGTCTCCTCTCCAATCGCAAGCGGCCGAGCCGGTGACGGGAACAAATATGACAGAGACGAAAATGATGGAACGCTGTCAGGAGATGAAGGACCAGAAACAGAAAATGATGGCAGAAATGAAGACACAGGACGCCGAACTCACCGCGCAGGTCGCTGAAATGAACAGCGCGCCGGCGGATAAAAAGGTCGACCTGATCGCCGCCGTCGTCACCCGCTTGGTGGAGCAACGGACTGGCATGCATGCGCGAATGGAAAAAATGCAGGAGCAGATGATGCCGCACATGATGCAGCATATGCAGATGGGCAAGGAGTCCATGGCGAATTGTCCGATGATGAAGGGTATGGACCACAACTAAAGGATGTTAAACAGCCTCGCTTAAAAACAACGGAGGAAATCCTGCCATGAGCACGATCACTCTGAAAGACGGCACAGAAAGCATGCTGTCGCCGGGGCCCCAGGGTAATGGTCGGCCATCCGGCAGCCCCTTGCAGTGAAAGGGCCCTGAACGAGGCGCTGACCAAAATCAGCATCTTTTTTAAACAACACAATGGAGGAATAATGATGAGCAATGACCAGACTGCAGCTGTATCTCCCCACGCCCTGCCTGCCCTACCCTACGCCGATGACGCACTGTCCCCGGTAATCTCGGCAAATACCATTGGCTTTCACTATGGCAAGCATCACAAGACATATGTCGACAACCTGAACAAGCTGATTGCAGGAACGGAGTTTGCGGACCTGCCGCTGCTGAAGGTCATTACCAAGACGGCCGGTGCGGCCGATAAGACGGCGATATTCAACAATGCCGCCCAAACCTGGAACCACACATTTTACTGGCAGAGTCTCAAGCCAAATGGCGGTGGGGAACCGCCCGCCGGCCTGAAACAGAAGATCGAGGCTTCCTTCGGCACCGTCGATGCATGCAGGAAGGAGTTGGCGACCGCGGCGATGGCCCAGTTCGGCAGCGGCTGGACCTGGCTCGTGCTCGATGGTGACAAGCTCAAGGTGGTCAAGACCGGGAATGCGGATGTGCCGCTGACCACCGGCAAGAAACCGTTATTGACCATCGATGTGTGGGAACACGCCTACTACCTGGATTACCAGAACCGCCGCCTGGACTATGTCAATGCGGTACTGGATAAACTGATCAACTGGAATTTTGCGGCGGAGAATCTGGGCTGATGGCGTCCTGAAATCGCTTTACACCAAAACCAGCTCAATCAGGCGTCTCACTCGACGCGTTCCGCAGTGCAGCCCCCGTCGAGTGAGACCTGCCGATTCTTTTAGACTATCAACCGTATAAACCGTAATGGAAACGAAATTGGCCTCAAACGGCATCAAAGCTGCGGCAGTGGTATGACCATACATAGTCCTGAAACGTGATTCCAAATTTGAGGAGGGCCAGGTCTTTGCTCAGATTAGCTGCAGAAGTGCTCTGATCTTCTCTATGGTTCGAGGTGCAGAACCCTCGTAATGATTATTGACGTTGATGAAGATCTGATGTCGTCGTTGGCGCAGATCGTTCACCATGTTTCTCAGTTGTAAAAGTTCCTTATCCCTTGGCTCGACGATCTTATTCCAAATATTTCTTGTTCGTTTCTCCATTCCCTGTCGATCCGGACCTTGAAGCCTGAGCACCACCGGGTCACCCAGGTAATCCTTGTACTTCTCATACAGATCAACGATCGGCGGCATATAGTATCCCTGCAGAAAAACAGGACCCAGGCGATACTTGGCCAGAAAATCAAAATATTCGTTTTTCAGAAAATTTGTATTCCGGATCTCGATACAATACTGATATCCCGATGGCAGACTCTGAAGAAAACCTGCAAACATTTCCATGAAATGACCTAGACCGGCCATTTTGTTCTTGTTTAAATACTCAAACTCGAACATGAGCGGGCCTATATGGTCACCAAGAGGTTGCAAAATCTGCAGAAATTTCCCCATCAGATCGGTGGAAAGAAAGTGTGGATTGGCAACGAGGGGATCACCTTGCTTTTTTTGTAGTGGTGAGTCAGGGTGTTGCTGTTCGGGACTTTAATGGTGAATATAAATCCCGGCGGTACGGATTGCGCGTATTCCCTTACTACTTCCACCTTCGGGAGAACCACGCTTCCTTTGAACAGGGACCAGAACCACTGATCAATCTCAACAGTGGAAAATTGTTTACTGTACTCCTGGAGATAATTAATTTCCTTCCCTTCAGGGTACACCAGTCCCCGCCAGGAATCGTATTTCCAACTGCACGTGCCTATATGGAGTTGTTTTTCGTCCATGACCATAAAGTAAGAAAGGCGAGTAAGATTTCAAATCAAATACCTAGCTTTGCTTCAATTTTCCGGAAAAAACTCCTATCTGGTTTCCCCTCGCTCTGTTATGATCTATTGGAAATATGTTGACGTCGGCAACAACGACAACACGGGCATTTTTAGGCAATAAGAGTCAAGCTAAGACATGCCCCATTCCGAAGTATAATTTTCTATTTCTTTACATCTGAAAAGGAGAAATTTATGGGAGACAAAGGCGGAAAGAAAGATAAGGAAAAAAGCCAGAAACAAACCAACCAAAAGCAGAGTCAAAAAGACAAGAAAAAAGTCGATAAACAGCCTATTAAGAAGTCTTGATGACCAAAAAATGAGCGTCATAGAGGTTAACTGAAATCCCAGATATAGGACCAGTGTACAAAACTTTCTACTCGATACAGAGTTTAGTATACTGTCTTCGGAATTTCTCTCCGGTTATGATGTGTTTGAAATCAATAACTGAAACCGCTCCATTTGAGACCATTTTTCTGGAAATATTCTTGATTTTTCAGAAGTGCCGGAATGCTCCATTTCGATGGTGATATTTGATCATGATCAAGGTCAAAATTCAGGAAACACATCTCGTTGCTGTTCTGTTGCATTTATGAGAGGTGTTCTTTGGATATCTCTTCTTTGTGTTTGCTCCATTTCAGATCAATTCTGAGGGTTTAGCCGGCTCTACCCTCACAGGAAGAAGGTACTGATTCAGGAATTTATGAAATTACAAATATTTGAGTTGGCAATTATAACGCCGCTAATCAGCGGGCGCAGCTTTTTGCGCTCCGCTGATTAGCGGCGTTGGGCGGTCATATGTTGTACCAATATTGGTTTGCAATCGCGGCGGCCAGACCGGCATTCACTTCGCCTGCACGATTCCCGGTGGATTCCAGCTTCCTGCGCCGGCTGGAAGGATGGAAGGTGCTTCCATCTTCGGCCAATAGAGACGCATCACAAGGTAAATCGTGTCATCTGGTGCCGGCAGCCAGTTAGCTTCCTTATCCTTACCTGGCGAGTCCTTCTGTATGTAGAGCATAATTGATCCGTCCGCATTCTTCTTCAAGTCAGGCAACATGGGCGAGTTGATGAGATAGCGATTGATCGGATTCTTGGTCAGGAGCTGCGTCTTGCCATCGTATAATGTCACTGACCAGAAAGAGTTCACGGGCGGCAGTTTTCCGGCCGGGAAGGTAATTGTGTAGTTGTGCTTGCTGGTATCGAGTGTCTTGCCGGCCGCATCGGTGCGAGTCATGGGATACATGGCTTCGGCGCTATCATTGCCGTAAATACCACCCATGGCCGCAGCGGCTCGCTTGAGCCAATCGCCGTTGTAGAAAGCGCTGTCACCGAACAGGGCACCTACCTTCCAGCCGTTGATGTTTTTCATTCCGGAGTCGAGATACTTCGTTACTTTGTCGTCGCCTTCCTTCATCGCCACCAAAACGACGGCCTTGTGTTCCAGTGACAGCTCCTTGAAGTCAAAGGTTTTGCCCGGGCCTATGCCGATACTGGCAAGCCTGCCACGAAGCTCCTTGGTCTCAGGGGTGATGGGAACGAACTCGAGGGCGGCGTCCAGGTAGGCGTAAAAGTTCGCCTTGATTCCCGACGTTGTAGCCGGGAGGAAGTCGATCTTCGGTGCTGCGGCGGGCGCGGGCTGATTGAGGAAGGCAGAGAGCGGCTCGACTTTATAACCGGCCTGAATTTTAACCACGTTCGGCATGTCATCGGCGTTGAAGAGCTGAGTGCGAAAAAGAGTCAGCGCGAAAGGCGTCGTTGATTTAAATACCCCCCTGATACCCGCGGGCTTCTCGCCTTTCCAGTCAGGGCCGACCACGAGATAGTGACCGGCATCCGGACCCGTCGCACGGCTGCCGATATAGCCATAGTTGTAGGTATTGCCGTCGATCAGTTGCACAGAGTAGTAGCGCTCTTTTGGCACTGCCGGAACCGAGATCACCATCGGCTCCGCCCGCAGGTCGAGCCAGACCATCGAATATGGCGTGTCGGCATTGGGTGTGACGACGGCCGTGTCTTTGTAAGTGAGCGTAGCGGCATCGTTAAACATTGTGTTGAACGGCGCCTTGAACTGCCCTGAGTTTTTGTCAACCGAGAACTCCTGCATCACCGCGTAGTTCATTACGATCGGCAGGCCATAGATGAACGCCTCCTCAGCAATAGCCTTGGTTTCGGCGATGCCAGGCGCCGCGATGCCCGCCTTTTTATCGGCTTGTCCTGCAGCAGTAATAGGGTCGCCTTTCGTAGCGCAGCCTGTAAACAGCGCAACAGTGAAGGCGCAACATAAAGCACAGAACAAAAATATGGGTTTTGATTTGTTCATTTGTCTCTCCTTATTTCACCATCTCCAGTTTCGGAGCCGTCCAGGAGCCGTCCAGGGCTGCTTCTGCCGGCCAATAGATGCGCAGGTAAGATGAGAATGGTCCCTTGGGTGCAGGGAGCCAATTCGATTCCATGTCCTTGCCGGGTGACTCGTGCTGGATGTAGAGCGTGAGGCCGCCATCGGCATCCATTTTCATGTCCGGCAACATCGGCGAATTGATGAGGTAGCGGTCGATGGGATTGGCCACCAGCAAGCTCTCCGGCAGCTGATACATGGTGAGCGACCAGAACGCATGCGCGGGTGGCAGTTTTCCCTTGGGGAAATGCAGAGTATAGCGGTTAGCGCCGTTGAGCTTTTGGCCGCTAGCGTCAGCCCAATAAATAGGGTACATCGCCTCCTGTTTTGAATTTCCCCAGATGCCCATGGTTGCGAGCCAGCGATAGAGGGAATTGTTTTTCATGAATGCGCGCGTGCCGAAGACATCGCCGGCGGTAATTTTACCTTCCGCCAATAACTTCGCGCCGCCCGCAAATTCTTTCCAGGCGTCGCCGATGCCTTCCTCGAAGGCTTTCTTCATTTCAGGGGAAAGCTTCGTGGGATCAAAGGTCTTTCCGGCGCCGATGCCAATCTTGGCGAACCTCTCCATGAGTTTCTTCTCGGACGGAACGGTCGGGCTGAATTGCAGGACGAAATTCAGGATATTGAACACCTCGAGAGAGCTTTTCTGCTCTTCCTGGCTGAGCGGCTTGATGTAGTCGATAGCCGGCGCGGGGGTGGGCGCGGGCTGGCCGAGGAACTGGCTCAAGGGCTGCACCTTGTACTGCGACTGGATTTTCTTCACATTGTCGAGGTCGGCTGGATTGAAAAGCTGGGTGCGGTAGATAAGGGTGTTTATCTCGGTCTCGGACCGGATGACCTCCTTGATTCCCTGCGGTTTCTTGCCCTTCCAGTTCGGGCCAGCCAGCATGATGCTACCCGCGTCGTTACCGGTGGTTCGGCTGCCGGCATAGGCAAAGTTGAATGTATAGGCGTCAATGAACTGTATCGAATAATAGCGATCCTTGGGAATTTCCGGGACCGTCAGAACGAGCGGTTCGGTCCGGAGATCCGCGCCGATAAAGGAATAGGGCGTGTCGGAATTGGGCGTCTGAATGGCCTTGTCCTCCGGGGTGTAGACGCGCGGGATGCTGTGGATCTCATTCCACGGCCCCTTGTATTCGGGGTCTTTCTTGTCGACGAAGTAGCCGTATTGGATGCGGTAGCCGTCCACCATGGGATAGCCGTAGATATAGGCCTCCTTGGCGATAGCGCGTGCTTCATCCGGGGTGACGTCTGCTGACTGCACAGTAAAAGGCATCATGAATGCGGCGAGCACTGTCATGTAAGTAATAATGTCATTTATTTTCATAGAATCTCCGTTTAATTTTATCGGTTATTTGTTTCTGGAATCGCGGGAGGAGGTTATACCTTCAAGGTCATCAACCGCTACCCCGACAGCAAATGATTTGCCATTTCCCAGCATCCCCTGTGCTAATTTTTGTTGTGGCAAGGAGATGTAAAGAGGTTTATCACCTTCGTCCTCAACGACCATTACCTCCCCCGTTCTTAACTGCACCACCCCAGACGGCTCGTAGAGTTTTGCAAATGAAGAAATTTCAACAGAAGAAACAGTATCAACAATTGTTATTAAACTAAGGGTTATTAACATACAATGGGAATGCAAGAGACGTCTAGATACCATATTTTTCCAGGCCGATAACCGACTCAACCTCCAGTTCTAAGGTTATCACTCCAATGGTGTGGCTTTGCTATCAGGCCGATTTCCGTGGAATGAAAGAATTAAAACCACATCCTTAATATGACTTACGTATCATCACTTTTAGCCCTATGAAACATCTTCACGTTTTTGTGCTGGCAGCTCACGATCGCTTTTATCTTCATCGACCGGCTCGGCGGATAGCCCTTCGGACGTCTCCCACACCTGCGACTCTATGTTGCCGGCCTCGACCGAGCCCTGCGGCGGATAATCGAGAGTATCTTTGAGCTGCTCGATTCTGTCGGGATCAAGCCTTGGAAACGGCAACTTGCCGGCCCTGCGCCAGGATGCAACTTCTTTCGCAGCCGTCTTGCCACGCACAACGTCGATCCCATTGTCACGGCCCATGTAGAGGGTCTGTGAAGGAAAGGCAAAGCCGCTGCCCGAATTTTTAATGATGTCGCTCATTCGCAGCAAGACGTCTTCGCGTATGGCGTAGTATTCGTTGAAATCTCGGGTCAGTGCATATATCCGAACAACAATATCGAGGGAAGATTGACCAAAGTCTACAAAGCGCACGCGCACCGTTTCTGAGTCGATCTTAGGATGGGCATGGAGCATTTCGCGAAACTTCACCAGTACATAGCGCAATTGATCATTTTCGGTCTCGTACCGTAAACCGATGGTCGTGGTGATCAGCATCCGATCACATTTCGCCCAGTTGATCAGCTGCATATCTGCGAGGGCAGAATTGGGAATCGAAATCAAAGTCCGATCGAGCGCCCGGATTTTGGACGTCCGCACACCGATGCTTTCGACGGTGCCGGTTTTATCGCCGAACGAGCAGAAATCGCCGATCCGCACGGGCTGGTCAAGATAGAGCATGATGCCGCCGATCAGGTTTTCGAGAGTCGGTCGAATCGCCAGCGCGACTGCCAAACCGCCAATACCAAGTCCAGCCACAACGCTATAGAGAGGCAGCCCCAGATTCTGTGCTGCATTACCGATAATCACCACACTGACCAAGGTTCCGATGGTACGGGCACCTATGCGCCAGAGATGAGCGTCGAAGCTCTCTTCCTGAATATCCTTTACCTGAACGATACGCTCGAAAAAGGCGAGTATGACCAGCCAAAAAAGCCAGACTGCGGCGATATTGATCAAAATAGTTGCCATATCAGCAACCAAGATCGAGAATGTGCCAAAAACAGCGATTTGTTGGGTAATGAAATTCTTTAAACTTAAGAGCACCACAATGCCCACTACTGGCGTCAGGGCACGACGCAGGAGGAAGCCGACCCGATTTTCGGTTTTGCGGCGGCTGATCGCAAGGTGAAAGCCGAACAACAAAATTGCTGCGAGAGCACTAACGAAAGTCACTGTAATGACTTTCCATTTTGGTGTATCCAGCCAGAAGTTGCGCAGACTCTGCGGAATGATTCTGAGCACCTCCGCCGGGATCATCGGTCCGGTAATCTGGCGAATAGCGCGATGCCAGCTAATGATAGGCAAAGACGTTTTCAGAGGTAGATCTTTAACAGCTTGGTAGAAGCGCGGTGCCACCAAAACCGTGTTCTCGCCAAACAAAAACTCTCCCTCACGCACTCCCTTACTCGCTTGGACGATCCAGATCGGGGTGTTGGGAATGCGCCATTTCGCGGGTGACACAGCATCGTCGAAGGCCTCTCTGTCAGGAACACTTGCAAGATTAGGCAATTCGATACGACCAAGGATGTCAAGCAAAAATGCAGTTGTGTCGATTCCGATCGTACGGCGAGACGCCAGCGGCAAAGAGGACAGGTCGAGCAGCGAATCGAACTGGACTCTAATTACCTGCACTTTTTCGGCAAGCTCACGGGATTTATTCGCCCTATAGGCATGCAAGGTCTGTTCTAACTCGGCTCTGAGACGAAGAAAAGATGCGAGCGTTTCACGCGGGTTGCCCGTTAGGATGGGCTTAATTGTAGGCTTATCGCCGGCAGCCTGCTGCGTCTCTGCGAACATGTCATCCCCGTCCGCTTTGCTTTCTTTCGTTTCCTGAGCGTGAATAAAAGTCGCGGCACAGCACATAAAGACAAGGGCAAACCACAACCAATAGCAATTTGAATAATGAAGTTTCGAGTATGATTTATCCATAGAGACCGCCTTTTTTGAATAATTAAATAAAATTCTTAAGATTAAGAACATACTTACATATAGAATCATCCTCGACTTAGGCTTGCCATTAAATACCTCTTTACATTTAGACAGTAGGATAAGGCGGTTATTAAATCTACTGTTACAATCCACTCCGATGGATCTTCCCGCGTCTACGTGCCGCCTCAGGACTCCTTGCTTTTTCCACCTTCATCCATAGCCGCTAAACCGGCTGCCGCACCGGCCTCGACATACTTCTTTTGGTCTGCTTTCGACATTTGAGTGTCTTGAGGTAACTCAACTATGATTTTGCGGTGGGCATAGTGAATGCCTTTGGCCATCAGAGCTTCGGTTATTCTTCGATATGCTTCACGCCGAATGAGAAAATGGGCTCCGGGTTTCGCTGTAAATTTCACCCGAATAGTCATGACCGAATTGGTAATTTCGCGAACACCCTGAGACTTGATAGGGTGGATGAAATCGTTTTTATACTCTTCTTCCTCCAACAGCTCCTGCCCGACTTTCTTGATGACCTTCCTCACTTGATCAACATTCGTGTCATAGGGAAATTCAAGATTGAATTTAACCACAAGCCCGCCACGCATGAAATTGGTGATAGGACCCAGGTCGCTGTAGGGTACAATCTGCAGCATACCACGGTGATGGCGCAGCATGACGTTGCGAAGGGTGATTTTTTCTATTGCACCGGATAAGCCACCTGCTTCGACATATTCACCAACCCGGAAAGCATCATCCAGAAGATAAAAGAAGCCGGACAAGACATCGCTGACAAGCTTCTGGGCACCGAAACCCACGGCAAGTCCGACTACTCCGGCACCGGCGAGAAGAGGACCGATATTCACTCCGATTGCCGAGAGGATTATCATGGAGACCATTACGACAAGAACCGTTCCTATAAATTTTCGCGCCATGGGGAGCAATGTGTAGCTGCGACCCCTTTGGGCTGCCCCCCCCCAATCGCAGTCTTCAGACTCGTTTTTATCCGATGTTTCGGGAGACATCTCTTTAATTTTTCTTTCAATGTATGCGGAGGCAATACGCCAGAAAAACAAAGCGAGTGCCACGGTAACTAATGACTCGAAGACAGCACGGGTAATGGCGGTGGCATAGGGAAGCTTGTAACCCCAAAGGGTAAGAACCCAAATCGTCATGGCAAAAAGGATGGCAATTCTGACAACCATGGAGACACGGGATATCAACAGCTGCTCTTTTTCAGAGTGGCTGAGTAAGATCGAATCCAGCTGACCTGATTCCACCTGTTTTTTTTCGACTGTATTCTGTGTGTGCAGCACACTGACTACTGTTCGCACAAACCATTGACCTATACGATCAAACACAAGGAAAAGAGGCACTGCCAACATGCTCAGCAGCAAGGCACTATTTTCTTGTCCTGTTTCGGAAACCTGCAGATAGAGAAAGTTCACCCAGACGGCAAAAAGGTAGAGCAAAGCGGGAATATACCAGATTGGGGCTAATTGACGTGCCAACCAGTTTCTTTGTCCGTCAGAACTTTGACTGGAAAGCATGTGACTTGCGACGACAAAGCGATTGCGCATAATAAAATACGCTACTAAGAGAAGAAACAATGAACCCAGCATAATAGTCAAAAGAACGAAGGAATTATCAGCTAGTCCCAACTCTTTGCATAAAGCGAGGACACAATATGCAATTCCCGCGTAGGAAAACAGTATTTGAGTGATCCATTTGAGATTGAGGGCAGCAGTGTCTTCTATGTTCAGTAATCGCAGGGAAGACCGTCGCGGCGCGAAGACAATGCTAGAGACTATCGAGACAAGACGGCAAAAGGAGATAACAAAGAGAATCGCCATAAACAGCAGGCAGAATGGCGGCGAAGAACTGGGAGGAGACAAGAGAAAGGTGAGAAGCGAAAAAGCACCAAATATTATAAGGGTTATCAGTGACGGCAAGACATACAAAAAACCGGCCCAAAACCGCACCCATCCCCCGAGTTCCGGTACAGCCTGATCCCGCAGTTGCCTGTGCCAAGTGATTGTTGCAGCTTTGTAGACACTTGCAGCAGCAAAACCGACAAGAAAGGCAAAAAGTATCATAATCAAGTTGCCCCAAGTGGAGAAGCCACTGCCATGTTCGCTGAATATGCGAATAGTGTTGGCCAGGTCCGAGGGTAACTGAGAAAAATCACCAATATTGCTTTGGAGTCTGGATTCCATATCTTTGTCATTGCGCATATCTACAAGATGGAGCCAATTGACAACAAAGGAGAAGAGTCCTGGCTGGGAAGAGCGATCAGTTACCTCGATATTCGCCTCTTTTTGCAGGCCGCTCATGAGCAAACTGCGAACTTGCTCATCATTTAATTTTGCCACATGGAGAGCAATTTCCTCCGGGCTTGCATTTTCAAGGGAAATTTCCGCTTGCGCCGGTGCTGCCTCTTCAGATTGAGAAGCGAGAGGTAGAAGAAATAAAACTATTATAAACAAGAAAAGAACAACACAACGGCAGACAAATTTCCATCTCATGGCGGCACCTGATTCCGATGAAATAATTACCTTTAAGCTAACGAATAAAGATATTGTGTGAAGAACAAATCACAATCTGTCCCCCTGTTTTGCAGGAGGACAAGAATTGTTCAGCAATTCCCGCTCAAATTTTAACTAACTAAAAATACACAAACTATTAATTTAACGTTTCGCAGACTCTTATTATGGCCAAAACACTCAACTACTTGAAAATATGGCATAAAAAAAATTTTTGGCGATGTCGATTTTACTTGACAAAAGCCCTCAGGAGGAATCGAGTTTTCCTATGTAAAAACATATACTTACATAGGAGGACGCCATGGATTCACGTAAGTTTTATTCCGCCCACGCCGTCAAAAAGTCGGCAACCAAATCAAGAAGAGCCGTGCGAAAACATCTGAATATCGATACCCTGCTTGCCCTCGTGCGAGAGGAATTTAACAAGATCCCTGACATCCGTGCGGATAATGCAAAGATTGCCTCCCGGTAATAGATTTCACTGCGAATGAAGTCCTCGACAAGACCTTCTTGTTCTTCTTCGTTCGGCAGCCTCTGCCATGTCTTCGCGAACAGGCTGTTCATTCGATCTATATTGTCCTGGGTCACGACAATCTTCTCCGTCGACATTGCTGCTTGTCAGGCCGGCAGAGATGCATCATTTCCCATCCCGCCATAGACAAAAAACAATGCCGCGCCGATAAGGAGGAAATGAAGCAGCGGCTCCTTGAAAAAGCTTATGATTCTTTTCGAGTGGTTCATATAAGAAAGGGCCTGTAATGATTTTACTTTGCTTTGAAAAATCCCTGAAAAAAGTTTCCGTTATAGAGATAGAGCTGATCTTCAACTATAAGAAACTCATCCGAAGAACCCAAAATCCGGAAAAGATTATCCTCGACAGCCATGGCCGGGCAGAACATTCTAGTCGAAATGAGAGGACCGATTTTCACGGTTTCTCCAGACACCATATAAGGCCCGCTAAACGTGTTGCAACCCGCGAACCCTTCAATTCGGCCATCGTGCCGCATGGTGAAATAGACCTCCTGTTCCGGTTTTGCTTCTGCTGGCATTCCTGGGACATATGAGGCAACCCATCGAGTAGCCATCAAATTTTTCCCGGTAGCAGGACGACGATATTCTATTTTTACATCCTGACGGGCCAATACCATTTTATCGGCTGATATGATTTGAATAGTGTGAATATCTGCCACAGGTTGGGGATACCGTTCGGTGTGGGTGAACAGGGTAAGTTTATCCTTGTTCAAGGACCAGGAATTTCCTTGCATGCTGAAAATATTTATAAGTCGTAAGCTGCCGTCCGGGTGGAGAAAAAACCCCTCAACACCAGTCCCCCCGGGAATCGGTCTCACCCAGGCTCCAGTGATATCGTCCACTCCAGTCCATTGTGCCGACATTTTTTCACTGCAACTTGTCGGCAGGGTGAGCATGAAAAGAGCCACTATGCAGTACCTAAAAAGATTGAGCATATATCTGATTTTGAGTAGTTATTGGAAAAAATATTGGTTGAACCGTTACATTTATCGACCGTTTATTCCCTTACAATACGTTTCTCAACAAAGTCAGCATTGTACTGATTTCTGCGAAGCAGCGTCAGGACCTCTCCGTTACAGAAAAATTCTGCATCGGTTTATCATGCCTTTACGCGTAAAATAAAACTTGCCAGGCCGTTCCATAACCATTTGTGAATAACTACTAATCTATAGTTTTTGTCCTTCATTGGTGATAATCTCAAAATCAAGATCTGCCTTCATGCTCAAGGTTTTTTAATCCTCCGAGATAGGACGACATAGCTCGCAAAATTTTATCGGCATCAGGTTCTCTGCCTGCGAAGCAAATTCCCGAGGCAGCTGTAAGGCAAAATGACAGCGAGACACCGCCGCGAATGCATATTGCCGCATTTAACCGCATGTATCCTTTATTTTTTCATTTTTCCCACTTTTTTGATGTGGATATTTTTTTACCAATGGGTTGCTCAAAACCCTTTTTATTACGAGAAAAACCCAAATATTCGTCAGACAGCAGCACAGTCGTAAGTCACCCAAAGCACTTCAGCCGAAACGAGAATTTGGGTATTCGTTGCCATCTCGGTTATTCCTATCACCATGTCATAATTGCACCTTTGCTAGTGATGCGCCATTTTGCTGGAGATGTTTAAGGAGAATACGACGGACTTCCTCTATAGTCAGGGGATGACTTTGACAGGAGTGAGGACTTCGTACAATGAACTCCGACTCCACATACTCCACATGGGCGCTGGTATATTTAACCACGCCGTCGTCACCCTCGGGTGGAGTATCATTACCGTCAATGGAAATGATGGAATGACCGGTGATTCCTTCCGCCAGTGGGATATCCGCCATGATTTTGAGGATAGGGCTGTTGGGTGACATAACATCAAGGCTCGTCATGTTGATAAATGGCTGGGCCATTGCCTCGGCCACACCTGCATCGGTAAGAGCCGTCATCACATTTGCCGTCGATTGGAGTACGGTCTGCGGGAATTTGACTAACTTAAGGACGAGTGTGCGGACCAAATTTTTTGACAAATAGCTGCCCCGATGGGGTGTGGAAATAAAAACCACCCGGCTAACAAAGGGCAGTGCTTCAAATACGGCCTCTTGCTCGAGATGACTCTTATCTTGTTTGGAAATATCGAGCTCCACCAGTGTCTTTCCTGTAGCCGCCCGCACAAATGCATCTCCGGAGTCCGTGGCAATCATCTTGGTAAGAAGCCCTCCCTGGCTGTGGCCAATAACCACCATCTGCCGCAAGAGACTGTTTGTCCCTTGCGGGTCCACTTGATTGACGTGTTGTGTCAGGGCATTAGCCAGTTCACGTCCGGAAAGACCGATACGCTTGCCGGTGTCATAGAAAAAATTCCAGAACTGGTATTTTTGGGCGATGACCGGGTCACTGCGGAGGGAATTGATCATTTCGGCCCAGGCTACAGGACTGCTAAAGGTGCCATGGACAAAAACGACCGGTATCTTGCCGGCCTCAAAAGGCTGCATTGGATAGATGCCGGTCTTAATATAGCCGGTACCATGGAGAAACTCATTGACTCCGAGCCCCTGAATGTTGGGTTGGTCAAGAGCGTACGCTAGTTGCGTAGTGAGATCCCGTTCCACTGGAACCTTTTTATTGTCGACGATAGTTTCGGTATGGTCATAGGTTGAGTAGAGCTCCAATATGCCGGTGCAGGTGTCCTTCGCCACATCCTCCAGCTTGCAGTTGACCCGCAGAAAGAGGGTGCCGGGAAAAGTCAGGTGCATAGGAGCGCCTTCTTTCTTTTTTTCAACAGCAATAATAGGGGCTCCCATGCCGGCATCTCGGTTTCTCTGGCTGAAGCCCTTGACCTTGAACTGGTCTGCAGAAACAAATTTTTCAAAGTTACTGATATCATGCGGAAATTTAGCGGTATCAAGCGTAAAGCCAAATTTACCAACAGGCAGATGTACCTTGGTGGAGGTTATCTTGAGGTTACCGTCCGCATTGGCCAGGGCCTGCGCCAAGGCACTGTTATACAAATCACAGGCGGTTCTAAAACGTCGGTCGAAGGGATCGTAAGGAGCGCTGTCATCGAATAGATAAAGATAGGCATAGAGGGTCGAGGCAAAGAAATAGGAATACGACCGCTGTTTCTGGCTCTCTCTGGATCGCATTCCAGCGAGATAATTGAGTTCAGCCAAGGCGAAAAGAATATCCCGCCGACCACCTTGCTCTGCTTTGCCGTGCAACAAAATGAGGACTTCCTCTGGATCGTCTTTAAAAGCATCAACAAGGTTATAACGGATAAGAACATCATGGGAAGATTTGCTGAAATTATCCTCGTTTATTGCACTGATGGTAATCTGCTCATAGACCTGGCGAGGGTCGGTTTTCTGTACCCCCATGGTCGTTGCACAGCCGCTGATGCCGAAAGAAACAATGACGAAAAGAAGAAAGATTCCTCCACGATACAATCGAAAAAGCTCTTTTTTTCCCAAGCAGCAGTTTGCACAGATTAGCCATAAAAGGGGGTAGAATTGTAATGGAAAGAAAGGCTTTTTCTTCATAATGTACTCCAGATGATTATTCTGCCGGCTTTATCCCCGGCAATTTTTTGCGGATACGCAGTGAAAAATTGGAATCCTGATCGGCCGCTTTAGCCCGAGGGTTGATAATGCTGACTCTTTTCAGTTCGGCAAAAGGCAAAGAGGTGTTAAGCGTCCCCTTTTCATAGGCCAGTTCATCGGCGTAACCGTTAGCGAGAAGCCGCCAATCCCAGAAGACTTTATGAAAATATGGCCGGGTATGTCCTCGTAACTGGGTCGTACAATTGGTTAACAAGGCGTTGTACCATTCCGCTTTTTCTTTCAGTTGGTTTATGGAATGCAGGTAATCGAGAAAGACCTGACGGAATAGTTCATTATTGCCCTGAACACGATAGAGATAGACGGTTTCTCCCTGCCGGTAATTAGTTCGTAACCGAATGACATCCCGCTCATCCGCCACCACATACGTCAATTCATATTGGCGGAAAAAACCCTGTATGGTGGAGTACCCTTCGCCTTGTTCTTTGCGGGCTTCAATGGAGACGGCAACATAATCACGGTTGTCAAAACCAAAACTGACCATGGTATGCACCAAGCTTTTCAAACCCCAGTCAACCAAAAAAAGATCGATGCTGGTGAGCGTATCGAGGTCAAAACTCTTGTTATAATATTGCACAGTGAAATCGGATTCGGAAAGGTAGTCACAGTTACGGATATTGTGGATGGTGATACTGTTGCCCTCAATGGTAGCGTGGGGCAACAGTGCCAGATCCGGCTGCCAGTCGCGGTCATTACTTGGCTTTTTCAGGAAAAACGCAGCGAGTACTAAAACAAAGAGTACGGCAAAGAGGCTTACCGCCTTTTTCCAGGTACCGGCCAGGACGAAGATTGTCAGCGACCCGAGTACAAAACCCACCGCAGCTACAGAAGGTAAAAAACCGGGCAGCCCGGAATAATACAATGACATCCCCCCCCATCCAACCAAGGGAAGAGCGCATATCAGAGCAAGAATAGAGCGGAATTTATGCATATTTTATTTACTCTTGCCATGCGCCTGGTCCAGGGTCACCCTCAATCTCTTTGCCCAGAATTTGAAGGCATCTTCGGCGGAACCCAGCTTGGTAAAACCACTCATCTTCGAACCGTGGAAGGTATCGATGGCAGCACCCAGCCGCTCGTTCGTCATTGAATCAAGGAACTCCACTTCCATGCTCGCCCCACCTACTCCAGTGGCCTCACCGGTGGTCGCTTGTTTAACTAGGCTGATGGCCAGACCGACCGGCACAACCGTCGTTATTCCGGTCATTGCAGGATTGCTTGTCTCGATATCCGTGATTGCCAAACGAACCCGCAGAACACCATTTCCCGGCTCGGTGACCAGTGGATACTCGGTGCCCAGCGCCTCGACGACGGCAAGATGAAAGGAATCAGACAATTTCTTCAGTTCGCTGGCCTGAAGACCTTTGTCGGCGGCATCTTTTGTCAAAAAGAATTTCACTTCATGCATCATCACCTTGTTATACGTGCTTAAATCCAATCCCGGCTTTACATAGACCTGATCCATCCCCTCCTTCGGTCCAGGCTGAAACTGAGGGTAGGTATTGAGGAAGCCGGAATGTTCGAGTGTTGGCGAGGCACAGCCGGATAAGGCAAGTCCTGTCAACAGTATCAATAAATATTGCAACGATGATTGTTTCTTTAACATTTTGCACCTCATGTAAAATTGTTTTTGGTTAACATCTTAGTTATCTGGTGTTATCTTCGTAATCTTGCTGCCCTGAATGCCGATGCCGGCCATCAACCCCTTCTGTTTAAAGATAAAAGCATAGATGCCTGATTTAACGGTGCTGGTGGTGAGTGATGTTGCAGCTCCTTTATCAACGACAACTAAGCTGGGCCCAACTCCAAGTTCCCAACCTTTGCTCTTTTTGAGATAGGCTAAACTTTCATCGTCGATGAAGAAAAGTGCATACCCGAAGGTTTGTACCCCCGCCTGCAAACCATATGATGCCGCCATGGTTTTGTAATAGCCGGTGGTTTTGCCGTTTTCCCGTAACGCACCCTCGCCGTATTGACCACCAATGCCCAAACCACCTTTAATTATATTGGGAAATACCAAAATTCCTTTGGCTACCTCCGCCAGTTTTTTGGCGGCTGGAGCGGTTTGGTATAAAGACTGCAAGGCACCGTCCACATCATGGTTAATCTCTACGACAGTCGCCGCCTGCGATAGCCTGGGACTGGTCAGAACGAAAATGGCCAGCAACAAAACAATGGGGATCTGTATTGTTCTTTTCATGGTAAATCCTAGTTTTTGTCTCTTCATTTCAAATCTCCTTTCCACACATTGCCTGACCTCTTTGTCAAGTTGCCTCCATCTGCCGGTCATGCCGGATTGATAACTCCCCTTTCGGGTCGACAGTGCCCTTTAACGATGTACTCTCAAGGGGTACTTTGTTCTGTATTGCACTAAAAACGAAAACCAACACCAACTACAGGACCGCTTAATTCGAGATCCTGGAGCGCCTTATCCTCATCCTGCTCATATTTCAGGTAGCGGTAGCCAAGCCGGATGTTACCCCAGCTGAACCGGTAACCAATCCCGGTAAACAATTGCCAGGTCAGATCGGAGTCGCCGGTACCTATGTCGCCATGATAAGGAATGTACCAATGCTCACCGAGGTTGATTGCGCCTCGAAGTCCTATTATACCGTCCCACAGTTCAGCTGATTGAGAGCTTGCCACCGTCCTCGCCGGCAGAGTGATACCGGTATCGATATCCGCGCTCAGGTAACGGGCACCGCCAAAAACGGCAAGAGTGCCACGGTCAACCTGAACTATGTCATAGCCGACACCTGCACTGATAATCCACGTGGTGAGATCAAGACTGGCGGAGGCGGTGATCGGCACTCCCGGCCCCACAATTGCCGTGGTGCTCTTGTCGGCACCAGCGTCCATATAAATGCCATCTGCAATTATCGACCACCTGTTTCGTCGGGCTTCCATACCGCCCATGAGAACAAACTCGAGGTTGTCGATAATATCTGAAGCATCGACCGATATATCACCGCCGCCTCCAGGCCCACCGGGCACTTCAACAGTACCGTCCAGATCCGTATACCAACCATAAAGTGTTACCTCAAACTGCCATTCGTCTGTTTGCTCGGCTGCTGCGTTTTGAACATAGAAAAACAGCATAGATACAGTTAGACAGCCGGTGCAGCTAATGCAGAGCTTTTTCTTTAACACATCAATCCACTGCATGGTTACCCTCGATAGTTATTTGAATAATCTCAATAATTCCACGAAAGGATGAACTCCATTGTTTCTATTTCCAGCCAACGTCCTGCAGGGCCTGATTGCAGCGGCTGCTTACCTTTGCTTCATTGCGCTTGAGGCAGTCGAGCAGGCGACCTTCACCCGGCTTGATTTCAGTGCAGTTCGCCTTTAGATCTTCAGCACATTCTTCAACAGCATATGAAGCATTGGCAAGGGTTCGGTTGAGCTGGTAGATCGAATCATAAAGAGCGAATTGGCAATCTACTGAAACTTTGTCTTCAAATGCATACAGACAGGCAAGGAGACGGCCTTCTCCCGGTTTGACATCCTTGCAAATAGTATTGAGCTCGTTCTTACATCCCTCGGCAAAGGTTTCAACTGCTCCTTCAATTCCTTTCTCGACTGGATCACTAGTGGCAAATACCGGGGATGCCAGACCGAGAACTACGATTGACACTGTGATAATGAACTTTTTCATGACATTTTCTCCTTTTTCATGTTGCATGGTTTGTATAGTTTCATTTTGGGAACAGAAAGGTGAGCTGAACTCGTGCACCCCAATTCTCCGGCCCATTTTCCGGTGCATTCGCCCAGTAGCGTACCCCGGCTGAAACCTGAACAGGCAGACGGCCGATTTTGAGCAACTGGGCCACGGTAAGGTTGATGGGCACCGACCACTCATCGTTTTGCCAGTCATAGGTCGACTCGGTATTCAGGCCAAATGTCGTTTGAGTTGGGGTGATGTACGACAGGAACGGCTGCAGGAAGGTGGCGTTGACATTTTGCCGGTCATCGTCACCGGCCACCGACCAAATGTGGTTGGCCAGAGCGCCGTAGGTCCAGGGACCCTGCTGTTTCAGCGCCACTGCAGTCGGACCCAGGCCAAATTTCTCCCCGCCGAGCGCATCATCCGTGGCGGTCGGCAAAAGCCATACCGGCCCCACTCCCCAAATCCAGCCTCGATCTGTTGCAGCCTTGGGAGAGAAAAACTGGCTGGCAACGATGTCCCCCAGACCTGACTCTCCCTGCCCGGAGACCGGGATATCATTCTGATTGATCAGCGGCAGGATAGTCCGGGTGATGAGGTTCCAGTTTTCGCCGATGGAGACAGGAATGACGGGTTGAATATTAACCCGCCACTGCGATCCGTCTTCGGCCGGGCCGATGTTTTCGTCATAATTGGCCTGAATCGGAATGCTGATCAAATTGGCGATGGGATTGGCCAGTTTCTTCGCCAGGTCAGTCTGCCCATTGATATCGCTTTCCGCCCATAAGCGTATTGGTAGGATTGTTAAAAGAGTCGCAATAAAAACTGCTGTCAAAAAACTTGTCGGCTTTATGTATTTATCTCTGCCCATGGGGCCGGTTAAGATGCACAGCGCCTGAAGTCTTTTACTTTTGTTCATGACTATTCCTTTTTGCTATTGCAGAATTGACGGTGAAACATACATGGTTCCTTTCTCTATAGTCTTTATCGCCTGAGCAAGGTCATGGACTGCGGTTCTTTTGAGCACAAATCCCACAGCTCCTGCAGCAAAACATTCCTGCATTGCAACAAGCTCATCATGCACACTCAGGATGATCACTTTGATGTCGGGAAAAACCTTGTGTAACAGACGGGCAATATTGATCTCCTCTGCAACCGGAAAGGAAAAATCAGCAACGATGAGATCAAATTTTATTTTCTCGGCCATCTCAAGCAGCGTAGCCTCGTCGGCAACCATAAATACCTTTTCAAAGATACTCTCCAAAAGAGATCGCACACCCACGAGCATATTTAGATGAGAATCCACCAGAAGCACCTTGCCGTGTAGCAACATAAAGTTATCCTTTTTCCAGGGCTCAACTTATGAAGGATCGCGGAGCTGTTTGCCTGCGTCCGGCAGTATGGCAAAACACTATCACGTCGACGGTCAAAACAAAGTCGGCCGCAAAAATGCATTGTGTTTTGAGATAATAGGTGAATCAGAGGGGGAAATGAACTCGTAGATTTACGAGGTATTACATTGAAGGACTTAGGGGGGGCCGTAACGAAATAAACAGTCAAGTTAAATTCATTTCGTTACGGATCTTTATGGCATTCCTAGTATTCGTCAGGTCAGTTTATTTTTTGACAACGCCTCTTAGATGGGCTGCAAGCCGGAATTCAACCGCCGACAACTCCATGCTTAACCGCATACCGAATCAGATCGGCAATATTTTGTGCACCGATATCCTTCATCATCTGATATTTATGGTATTCAACGGTTCTGCTGGAAATATTGAGGATGGCGGCTACTTCCTTCACACTGTGCCCTTCTGCCAGCAGCTGCAATACCTCGCGTTGACGTCTTGTGAGAAAGGAAGGCACCTCATGGCGTTCTCTGGAGGCATTCTTTCCCCCCGAGGTGAATTCATCTTTTAGGAGGGAAGTTATATAAATTTTCCCCCTCAGCGCACAGCGAATTGCTGCGCTCAGTTCAGCCGGCGCGGAGTGCTTCAGGACATATCCCTGTGCACCGGCTTCCATGGCGCTGACGGCATATGACACATCGGGATGCATGGTCAGAAAGATAATCTTGACTGCCATGTTCGTCTTGCGGATCTGCCGAACCGCATCAATCCCGTTTAACAACGGCATCGAGATATCGGCAATGATTACATCGGGATGAAGGGCTTCAACAGCTTCAAGCAACGCCCGACCATCCTCGACAATCTTGATGAGTTCAAACTCGGGCTCGATAAGACTTTTCAGGCCTTCAGCAACTATTCGATGATCATCAGCGAGTAAAACTCTTGGCCGTCTCAACTATCACCTCCATTTATTGGTACCGTGACCTGTATTGTTGTTCCCTGCCCGGAAAGGGTTTCAATGGCAAATTCTCCCCCTACCAAATGCACCCGCTCGCGCATGCTCGAAAGACCAAGCCCCGGTTTTCCTCTGACCTCTTCGGGGTCAAATCCTTTGCCATCGTCTCTTATCGTCAATGTCAAAGCATTATCTTTACCCTGCAGTGTAATCTCACATTTTCCCGCTCCTGAGTGTTCTACAATGTTCTTCAACCCCTCCTGCACTATCCGGTAAATGCAGAGCGGGATATCATTGAAAAACCGCTCAGGGACATCCACTGGTTTGAAGATGATGACAATATCGGACCGCTGCATAAGTCCTGCGCATTGCGACTCTATCGCGCGTACCAGTCCGAGATCATCGAGAATGGTAGGATGAAGCTGACGGGCAATGCGATGTATATCTTTAGAAACATCGATCAGGTGCTCTTTTATGTCCGTAATACTCTGGCACGAATCGGGTGGAGGCAACTCCATGTTCTTCATCTGCATTTCCAGCTTGCCGACCTCGATGGCAATCACCGCCAGCCTTTGGGTCAAATCATCGTGCAGTTCGCGCGACAATCTGCGCAGTTCCTCCTCTTTGCCCGAGATCAGTCTGCCGGCAAAGTTCTGTAGGTCTTTCTGATAGCTCCTGAGAGTTGTCGAATTTTCTCGCAGCGTTTGCTCCATGATCTTGCGTTCTGTGATATCCTGCATCACCCCGATTGCACGGGTAGCCCTGCCGGTATTATCCCGCTCCAGAACGCGTGACAGATGATGGATCCAGGTCAGGCCTCGCTCCGGATGAACATAACGGTAGTCAAGCGCATAATGATTCACCCCTTCTTCCAGTACCCCGCGTATTACTGTTTGCAGATAAGGCAGGTCTTCATGATGTATATGAGTAAGCCAGAACTGTCGAGCGTCCGATTCATTCTCCAGTGAAATGCCGAGAAAGTAACGCATCCGATCGTCAAGAAATGTGATCTGATGGTTTTCTGCCATTTCATAGAAGCCGAGCAAGGCAATATCGACGGCGGAAGCCAAACGCTCTCTGCTTTTAATATGCCGCGATTCAAGATTTTTGCGTTTGGTTATGTCTATGGAAACACCAAGCAATCGATCAGGCTTGCCGTCGGCACCGTAATAGGGCCTTCCGCTGGAGTGGATCCAGGCCATGGAACCGTCATCTCTCAGGATTCGATATTCAGTGTTCAGGGGTTCACTTTTGTCAAAAGACAGGGATATAGCTTGTTGCACTTGCTCAAGATCGTCAGGGTAAATCGACTTCTCAAAACGTTCCAGACTTACGTTTTCTCCGGGAACATAACCAAAGATGGTGCGAGCCACGTCCGTGGCCCAAAACTGACTGTTGCCAACGTCTAATGCCCAGAGTCCCGCCCCGGCGGAATCGGCTGCCAGTGCGAGACGCGCTTCGCTTTCAAGCAGTTTCCTGTCCCACTCTTTGCGTGCAAGGACATTGCTGAAAATCTGAGCCACCAGCTTCAGACGGGTGACGATCTCTTTCGGCCAGTCACGTTCTTCCCACAGGGTATCGAAGCTCAATACCCCGAGTAAAGGCCCACCACCGGCCGTTAGCGGCATAACCACTGACGACTTGACTCCGTAATAGCGTTGGACCTCCTGGTCAATTGCAGCCTCCGGAGGCATTTGTTCTGTGGATAGAATGAGTGTCTCTCCGCCTTGTAATTTATTGATAATCCATGGGAATGAATTTAGCGCTTCGATTCTTTTGGGACGAGCGGGTCCCCCAGGCGCGATATAAGCGTGAGTGAGGGTGATGAAGCGCCGCGCCCCATCTTCCCATTGCCAAAGAGTGGACAGATCCAGGCTGAGAAATTCGCAGATTCGGCGCTGGTCATCTTCAATCATACTGTCTACCTGATCAATGGGCAGGTTGATATATCGGGTAGAAAGGTCGGCCAGCAGTGTTTCGAACTGTAGTCGCTCCTCGAATCTATCAGATAATTCCTTTTGGGGTCTTTTAAGCGTTTCCATGTATACAGTTACCTCATTGCTACTTCTGTAATCGACCGGCTTGAAACGTTGTGCGAATTTTTCAGCCTTGTTTACCTGATTTCAAATCCGCGCCCTTAATTGGAGCAATATCAAATGAAAATCCATATGGATAGCAAGCAAGTTTAGATATTGCAAAGCGATTCCCGGGCAGCCCGGAAAGCCAGCAATAGTGTAATTTCTTGAAGAAGTCTTCGCAACAAATTGAAAAAACAGCAATTATGATAAAATATAGCTTTACATATCAACAGGATAGAGATCGCCTCTTTGTAAGCTATATCAAATTCTTACTAGGAAGCGACAATGTCAAAATACATTATAGCAATTGCAAACAAACGTAAATGAGAAATCAGTCCGACCAAGGTTAAGAGAAAATACAGAGAGTTAATATCTAAGATTGCCAGACCGAACATAAACCTATTTGACATGTGGTTCAACTTGAGCATTTCTACTGTTAACCGGAACAAGCAATAGCCTTAGCGCCTAACAACACCAGAAGGTCATTTTGAGCTTTCGAAAAGCACGATTTTCCTAACACATAAAAAACATTCTCAAGCCCCAGATTGTTCCAGAATCTCTTCGGAAGATTGTAGAATTATTTGCCCCAGAAGATGCTGCCGACTCAAATCTCAAAATTCAAGATAGCTGTATTATCCCAACTTTCATCAGTCCCAAGAGAATCCAGACGATTACCATCAAAAAACAAGCCACTGATCATCAATACCATCCAGCTCGTCAAAATAAATTTTGATTAGCAAAATCAAATAACCCGGGACCAACCTCGGCCGAGCACTTTCCCTCCGGACAATCCGCAAAAAATCTCAACCGACGCTTATCCATGCAGACTTTCTATCCACCTGATTGCCTCATGATCGGAAACTTTGCCGAGATACCTTTGTGTCGTGGAAAAATCGGCATGTCTGAGGAGAACTTTACTAACGATTTCAATAGGAACTCCTGATCTGGATGCGTAGGTAGCCGCATGACGACGAAGGTCATGGGGACGCAGTTTAATACCAACCATATTGCCTACCTTTAGAACTATTTTTCTGGCACCAGCATAGGTGATCGGGAAAATTAATTGGTTCAAAGGAATAGAAGTGTCCCTGACATAGCCCAGCAGGCGAATGCTTAATTTTTGAGGCATAAAGACAATTTCCTGATCCCGACCACTTTTGGGTGTATGCAGCAGGAGCTTTTGCCCATCGATATCAGTCGGCCTGAGTCCAAGAACTTCGCTTACTCTCATTCCAGCTCGGGCCATCAATTCAAGCATCAATCGGTTTCTGGTATTCAGTGTCCTGAAGATTGCCTCATCAATGATATCTTTGTCAAATATCGTCCAATGGGATGTTTTTGGTTTCTGAAAGAGGTTTTTAACAGCAGGAGACAAACATGGATTTTTCATCTCCGGATGTAGCGTGTTGATGATAAGGTTAAAAAAAGCTGAAAGGGTTGTGTATCTACTCCTCTTGGTATTTTGTTTTCTGCCTGCAGTTATATTGGCAAGAAATGCTATGATTTCCTCTGTCGTTATGGCATCGATGTGCCTGCCTTGGTAACTGTGTTCGAATTTTCCCAGAAGAAACTCATAATGTGCCAGAGTATTAGGCCTGGAATTAATTTTGTGGTAATTAATACAATAGGTGACGGCATCGGCTACTTTCATGTTTTCCTCCTCTCAGGTTAATTTTTGTCTCTGAGAGAAAGATCTGCATTTTAAATGAAAATATTATTGGAAAGCGCAATACCAGGCGACTGGAATCGATCAATTTCGACACAGCGAGCAGTCAACATAGCTATATTGTAGCTTTATTGGAGTTTGGCCCCGGCTGTAGTCACCATATCTCAAGAGACATGGAAAGATTGATTGAAAATATGTGGCATGCCTCCGGTGAACGGTCCACCCTTATTAATTTAATAAATCTTGTGGATTGCAGTGTAACGTTGTTAGCGATATGTCTATTAAATCCCACGTATATAGCGAATATGGATGGTTGCTAATTTCAGTATCAATTTTGAAGAAATTCCTGGAGGTGGCTGCGGTCATTGACTTTTTCAACCTGAAATTCTGTCCCATCCTTATAAAGGATATTCAGTGCGGCTGTATCCTGTCGTAGTTCCCGAAATCGGTCTAAGGGGATTTTAGATGCGAAACATAATAAGGAAATGATGACGAAATTGTGTGAACAGATCAGCAGAGTACAATCTGTGGTATAGAGTTCTGAAATTCGATTCAAAGTATCAACTGCCCGATGTTGCACTTCTTGGAGACTTTCTCCATCCGGCATAGACAAGGTAGCAGGATTTTTCTCCCAGGTCTGCCTAAAATCCTGATGATGCAATGCCCACTGTTTAGCTTCCATCCCTTCAAAGTCTCCCAGATCCATCTCAATCAATCCCGTTTCTTTGATCAAAGGCGCTGAAGGGTGAAATTTGCCAATATGGGATGCCGTTTCAATAGCACGTGCCAGCGGACTTGAATGAATGGCCACGATAGTCTCATCTTTTAATGCCAAAGCCAAGGAACACGCCTGCTCGTTACCCTTCGGGTTAAGTGGTATATCACTCCGCCCCTGAAAACGGTGTAGTCGATTCCATTCGGTTTCTCCATGCCGGATCAATATAATCCGATTGCCTGTTGGTTTTAAGATTTTCATTGCAGCTTTAATCTTCCTTTTTCTCCAATTCCAAATTGTGGCTTATGTTTATACAGGCAATGACACTCTGAGCTGCAGGACAAAGATGAATATAATTATTGAAACATTCCAGTGCCGAGTCCCGCTGTTGATCTGGGAGTTTGAGCAGATAGTTGACACTGATGCGGGTAATTTTCAGGATGCCGTTTACCTCTTCAATATCGCCAGCTACCTTTGCTATAAATCGATCCTTGAAGGTTCTGATCTTTTTTCCAGCCATCACCGTGGCCAGGGTACCCATCATTCATCCTCCAACGGCACCTACGATATGATCAAGAGTGGCGGCATGCTCCTCTTCGGGTGTAACATGGTAAAATTTCGATATTCCACCGTGGACACCATAATATACAGGTTCAGCGAACCCTTCTATTTCAGCCTTCCTTGTTGGCCCTTTTTCCCGAGTAATGGTAATACGCGACTGATGAACAATCTTTCCCATAACAACCTCCTTATATTATTGATGCTCTTCAAAAAGATAAAACGGAGATGTAATGTAATTTTCTGGCGTTACCTCAACCATAAAACTGGCCAGAAACGTGACATCTTTGTCTCGATTGGTCGGTTGATTGAAAGGAGAGCCAAGATTTCTGGCTAAAATCAGATACAGGGTGTTTGGATTTAGTTTAATCATCGATATCTTTACCAGCAAGTTATTGGCTCGAGTCAAACAATGCCGCCTTCGGTCCTGTGATCGTTCATTCAATCAACGCTCATTCCTACCACTCCACACATCAAATACTAGCAATAAGGGTGATTTTAATCTAATGCGACCAATGAATATTCGACTATCTGAAACCACCCCAAAACGGTATTTAGAAGGGCTCTTGAATGCTCAACTCCATGACTCTCGTATCTCCAGAGTCACCACAAAAAGTACATCCGGAAAAATTTCAGTGAATGCCCTCTCCATGCAAGCCTTAACTGTCACAGCAACGTCGCCGGCAATATCTTCCCTCGCCTCCACAATGATTTCATCATGAAGAATGTGCACAATCTTCGCATCTTGACCAGCTAAACGCCCATCCAGTTCAACCAATGCCATCTTGAACCCCATCTGCGCCAGTTCCCTGTATTGGATGATTACATATAGAATTCTCCTTATCCTCATCGGACAACTTTCGTGATCTTCCCAGTTTGGTTGAGATAGTACTCTTCCAATCGCACTACTCTGGTATTATTCAACAATAGTCACGACAGGTGCAACCGCTTGTACTTCCGTGAATAACCAATTGTGTTAACAAATAGAAGGTGGTAAAAACACAACCAGTAGTAATTACACAGCGTACTGTTGCCACACAGTAGCTGTTTTACAATAATACCACTGTCGGGTCATATAGTAATTGGTGCATGAAAATGGTCCAGATCTATTAAAAGATATCTTGATCGAAGAAGGATTCCAACGCTGTCTCTATCTCTGAAGCCGCTATACAACCTAACAAACCTGAAAAACCTAGGAAGGAGGATTAAAAAATCTTTTGAACCATCCACGATCAAGTCTTTTCATCATTTTGCCATCTTTATTGGGCAATAAAATCATGAAGGAGGTTTACATGGGATCAATAAAATATTTGCAATTCATTACTCTCACTGCAGCATTCTCCGTCTCATTCTTGTTTTTTTCAACCACATCAATAGCTCAGCCAAAGCAGTTTGATAGAATTGTTGTATTCGGCACCAGTTTGAGCGACTCGGGTAATGCCTTTATTTTGCTTTCAGATCCTACTGCATTTGGTTTTGGAGGTTGTGATATGGGCACCCCAGCAAATGTTCCCCCATATGATGCTCTGGATGAATTGCTCATACCGGATGGAAGTTACGCTAGAGGTGGTCATCATGTCACCAATGGTGCTACGTGGGTAGAGCAGTTGGCACGGGGTAAAGGGTTGTCTGGCAATACACGCCCTGCACTGAAAAATCCAGGAAAAGAGGCGAGCAACTATGCAGTTGGTGGCGCCCGGGCTACCGATTATCTTTGCCGTTACAATTTAAACGACCAGATGACTGCATATTTAACTGATTTCCCTGATGAGATATCAGCTAATACCTTAATTGTATTTGAAATAGGCAGTAATGATGTTCGGGATGCTTTAGCGAGTTTATCCTATGATCCTACAGGAAGTGAACAAATAATTACTACTGCTCTATATAATATTGGATTAGCTGTAGAAGCACTTCACGTAAAGGGAGCCAGAAAATTTTTATTGATGAACGTTCCCGCTATTGGAGAAACACCAGCGGTAAAAACACTAGACTTTTTGATTCCTGGAACTGCATATTATGCTAATATTTTTGCACAAAATTTTAATATCGGGTTAGATTCGTTAAAATCTGCCTTAAATGGGTTACCCGGAATTGATGTTCGAATTCTTGATATTTATTCGTTGCTATACGAAATTATAGGAAATCCAGTCTCGTATGGAATCGTAAACATTGATGATGCTTGTGTGACACCGAATGTACCACCGTTTACATGCAAAAAACCTGATACATATCTATTCTGGGATGGAATACATCCGACCAAGGCTGTGCATGAGATAGTGGCTCAAAGAGCGGCAGAGGTACTTAACTAATATATTTATCTAAATATCATTACGTTATTCGGTGGCAATTTCGTCAATTTTGTAACGCCACCGAATAACGACTGGAGCTTTATTGATCCAGAAAACCTCCGAAATAGTCCGCAAAAACTTAGACTACTAAATCTTTTCGTCCAGATTCTTTGCCCCACTTCTTCCATGAAAAAGTATACTGTACCCATGGGCAAACACGACAAACATAATGATCATAATGAAAATGACGATTTCGAGAGTAATAGCACCTTAGACGAAGTAAGTCGCATCTTCAAAGACCACCCCGGGGATTACATTTCCAAACTTGAGGAAATGGGATTCGCTTACCATGACGATGAAATCGATGAAGAGGAACAGGAAGAAGCAGTAGCTAAACCGGAAAATAAAAACCAGAAAGACCTGGTCTCCTTCTTGAAAGGTGACATTCCTCTGTCTGATGAAATAGTTGAAAAATTCCTTGAAGAAAGAAGGTGCCCAGACCCCAACTGCCCGCTATTTCGGAAATATTTTAGACAAGCAAACAAGCACCTCCTATCATTGATATCGCATGGACTCCAGCGTGATCCTGTACTTGTTGAACTTCTCAATGACCTTACATATTTTCACGAATACCAGAACATTTTGAGCACTGTCATTAATCACTACACAATTGCATGCGATGTACAAGAAAACCTTGAGACATTTTCTGAATTAGCAATGGATTTCTACTATGCGACCTTAGCGGATGGTTACGATGCGTTGTATGCCTTGAAAGAAAGATATCCTATTGGTAGCGGAAAGAGGACGATTGTCGATTTCTTGAAGGAAATTGAAGATGCTGGTGTTGAAGAAGATGATGTCGAATTCTAATTGTTTGAGATTTCCACAAATTTATTTACTGTCCTTCATATTCAGGATCAATAATTTCTATCTCACTTCAACAACTCGTTTATCCTGGCAATAGTCCTCGGTGCCGACCCCTCAAAATGATTATTCACATATAGAAAGGTCTCAATATTTCTGGTTTTGAGATCAGTCAACATTGTTGCCAAGGATTGCAAGTCTCCATCTTTAGGCGCTACGATCTCACTCCAATCATTGCCGGTTTGCTCTTCCATTTCCTTACGATTACCGCCATGCAACCGGATGACTGTGAGTGACTGGATCCAGTCGCTCCCGGCCCGAGATTAAAAATGACCCAAAATGGACTTTCGTACCACAGGTGATGTCAAAATTAAATATCCCAACAATACAATGTAGCCCACCGACCATTGGTCGACCAACTTGTTGTAAAAAGATAGTATTTTGGCCGTATTTTCGACACACTTCTCCCTTCGCCCTCATCGGTATTTTTTAGAACAAGGGACTGATCTTTGATATAAAGCCGCTTCTGCAGTTACAGCCGAAGCGGAACGGGGTTATACTCCAAGAGGGAACGATGTAAATCCTCCATGCTTTCGATGTAAAACTCGTTAAATTTGCTGCGCACTTTTTCCCAGAGAGATCTTTTGGTTTTAAATCTTTTCCAGGCTGCCTAGAACAAAGGACAACATAGCTGCTGGATCTGATCGATCAAAAACGCCAGCATCATCAGCAGGACAAAGATTTCACTCAAGTGTTTCTTACCAAGGCCAAAATTGTGCTCGAAGTGATAGCCTTGGTTTTTCAGGGTATTGAAGGTTTCATTTTCTATCTTATGCGGAGTTCCGCATAAAATCGACTATGCGGACATTCAGAATATGCGAACTGGAAACGCTCGACATCGTAAAAGGCGTTTACCTGTAGTGGGTCTGCAGGGCATCGGAATAGCTGACATGTCCGCATATTCTGAGCATGATTCAAAGAGCTTCGAGGAAGGCCAGGAGTTCGTCGCCTGGCTTGAACCGGAAGTCTCCACCGCTTGGCGGCTGCAGAGTCTCAAGGGCTTTTTCCTTCATTGTCAGATCGGCGGTTACGTAGATGTGCGTCGTCTCGATATTCTCGTGGCCGAGCCACATCGCGATTCCGGTGATGTCCACGCCGGCCTGCAACAGGTGCATGGCGGTGGTGTGGCGAAAATGGAGAGCTCCCCATTTTCGCCATTATGGTGAGAGATCTAAAATGGTGAGTAATTGAAAACGATGTAGTGAATTCATCCACTTGGTTGGTAAAAGCAACAAAACTCTCACCATTTTCTATATATAATCCTCCTTGTAAAGAAACTAATAACATTAATTTCTACAAAGGGAGGATGATTATGGAAGGAAACCAAGACATCCATGGTGCCATATTGGCTATCATGGAATCTATGAGACTGCAGGGTACGTCACCGGGCAGGCTCAAAAATTTCCAAAACGCATACAATGTATTCGAACGTTATTTGTCGGATAACAGTATTGCCGGAATAGATGAAAACATCTGCCTGGAATACGTTTACGCCAAAACTGGGCAGCGTTTTGCGCGTTTTGAGTGTGTTACAGCAAACGCCAGGGTCGACTATCGTATGCGGCCATTGCTTCTATTGCTCCGTTATCTGCAAGATGGACAATTTCATTCTGATGTTCGGAAGACGAAACCGCCCTTTGTCTGCCCCGCATGTTTCAAATCAGAATATGAAGCCTTCTGTGAAGAGCTGGTTTATCGCGAATATAGAGAAGCAACGATAGAATCAAATACCCGAAAAGTGCAGCTTTTAATAATGTTCATGGTAACGCATGGTGTTACATCGTCATCAGATATTACCATCCAGCACATTGAAAATTATTTAAAAACTATAGAAAACAAAGCTGTCAAGTATGTTGGCATTTTCTTGTACGTCTTCAGAAAATTTTTCTCGTTTCTATATGAACGAGGATATATCGTAGACGATTTGGCCCCCAAACTCCCCAAAGTACGCAATCCCCGCAATGCTTCAATCCCACATGTTTGGTCAAAAGACGATATCAAAAGGCTGCTCTGTGCAATAGACCGTGCCGACCCTAAAGGCAAACGAGACTACGCAATACTTCTGATTGCTATCCGGCTGGGTCTCAGGATTGGGGACATCAGGAGCCTTAAGAACTCGTCGATAGACTGGAATCGGAAAACAATAAACCTGAAAATGGCTAAAACCGGTCAGCCAATTGAGTTGCCATTATTCAAGGATATCGGCTGGGCCGTCATCGATTATCTGCAAAATGGTCGTCCCGCCACAAACAGCGAATGCCTATTTGTGAGGCACAGAGCACCTTTCAACGCATTTGGAGATCGCAACGCCTTCTACAAAGAGCTACATCGATATATTCTGAAAGCCGGACTGAACGTGCCTGGAGGTCTGCGGTATGGGATGCACTCGTTGAGAAGCACATTGGCGGGCAACATGCTTGAAATTAAATCACCGCTGCCCATCATTTCGGAAGTGCTGGGACATCAGTCTGTCAACACTACAAGCATATACCTCAAAATAGATATTGAAGGGCTGCGTAAATGCGCCCTCGATCCAGAGGAGGTATTTGCAAATGAAAACAGTCTATGAATGGAAAAGCGGGATTGCAAAAGCCGCTCAGAACTACATTTCACTCAAGCAGCAGACCGGATTGAAATTTGAAAGCCAGGAACGTTACCTGCGTCACTTCGACACATTTTATTATAGCAACGGCTTTGAAGGAACCTCTCTGACAAAAGAAATTGTATACGATTTTATCTATGACCCAAATGAACGCCCAGTGTCACACCACAACAAAGAAATGCTGATGCGGGACTTCGCAATATATCTAGAGGATAGAGGCTACCATGCATATGTGGCGGAAGTCAAAACAAAGCTCCCACGCTGTAAATTTATTCCCCACATCTTCACGGATGATGAAACTCGCCGGATGTTCAGAGCCATAGACAAATATCCGCAGTCGCAGAAGTCATACAGGAATGCGGTTGATCCAGTGCTGTTCAGATTTTTGTACGGTACTGGCCTACGGATTTCCGAGGCACTGAACCTCGTTCTCAATGATGTAAACGTAGGATCCGGAATCGCCACAATCCGCGCTGCAAAAAACATGAAGGATCGATTGATTCCCATGGCTGACAGTCTGACAAAACGTATTTTCAATTTTTTGAATGGTTTCCATCGGTACAGTGATAGCAAAATGTGGCTTTTCCCAAGTTGCCACAATGGGATAATGGGGCAAATGGACAAGAGCACGGCATATAATCATTTCAGAGATTATTTGCTTATGGCCGACATTCCTCATACAGCTGTAGGCCCTAGAATCCACAGTCTCCGTCACGGGTTTGCTGTCAAATGCCTTAAAAATTGGGTTTTGGGTGGAAACGACCTAACCGCCTTGTTGCCATACTTGTCGGCGTACATGGGGCATTCGGATTTCCGCGCCACTCAATATTATCTGCGATTGACATCCGATCTGTATCCTGAGATCGTGCGGCGGGTTGAAGCAGAATTTGGATATGTTATACCAGAAGGGGGGATCATTTATGACGAAAGCTGATTTCCCATATTACCTCACAAAGTTCCTCGTTAAATATCTGCACGGAGAAAAGAATTTCAGCCGCCACACTATTCAGTCATACTCCGTAACTTTTAAACTGCTGCTTTCCTTCTTGGAACAGACCAAAAAGATCTCTCCTGAGCGCCTGTCCATGGAAGATTTGACCCATGACACGATCGTTGATTTTTTGAACTGGATCGAATCCACACGGAACTGTACTGTATCGACTAGAAACCAGCGGTTGGTGGCAATACATTCATTTATCAGGTTTGTGCAAAAGCAGTTTCCCGAAAATGTGTTTGAGTTTCAGAAGATACTCAACATTCCAGATAAAAAGTGTGTGAAAACAGTTGTACAGTTCCTGTCTGGTGAAGAAATGAAAATACTGTTGTCGATGCCTGACCCCTCAATCAGCAAGGGACTTCGGGATATGGTATTGATGTCCCTATTGTACGACAGTGCTGCAAGAGTTCAGGAGATCATTGATTTGAAAATTAAGGATTTACGCCTGGATAAGCTTGCGGTGATCACATTGCATGGTAAAGGTCAAAAGACTCGCTGTGTTCCAATTACGAAGAAATCAAAAAATCTTTTGGAATCGCATTTACGATACAGTTCGAGTAACAACGGAGTCAGCAGAGGCGAGCAGTATGTGTTTTTGAACCAGAGAAAACAGCAGCTTACACGCTGGGGCATCTCTTACATCATTAATAGGTATGTCAGCTTGGCAAACTTGTGTGATGGATTCAACGTGCGTTTTTCCATCACACCACATGTGTTCCGGCACAGCAAAAGCGTTCATTTACTTCAATCCGGTGTTAACCTTATCTACATCAGGGATTTCCTTGGGCATAGCGACTGCAGCACCACACAAATTTACGCCAAAGCAGACACAGAGACGAGGAGAAAAGCATTAGAGGCGGCATATGTTGATATCCTGCCGACAACTGAGCTCCCGGATTGGTCCAATGACAAAAACCTTATGGATTTCCTTATTTCGCTTGGCCGTCAATGATAAAATGGTGAGAGAATCGATGAGTAATCTGCTGGTTTTGCTAGTTTGCTGTCTTCTCTCACCATTTTAGATCTCTCACCATAATGGCGAAGCGTGTGGGGCGAGACGTGTTTGGCCCGGAGCGAAGGGCGGAACTCGGATGCTATACGAACCGCTATACGAAGACGTTTCTCGACACCGGAGCGGGGGGGGGGGGGGGGGGGGGGGGGGGGGGGGGGGGGGGGGGGGGGGGGGGGGGGGGGGGGGGG
>NZ_BAAHYZ010000028.1:0-50342 GCF_054657295.1 Desulfocastanea catecholica
GGATTGTTTTGAAGAAACCGGGAAGAGATCGCATTTGTTCGGCGGTAAGTTTCATTCTTGGTACTCCTGTCACATAGTGTTGGGGAAGGGAGAAAGCGGATAACAACGAACGGCTGTTGCGCTGGAGAAGCTGCACGAAGACAAGCTTTGATGTCTGTCGCGTATTACTGTAACCATTTCGAATTCGTTGGTATCCTTTGGTCTTGCCGATTAATTGCCAGTTTGCAGCGTGATAGATCGTGCCGATGAAGCGCGAAGGGTCGACAAAGGTTTCCATCATCAGGAGGGGAAAGCCGAATCGGTCTTGCCAGTCTTGTTGGATTCTTCGCCGACACAGGGAGAGAACCTTTGACGCAAGATTTTTGTAATGGCAGGTGGGCAGTATCAAAAATCGTGAATTATTTGCCACCAGATGCAGCCGATCATACTGCAGACGATGGCCCCAGCCGATCCAGCGATCACGGGCGCCGCACTTCAAAGCTGCCGCAGAAAAGCTCAGGAGGCCAAGCCATTCATTGTTGCAGGTGACGATATACCAGATTGTATTGCCGATTTTCGGCAAAGCGCCAAGATAATGATGCTGTTGCATCAATTCTTGGAATTTGGGTTCTTCTGAAGGTTCTACCGGACGGACGATAACCTGGGATAAGTTCAACATGGCCCTCTCTCATATGATACATATTTCGGGGATTGTAGCTGACTTGAGAAAGGTTGTCCAGATTTAATCGTAAGTAGTTTGAATTTTATTGAGAAGAGGATTGGATAAATTCACCCTGGGGTGGACCCATTACTTTTCAATCCTACTGTCTCTGACTGAAAATATTGCGCTAGATTTACAGCCATTGCCATATGCAAATACCAGATAACTGAACTTTGATCAAAGTAGATAACAGCTGTCAAGTTGACTACGTGGCAGCACACCGCACTCCCTGCCCCCCACAACATAGGTTCTAATTTTTTCTTTTCATCATAGTAATTGCGCAATTTAAATAGGCTGGATCCGACAAAACTGAAAATTGAAACTTGTAACGTAACTAAGAAAATTAATGAAATTAATCCGCCGGAAATTCCTATGGATATATAGTAGTTCGTAACATCTACATAACCAAACTTAGTTACTGTTGCCGCCCAATTTTTAGTATCTTCCATGGGCATACCCACAAGCCACCATTTACTAAAGTTCTCCACGAACTTATCAATAAGATTTGCCCGATGCCAACCGTCACCTCCAATATAGCCACTTATTCTATCAAAAAGAAACCACACCGGAGCTTTCATTACAAGATGCATTGCTATTAATGATAATGCCAGCCCCCTTCGAACCCACTTCATATTATCTCGAAACTTCCAACATGCCCAAGCAGCAATCGCAACGACAGTTGTCATAAGTGGCCCACTTGAATGTGAGGAAATAACAATAGCCAGACTTGCTACCGTTCCAATGAGAGCCCACCATCGACAAGAGCGCTGAAAAAGAAATCCAATAAAGATAGGGAGGAAAGTTGCCCCCATTGTACCCGCAGTGATAGCGTGCCGAAAACTACCCTGACATCTAAAAAAACCTTCTCGCCAGATCGGAGTTTCAGGAACACCTCCCATTACTGAAAACATGTTTGAGCCTGTGACACCCTCTATAGCCATGAAAACGGCAAACGGTACCATCACCAAAACAACTCTCTTCATGAAATATTGATAATCATCAGGAGTTGGAATCAGTACCCTAAATGAAAAGTAAACCAAGTATGCATCCACGGTTAAACCAAGTGTATACATGTCGAGGTAACTATTGCGTAACAAATAGATCAAAGGATTAGAAATAAAAAGCAAAATAAACCAATGGTCTGGAGAAGTCCAGGAAAAGGAAGACCATTCACTCCGAACTATTATACGAATTGCTGTGAAAACTTCGACAAAACGAATGGCAGTAAAGCTTATACCTGAAAACTGAAACTCTTGTCCTTGCGTAATAAAGAATACAGCAGAAACGATTGCCAGAGAAACAAACCGGCGAGGTAAAAATAAAACTAAACAGCAAAATATTAGTGTAAGCGAAGCACCGATAGTAGTCATATTATATATATATTACTTTAAACTTTGAAATCATTTTTTTTCAGCAATTCTTCAATATACTTACGTGAAGATGAAAAAAACAATATCATAACCCCACTGCATATTATTCCAAATAAAGGAGCTAAAAAAATTACAACTGCTGTATTTAGTTTGTAAAATCCAAACAATCCTGGTAGTCCTGAAAAAGTCAATAGTAAAACAGTTATTAATACAGGTCGCATGCTGTATCTCAATGGTACTGAATTTCTATAAGCCAATCGATAAAATGAAACAGAACATGCTGCAACTTCACTAATAACACCAGTTGCTGCAATCATCCATATAGGTTGGTGCAATATTGCCAACACCAGAGATATTGGCAAAGTTATACCTCTAACTAAATTGGAGTACATTTGAGTTATAGAGTCAGCCTTTGCTAATGCAGCAATCGTTGGAGCAAATCTAATGGATCTTATGGCATATGCGGCAGTTAACCAAGCTAGAATAGCTCCATTACCTTCGAACTTTACTCCAAACACTATTTTCATAATTGCTTCAGCACCAAGTATCGAACTCACTCCATAAAAAATGGTGAAGATGCATACGATCTCAAGTGTGACCTTATACTTTTGGCGGAATAAATTCAGATCATTTTGAACTTTCGCCATCACAGGAAGCATAATAGCAGGGAATATTCGACCAAAAATAAAAGTCGGTACGGTTGCTATACTAAATGTGGCTGCAAAAGAGGCTAAATCTTCCATTGAATAATAAGATGCTATTATAAATTGATCACCCTGAAAAACAAGAAAAAGCAGAAATCCATTAACCACTAATGGCCATGAAAACTGAATAATTCTTCTACAAAAAATATGATTTATTCCTAGTTTGTAGGGCCTTGTGGCAATCAAATGAGATATAACTGTCGAACCTATAGCTTTAGAAAATAAAATTATTAATACCACATTATAATTTGGTATCAAAATAGCAAGCGGCCAAGCGGCCAAAGAAGTAACAAGCTGTGGCCCAGCCGAAGCTATAGTAGATTGCATGTATCTAAATTTTCTTTCTAATCTAGATAAATCAAGGTGTTCTAACCCCTTAATTATTGGTAAAAATGCCAATAATTGGTAAGATAAAATACTGCCTTTAACATCAAATAGCGTAACGAGTGGGCCAGCCGCCAAGAAAACAATGATTGCGCTTAAAATACTAGCAATCAACTGAATTGCGTGCGCACTCGCCATGAAGTGTGGATTATCACCTTCAAGGTCCTGTACAATCAAGCGACTTATAGACATTTTGCTCGAGAATTCAAGAATTGTAAGCGCCATAGCGAAAGTAGCTGCAATTCCAAAATCTTCCTTTGTGAGTAAGCGGGCGAAGATCATGTTTTTCAAAAATGATGATCCATACACGACAGCTTCACCGATACTCAACACAAAGGTTCCCCGTAAAATATCTCTTTTTTGATTCATAATTACTTTTTCTGGAGCGAAAAGATGGGATACCATCGTGAGGTAAGATCTAAGATCTCGACCTGAAATTGATGGTTGGAAAAACACAATGCATTATATTGCTGTGTCTTTCTATTTTTGGATTGGCTTGATTTGGCTTGCAAGCCGTTGTGCCATTTGTTTAATTATAGATAAGTAATTAAAACATTTCGATAAGCAGCGACTAGCGATTGCCCTGCCGCCGCCCAAGATATGGATGGAATAGATGCCAGCCCAGCATCACGTAGCTGTGAAATTTTATCTCGTTGATTGCAAAGGGTGTTGATGTGTTCAGTGATTGCTTCAACATCTCCAACCTTATGTACCATTGCATTTTTCATTTGTTGACACAAATCAGTGCAAGCATCTGAGACAAGTGGTACGCAGCCGCTTGCCATCGCTTCTTTACAAACAAGCCCAAATCCTTCCTCGATACTGGGCTTAATAAACATGTCGCATTCTCGCATAAGTTGGGGAATATCATTACGGTGCCCTAGAACTTTAACACTTGGATTCGCCAACATAGGCTCTAGTTTCTTTTAGTATGTTGGTATAAAGCTGCCAGCTATTAAAACGTGCCATTTTTACTTGATTTTGAGTTGAACCATGCTTTTAAGCAAAATGGAGCCACTTACGGACCGCCAATACACCAGCGAAAAAAACCGTTTTATTCCGCCTGTAATGCTTCAGAATCCACTACCAGGAGCTTTTGAGAGAATATCTCGTCTAAATTAAGCATATTATCAGAATTTCAGAATTCATTTACAATACTACGGTATAACTTAACGAGTCTCTTCCCGGCGGCGGCCCATGTTATTTCATGCACTGTACGTAAAGATGCTGTGCGAAGTTCTTCCAATAACGAACGATCTTTATACAACATTGTAATATGTTGTGTAAGTTGTTGCAAATCTCCAACAGGATGAACTAAAGCATTTTCCATATGTTTGCATATTGCTCCAGAGCCCTCCGAAACCAATAGAACGCACCCACTCCCTCGAGCTTCCGAGGTAACGAGAGCGCTCCCCTCCTCAATCGAAGGTAAAATCAAAAGATCGCTTTTTCGCATCAGACTAGAAACATCTTTTCTATGTCCCAACACAAAGACACTGGGGTGCGCAAGAAAAGGAGCAAGTTTTTCTGCATATCCTGGGATAAACTCTCCTGCAATTAAAAAAGTTCCTTCATTACTAGCCGGTGAGTTTATCCATGCTTCAAGCGCATAGTGTAAACCTTTTCTCGGTGCACACCCCCCAACAAAGATCATAGTTAACCCTTGACTTATGTTCCTTGAATTTTCACTCGAGTAAAAAGTTTTATCATCAAAACCATATTGATGGCGAACAAGCTTTTCTTTTGAAACACCTTGGTCAAGAAAGGTGCTTGCTACAAAATCAGATGGGCATAGAAGGCGATCAGCCAATTCGTATTCAGATTCTTCTCTATCAAGGATTTCTTTATTAAAGGTGTGCTCATGACCTTTAGGCATTTCAATTCCTAACTTTTCACATTCTTTTTTAACAATCTCATATGCGAATCGAGTGTGCGCATTACATCGTTCCAATGCAACAGGTATGCCGAGGCTTTTGGCGACACGGATAGTTTGCAAGGAGCCTAATGGCCATGCATGAATGATATCAATCTTTCCTACAAGTTTTGGTAATTGTCTTGCCACTATCCAATCATGAAATTTGCAAGTCCTTAAAGTACCCAATAGGCGGTTCGGTATTCTGATTTTTCCGCGAGAAAGCGTGGTCTTAACATTTATTGGCCAAACAAAAGGTCGCACTAAATCCCCAGCAAAAACAATTATATTTGCCCCTGCTGCCGCAGCACTATCTATCTCATGCCACGCGGTTGTGCAGATTCTATCCTTCCCAAGACGATGAGGAAAACTATGCAACACACTCAGTGGCTTATTATTACTCTCATTCATTACCAATTCGTTCCAATTTCAAGTAAACACGATTTAACGAAAAGCCTCAGAAACAGTAGCAAGAAAAAACTCTCAAGAACATGTTTTCTAGAGCATTTTTTGGTGCCAAAGCTCTAGGGTCAGCAAACAAAATATTTCCTTGGACCAGTCTGCTCCTTGTTGATGTTCATCCAATAATTTATTCAATTGATTTGTAGAAAAATAGCGTTTTATTGCTGCATTATCACTCAAAACTGTATCGTAAACAAAATCTCGTAGTTCATTCCGAAGCCAACTGTTATAAGGCACTGGAAAGCCAGTTTTTTTTCTGTTAAGAATTTCACTCGGCACCGAATCCTTTAGCGCCGCCTTGAGAATTCGTTTCAAGGACCACCCTCTAACTTTATATTCCGTTGGTAGAGATGCGGCCATCTCCAGCACACGAAAATCCAGGAGCGGCACGCGAAGTTCTACAGATGTGGCCATGGTCATTTTATCAGCCTTTACCAGCAGATCGTCTGGAAGCCATGTCTTTGTATCCACATATAGCATACAATTCAGTAGATTGCAGTTTAATGTTTTTTTAAACAATTTTTGGGTTGGTTCTCTTGAATTATAATTATCTGCCAAAGCCGAATAGTTCTTGTTGTACAATGATTTTTTAATCTTATTAAACGATGAATATGGTGTACTTGTTCTACTGAAATAGTATTCAGCCAGTGAGGGTTTAATAAGATCAACATAACGCGCAAAACGTTCGTTACCAACCTTTCCTAATAATTTAAAGCCAGCACGTAAAAAGCCATTTGTTGTTCCAAAGATCGATTTCAACCTCTCTAGAAGCATCAGGTTTCTGTAATTCGGATATCCACCAAAAGCTTCATCTCCCCCTTCTCCAGACAGCAATACTTTGACCGAACACTCCCTGGCAAGTTTCGACACATAATACAAAGCAATCGCTGGTGGCTCACAAACAGGTTCCTCCATGTGCCATACATACTCCGGTAGAAAACTCATAAAATCATCGGCAGTCATGGATATTTCGTGATGTTCTGTACCATATAGCCTAGCAGCTGTCCTGGCATATGGCCTTTCATCTGCAAATTTTTCGTTTTCAAAACCGATAGTGAATGAGTGTATAGGCTTATCAGTCTGTTCAACCGCATAACGCAATATCCCTGTCGAATCTACCCCACCACTTAACAACACACCCACAGGTACATCACTAATCATGTGGTCCTTGACGGTCCGTCGAAGCAACTTACGCAAGGTTATTTTAGCGTCCTCAAAGGTTAAATTGGAAGGATTTGAGTCAAAATCTAAGTCCCAGTATTGTTCAGTTAGTATTCGGCCATCCTGTACAGTCAAATAGTGACCAGGGTCGAGCTTATATATCCCGGCCAAAAGTGTCTCATATCCCGGCAGATAATGGTAGGTTAAAAATCTATCAATTGCCTTAAGGTTTACTGATCGTACAACACTTTCATCGACCAGCATAGACTTGATCTCAGATGCAAATAAGAAGGATGTTGATGTGCAGGTGAAATACAGCGGCTTGATACCTACCCGATCCCGCGCAATAAAAAGAATCTGCTTTCGTTCGTCCCACAAAGCAAAAGCGAACATGCCCTGAAACTTGTTGACACATTTAACGCTTATCTCTTCATAAAGGTGCACAATCACTTCAGTATCTGTATTGGTTTTGAACTTGTGACCTAAAGCCTCCAGCTCCCTTCGTATTTCCCTATAGTTATATATCTCCCCATTATAGACGACCCACACAGTGTCATCTTCGTTGGACATCGGCTGGGCCCCAGTATTGAGGTCTATAATACTCAGTCTTCTATGTCCTAAACCGATTGGACCAGCACAATACTCACCACTTCCATCCGGCCCACGATGTATGATCTTGTCCATCATCTTGCGGATAAGATATGGATCCACCGAATTTTCTCGATCAAAGTTTAATTTTCCACAAATGCCGCACATAGAATCAACTGTTCCCGTATTAGTCCCTAGAGATTATTCACGAAGCCTACGCTTATTTTTGTTGCTTGAGAAAGTATTTAGTAAAAGAGTATACCGCGTTTATCTGGGATTAGTAAAATGTTGAATAGTCCATGTCATCTCAGATGAGTAGGCCTGTCGTTTTAAGGTAATACCATGCTTGTATGCTGTTGCTTGACACCAGACATGAGACTATTACGTCCAGATCGTTTTTATGCCCAGCATTTTTTTCAATTGTTCCTTTCGAAGATATTTAATCAGCTTTTTATCCGATACTTGAGGAGTTTTGCTAAAATAACCTCCCAAAAACCCGCTCAAAAGTGCTAACGACATAATAATATATGGCTTTTGAAAAATCCTTTTACTACATTTAGCGAACATGAAGAGGGGATGATAACCTGTAATATAATTTGCCATCCCATTCTTATACCAATTCTTCCATGTGCCATCTGCGGAGCCGGTTGGTTTATGCTGTGTTAACATTAAATCGTTAAATCGCCTGGTTTTGTAACCCAGCATATTTGCTTTAACTTCATCTAAGGTGTCCCAACCCGGCGCTTTGATTAAACCACCAATTTCATCCCAACATTTTTTCTTATAGATTTTTGTAGCACCTCTAACATGAAATAATGGGTCTTGTTCTGACACCAGCTCCCCATCAATCAGACTATACACCGCTCCTCCACCTACGCCTAGCTCATTATCTTTACCAAAGTAATTGAAACATTTTTCAAAATAGTCGTCATCGAACGACAAATCCCCATCTAACTTCACTATAAAATCATAATCTTTAATTATAATCCGATTGTAAGCATCATAAAAAGCCTCGATTACTCCTCCTCCAGACTTTCTAAAACCTCGGTCAACTCTATAAACCGCATTGATCCAATCACGACTATCTGCATATTTCTGAATTATTTCTTTTGTGCCATCACTAGAACCATCATCTACTATCCACCATTCAAGAGGTAGGATAGTCTGTGCTATCATGGAGCTTATAGTTTTTTCTAAATATTTGACCTCATCTCTAACTGGTGTCACAACAATGTATTTAATATTTTTATTATACATATGAAATTTCTAGATTAAATACTTGGTTTTTAATTAAATACCAAAGCAGTTCGATAACAATATGTTATTCTTTTGCAGCTATCGTGTCTCGATTCCAACTTAAAAGCCATTTCACACTGGATAAATGCCGTTTAATTTTTAAGCGAGCAGACTCTCTTTTCGACGGAGCAATTAAATAGGAGAAGATTCCCCCAACAGTTCTTATTGAATGATGAAAGCACATTATAAGCAAGAAAACTAATTGCTCAAAATTACTATGATGTTTTTTCCAATAGCATAAAATTGATCGCTGCATCTCCAAATAAAATCTTACTGGAGCATTATCGGAGCTTGCGCCCCCATAATGTATTGCTTGCACTAAGGGGAAGTAAATTCTCCTCCAGCCGGCATCAGCAAACCTCTTACACCAGTCAAAATCTTCTGCATAGATGAAAAACACTTCGTCAAGCAAACCGACATCATCCAATGCTTTTCTGTTAATAAACCAGAAACATCCACTAAGCACTTCAACATCATGGATGCTATCGTGAGGCCAGTAACCCATCATGTCCCCACCAAATAATTTTACTTTTGGAAAAACACTATCTAACGCAAGAGCACGACACAATAAATTCCATAAATTAGGAAATCCTCTACATGAACGTTGCAAGGTTTTATCAGAATTAAGTATCATTGGGCCAAGAATGCCAATGTCTTGGTGTTCTTCCATATAGCACAGCATTTGACTAAAACAGTCCGATAAAATTTCTACGTCTGAATTTATAAGGCTCAGATACTTCCCGCTACTCTGCTTAATCCCAATGTTATTTGCCTTTGCAAAACCAAGGTTGTCGTTGTTGCAAATCAATTGCACCTGTGGAAATCGAGTTCGAACCATATCCTGGGAACCATCGGTCGACGCATTATCAACTACTATAACTTCTATGTCGCATTTTTTGTTCTCTTTATAAATAGAATCTATACATTTTTGTAGATAGTCTTTTGCATTCCAACTGACAATAACTATGGATATATCAACCATAAACACTCTATTCCCAAATCAGCAATTCTTAAATTATCTCGCTACACCATGGGTTTTCATTATTGATGGAATCATTCTTAATGCTGTTCAATTCTCAAATTCTTTTTCATTTTTTTCAGGAAACATTGAGGCATGTGAAGCCAATTATATCCATCGTTAAGTTTCGCCTGAAAAAATTTTATATCATCACTCGAGTTCATAGGAATACGCTTCATAAAAAACCGTAAATCATTGATCGAGGTGGTACCCAATCGGGTGCTAACTCCGATTTCATATTGATTTTCGACGAGAACATCCCTTAGAAAATCCATGAAGCTTTTATCTTCCTCCGGGAATTTATAAGGGTACGAAAACATCTTAGCTGATGTGCCTATTTGCTCCTCAATTTCTTCTTTTGAGCGTATAATTTCCTCTTTCACACTTTTTTTGTCTAATGTATTGAGCTGGGGATGTGTGACAGTATGCGAGCCAAAACTTATCCCTTCATCGGCAAGAGTTTTCACTTCAGACCATTTTAAGAATTCTTTGCCCTTAAATTTATCACTCCCAACCCCTATGAACCCAGTAACGAGGAATACTGTTGCAGTAAACCTGAATTTTTTTAATATCGGAGCTGCATGCACATAAAAATCACGAAATCCGTCATCGAATGTTATTACAACATACTTGTTCACGTGATTTATTTTTTTGCTATTTTCTTCCTGAAACAGAAGCGCTAACGAATCAAGCCCAATAACGGAGTAATTGTTTGAATACAAATATTCCATATGTTTTTCAAAGATTTCAGGTGAGGTGTTCACTCGATAATATGGGTGGACACCTCTTTCATCACCGCTGGATATGCTGTGGTACATAAGTATTGGAATTCTTAGCCCCTGGCGTTTTTTAATAAATCTGTTGAAGGGGTGAAAAATATATAACGTCAACAGACGATCAATACGGGGTATTTTCATATAACTATGCATCCATCCATTCAACTACGCTCCTGGTTGCAGAAATAAAGAGGCAATTTTCACGAGACAACGAATTTATGCCCCGGTAAGAGATTTTACAATTGCCAAATACTCATCCTGTTTGACATTCCAGTTATTTTTTTCAATATGCTTTAGTCCGTTTCGGACGAGTTCATCTCGACGCTTTTCATTGTCAGCAAGAGTCACTATCTTCACACTTAACTCATCGACATCTTCCGGTGTGAAAAATTCCACCAAATCGTCATTAAAATAATACTGGTCAATCGAGGTTCTCGAGACGATCTGCGGAACACCAAGGGCCATAAATTCAAGAATTTTAGTACTGAACGCTTCACCGCCGAAGCTGCCATCCCGTTTAGGCACCAAGCCAAGGTCAGCATGTGCCATCCGTTCCGCCATCTCTTCGATGGGAAGCATGCCTTTAAATAAAACAACATCTGAAACCCCAAGGTTTGCAACAATTTGTTTCAGGTTTTCTTCTTCGGGGCCCTTGCCGTAGAGATGCAACTGAATTTCACGGAAATCATTTTTTTTTATACGGGCAATGGCTTGAATCGCAATATCCAAGCCTTGATGCCAGGCAAATGTCCCTGGATAGAGTATTACGAACACAGATTGATGGTTGTGTTGGACATTGTCTCTTTTGTGAAAGAGGAAAGGGACAGGGTAATTGAGAATGACCGTACATTTGTCCGGCCGAACTGATCTGTTTACCAGTTTTTTATACCAGATATCGTTAGAGATGATGACATGGTTCGAGAAAAAACATGAAAATCGTTCCATCCAGAGGAGGGCTGTTGATATAAACGTACTATTGCCGGCACTAAATTTTTCTGCATAAAATTCCGGAACAATATCATGAATATCCAGTATAAGTTTGCTACCAAAAAGCTTTGGTAAAAATGCCGCAAAAATTTCAAAATCAGGAACCGAATGAACATGAATGAGATCATAACGATTTTTAAAGCAGCTCAGCGATAAAAACAATGTTGATTTCAGCAAAAATTTTACAATACGAAAAAAATAGGAGAATTTCCCTTTTTCATTAATTTCACGATCTTGTATTCGATAGAGGGTAACTCCTTTTATGATCTCTTTCTTTTTCTGTTGTCCTCTATTAAGGGCTATAGCATCAACATGCCAACCCTTTTCTACCAGTGTCTCCGCATATCGTCTAACGCGATTATCCATCTCGTAAAACGAATAGGCGACCATACATACTCTCATGATGCTCCCTTTACAGGTGTGTGAAAACAGGCAATCAAATTGTCAATTTCAGTTGGCAAACAACCGTCTAATGATATTTTCTCGCATAAAACCAGAAATTTCCCGTGGTAGTGCGTGCCAGTACTGCCCTTCATATTTTGAGCGGATATATTCTAATAATTCGATATAATAATGCACAGGGTACTCTTCTTGCCCAAGTGCATCTTCACCAAAGTTCATATAATCAGGATGGGTCAGGACCAATGCCATGCCGCCCTGTTCAACAACCCAATCCAATTTCTGTTTCCAGATAGCGATACTTTTTTCCTGCATCAGGACAAAGAGGGTAAAATCCTGCGGCAGGGTATATGGCAACTCGACAAATCCATTGCCAAGCCCATTGGGCTCGACCCAAAAAGGAAATATCGTCCTTCGACTCTCCGGTTTTGGTTCAAAAGGGTCGGTGTCAAAGGTTGAAGCATCGTATTCGATATGTAATTGGTGTATCCAATCAAGATTGCAGTGCATAGCACCTGATCGAAACCCTTTGCTTGCCCATTCCTTGAGATATCTGTTGATCTGCTCGGCACCTTTAGTAAAGGTCGTTTCAGATTTAAAAAGTTTGCCATCATGCTTGAGGTCATGCACGCCTATTTCAAAACCGTTACTTTCAAACTGCTGCCTGAACTGCGGCGACGGGGAATAATCACGCTCGGGAACAAAGTTAAAAGCCGCCCGAAAGCCCATATCCTGGTCGACCTTCATAAGTGCCGTGGCGTTATCATAGCCTTTTTGGGTATCAACATCGTGCGTGAGCACCAGGGCGAATTTTTTATTATCCGGCCACCCGGCCCAATTGGCCGGGGGGGTTGCAGTTCCAACATCAATTGGCCATATGTCCGCAGAGGATGTAAGTATTTTGGACATCAACTTTCTTCTTAAGAAGAGTTGCATTTTTCTCGGAAGGAAAGGCTTTAACGTATAGAAAATATCTATAAAAGAAGTATTGATCAATGTGACTTAGCCTATATGCCGATAGCAGATTGTGCCAATAATTTTCAGTATTGGTGCAGGCATCTTGTTAAAAATACGTGTATACCAACCATCAACGGAAGGTGCGGCAGCGAGGAGTTTGTGTTGAAAAGAGTGTCGATGGTAAGTAACCGTCGTTTCTTTAGCACCCCAGCCTGTTTTAAATTGCCTCAATCCTTTATGGTCCTGCTCTGTTCTGCCAAGATTAAAACTACAACACCCTTGACGCGAATAGTGCTCCAGTGCTTTGTATATAACCAGATTATTTGCTCGCAAATGCTGGTATCGTTTATCCGATGCGGCGTACTTATAGATTGCTTTATCACCAAAATGAAAGCAAAGTGCCCCGGCAATTGCTTTCCCCTGGTGGCGGGCTATCAAGAGGAGCCCATGTTTTTGCTCAATGACGAATTGATGTATGTTTTTAAAAAAACAAAAAGGCTGCGGCGGCAGCCCATGCCTCTTTCTTGTTATAACATTCAAACGGTAAAAATCATGCATTGATTCCAAAGAATCACATACGGTTACTTCCACGCCGACTTTTTCGGCCTTTCTGATATTCCTCTTGTGACTGTCACAAAAATTGTTATAAACGTGTTGCACACATCGAGAGAGAAAGATGCTATGTTCATAACAGCAGGAAAACACCGGAATAGTTTGATTTAAACCATCTCCACCTCGAATTTCGATATATTTCCAGCCGGCTTTTTCCCCATACTCCCTGATGGTGTTCCAAATTTTATCAGCCCTCAGTATATCCCCGCTAATCGGTTGACTAAAATCGGTGAATGGAAGGGACACCCCCCTCTTGCCGGTCAGAAAACTATCAATTTCCATTACCGGCACCAGGGCTGAGAGCTTGTCATTATTTCTTACTGTAAAATAGAGCGGTGTATAGCCATAGGTAGTGTGTAAAACTCGTGCCCAATGCGAGGAATGAAAAAAAGTGCTCTCCGGTTGTGTCAGTAAAAGCTCATCCCATCCGGTAAATTGGAGTGGGTTGATGATTTCGACTGTGACGGTTTCACTCAAGAGACTTTTTTGATCTCCGTTTTGTTACCGCCATTTTTCAGGGAGGTAGAGGATGCCTCAAGGATTTGTACCACCCGCAGGCTTTCTTCCGCACCTGATAGAGGAGCGTCGCCGGTCTTGATGCAGTCGAGAAAGTGCTGACATTCTATTTTTAATGGTTCATCCTGTTTGATATAGGGCGAATACATGTCGCCATAGTGATAGGAGTGTTGGAATTCACCGAAGGTATCATAATGCGGTGGTGTCTCTACCCGCTTATCATAGATCTTAACCTTCTCGTTTGGCTCGATATCATTATAGACCAGCATTCTCTTGCTGCCGACAAAAGTCATTTCTCTTATCTTGTTGGGGTCAAGCCAACTGCTTTTAATGGTGGCAAAGCCATTGTCTTGAAAATTAATGGACATATTGGTTATATCCTCAATTCCCGCATTCACATTGGCCTTGCCCTGGCAGTTAACCGATACCGGCTCCGATTCCATAATACTGAGGATAATGGAAATGTCATGAGGCGCCAGATCCCACGCCACGTTGATATCTTTCTGGAATAATCCAAGATTCAAGCGACGGGCACTGATATAGAGGATCTTGCCCAGATCACCGCTTTTGACAATTTCTTTTATGCGCCGTACCGTTTGCGAGTAGAGAAAGGTATGACCCACCATCAGGGTAAGCTTGTTCTTCTCAGCCAGTTTTTTAAGCTGTACACATTCGTCAACCGACGAGGCCATGGGTTTTTCAATGAGGGTATGTTTGCCGGCTTCCATACTTTTTTTGGCCAGTTCGAAATGCAGACGCACCGGCGTTGCAATGGCAACGGCATGAATCTCCAGATCGTTGACAATTGCATTAACATCCGTGACTGTCTCGGCCCCAGGGTAGAGACTCTTCATACGTGCCAACCGGTTGTTATCTATGTCACAGATTGTCTTGACCCGGCACCCCTCAAGCGCGTTAAAATTACGAATGAGATTCGGCCCCCAGTAACCGCATCCGACAATACCGATGTTAAGCATTTCTTCTCCTTGCCTTCAGGAAGTTATTCACTGAATATTTTTTAATATCAGGACATTACCACGTATCAATTTAGCTACTGGTTATTATTATAACACAAAACCGGAGGACTCTATATATTATTGTTGTTGTTCTATTGTGGGTTCGGGTGTTGTGGGTTGATAGTAATAGTAGCCATAGCCTTTGGTGTAGGACGGCTCGAAAACACTCCCGGTATGATCATTAAACACAAAACCTACTATTCGTTCGGATCCGATTTTATCAATGAGTTTTTGGATCTCGGCTTTACGGGAAACTCCCTGACGGACGACAACAATGACGCCATCGACCTGGCCGGCCAGAACACTGGTCTCGGCGGCAACGAGCAACGGCGGGCTATCGAAGATGACGATACGGTCATCATATCGGCGTGACAACTCCTCAACCAGAGCACCCATCCGCGAGGAACTGAGCAGCTCGGCCGGATTAGCAGGGGGAATGCCACTGGCCAGAATCGATAACTTGTCCACCATCGTTTTACCGATGAGCTCCGCCAGGTCGACATGGTCCCGCAGATAATCGACCAGCCCTAGCTTTCCTTCCATGCCGAACAAACCGGCCAGGGAAGGTCGCCTCAGATCACAATCGACCAGGAGCGCGTGTTGATCCATCCCCTGCGCCAGAGATATACCCAGGTTGGCCGTGATAAAGCTTTTTCCTTCCCGGGGAACGGCGGAAGTGACCATAATTGTTCTTACCGGCTTTTCACTGTCGTCAAGAGGATGCAGGATGCGGGAACGCAGGATCTTGAACACCTCGGGCACGGACAAATCATCGTTCACCGCCTTGTGTAACCGCTTATCCCAGCTCCGAGCTCTGGGGAGGAGAGATTTTGCACTGGTGGTCGTTTTGGGGCTCGCGGGCGACTTTGGGTTGCGTTCCATTTTTGGCGACGGTGGCGTACTTTTTGGCGCATTGTTTGGCGGACTGGTTGTGGCATTGTCTGTCGCTGTCTTGTCAGTACCGATCTGGCGCCCCATCCTTTCAAGCGCGTGAGAGAATTTACCCATTTTTATTTCACTAGACCTGTTCTGGTTGCTCAATTATCTGAGGTGATCATATAACAATTTGACCCTGCTGATAGAAATAAACCAAGCCGACAACAATCGCCGATCCCCAGACAAAAAAGAACAGCGTCCCCACCAGAGCCCAAATACGCTTTCTGGAGACCTCGGCTTGTAAGGGCAAGTGTGGTACGGAACAGATAACTTCCAGGCCAAAAGTTTGTGCCAGCTTCGTTGGATCTCTGAAGGAACTATCCAGCATGTTTAGTCCTATCGCCGCCCCGCCTCCCAGGCCGCAACCGAGCATAAGGGCAATGGCCATCATTTTCAGAAAGTTCGGCTTCACCGGTTTTATTGGTGTCCGGGCGGAATCGACAATTTTAAATTGACTTCCCTTCTGTTTTCGTTCCAGGTTCAGCGCCGATCCTGCCTGCAGATTCTGGGATACGAGGAAATCATAATGCCGTTTTAGTTCACTGTATTCCCTTGTCAAGGCCGACCACTCGGCTTCCCGCACCGGAGTCGCCGCTATCCACTGCTCATACTGGCGTATAAGGGTTTGGATATTTTCTTTTTCTTTGTTGATCTTTTCGATGTTCAGCCCGATGCCTTTGATCTCCGTCTGCAGGTCAAACAGTGTAGTGTCAAATGTTTCGCCGGGTACAGCGTCCCCTGCTCCGGCTGAAGACCCTCCCTGGGCAATAGTCTGCTCGAGCTGGGCAATTGTCTTTTTCAGGCTTTTGATGCGTGGATGCAGTTCGGTGTACCTTCCTTGTAAACCTTGCAGCTCGTTCTGCAGCCGGGCGAGTTTCATCTGATCGGTTTCGATCGGCGCCTGCTTATTATCAAGCCGCGCGTCGGCAATACCCAGGTTTGCGCCTGCCAACAGCTGTTTGCGAACCGCCAGCTGATCCCGTATCAGCACACGGGTCCGCTCCAGATCCTGTATGGACTCCTGTCGCCCCTGATACTGGAGCTGCAGATCAGCCAATCTCGCCATATTGGCGGCCTGCTGCTCCGGCATCTCATTATAGTATTTTAACTTGTAGTCCCGCATGACGACTTCTTTTTTGTCAAGGATAGCCTTGGCCATTTCGAGCTCGCCCTGGGTGTAGGCAGAGGTTTCCGTCGCCTTCTCTTCACGATATTTCAGGTTTTCTTCGATAAAGCCGGCGGCTAAGGTGTTTGTCACTCGCCCAACCTTTTCAGGATTTGTCGCCTCAAAGGCAACAACAAAGGTATCACCAGTTTTCGACGGCGTGATACTGATGTTTTCCTGCATGACGGCAACGACATCCTCCATCGGCAGACGTTCTCTCTCTTCCTTATAGAGCCCTTCAGCGTTAATAATCTTTTCCAGGTTGGTCCTGCTCGTGACAATCTGCGCCAAGGTCGACACAATATCTTTTATGTCGGTTTGTTCGTCAGGGGACATCTGCGCGGGATTAATCTTGCTTTGCTGGTAAGTGAGCAAGGCGGTGCCTTGATACAATTTGGGTAGCAGCAGATATACAGCCAGCCCTATAGTCAGGGCGCTGAGGATACAGCTGACAATCAGGGCCTTTCTCCCGAGCACAACGTCAATAAGTCGTTTTATGTCTAATCCTTGGGGTTCTTCTGTTTCCATCTACGAATGTAACTCCATGTTTTCCGTCCCCCACCTGGTATCCGCTGAGAAAATCAACCAGCTGTGTTGATGGAATTGTTGATTTTTTCCAAGAAGTTGGCAGGACAGGTCTATCCGAAAAAATAAGCCGCCAACAAGACTGCCAGCTATTTGCGCCGAGAGCCCTGTTGACAGATCACACTAGTGGAAATCATGCCAGAAAGATTTCTGTTAGTCAACAGTGGCCGGTCAATTAGATGTGTAATCGATCGGTGACCTATCGTGCCCCTTCTCTCTTTTTTGAAAGATGACCTACCATGTGGATTACCGTATCGTAACTCATTCGCCATGGAATTGCCTCTCTACGCAGCTGCCAACAGCTGAAAGAAAAAACATAATACACTGTTATTAAACATATTTTCACTCAAGAACTGCCGGCAAAATCATACATGGCACAGATCGTGCTGTGCACATCACAGGTATTTCACCGACTGCAAGAGTGAAAAATTTGCTAACCGGAAGCGCATGTATTGCACACGAGAGACGACATGAACAAAAGAAAATTAACCAATGTCTTCCATCTCCCTGCAATGACCTGTGAATATTTGTCCCGGGTTGTGGCATGCACCTTGCTACTGCCCACCTGGTTTCAGCAAACTCTGCATCTACTGAATAAAAACATTTTGAACATCAGGTAAAGGCAACATTAACCCGCGAAGAGCAAATGATCTATCCATCCGGGGGGGAGGAAAAAATCATTTTCACAACGCGCAAAAGTATTCAAGCCAACAAATAAAAATGAAAAACAAACTGCTTTTCCTCCTCCTCGTGACCCTGCTTACCCCCTCCTTTTCAACTGCCGAAGTACTCCATAGACTGGAGGTCGAGTTGGCCTTCACCCCCCCGGCAGAGCTGGCCGATCAACATCTTGGCTACCGGCTTTTAAAAAATGGCGTGCAGGTGTGTGAAACAATCGATGCCAAGGCATCCCTGATAACCTGTGATTTTCTCACCGAATACGGCACCTTCGACTTCAGCCTGAAAGCGTATTTCGTGAATGACACAGAAAGTCAGGCGTCGGAGCCCTTCCCGTTTACCATCAGCGCGCCAGAAACCACAGTTGTTCTCGAGCCGCCCACTGCGGTGTTATCGTCGTCAACAGCAGTGGGCGAAGCGCCGCTGGTGGTTAACTTCGACGGTTCGTCCTCGACGACACCGAACCCGCCGATAGTAAATTACAGCTGGACCTTTGGCGACGGCGACCAGGCCACCGGGGAGACGACCTCGCATTCCTTCACCACGGCCGGGACATATGAAACCACGCTCACCGTGGAAGACTTCAAAGGGCTCACCAACAGTATCAAAACTCCCATTATCATCACCAGCACCGTCGCACCAAACGAAAAACCCACCGCCGTCATATCATCGAACCTGCCGGGGGGCGACGCACCGGTAACCATCACCTTTGACGGATCGAAATCCTCTGATACCGACGGCTCTATCACCCAGTACAGCTGGAACTTCGGCGACGACGCAACCGGTTTTGGGCCTAAGGTAGAGCATACCTATACCGCCGAGGGGACCTATACCGTAGTTCTTACAGTTACCGATGATAAAGGGGAGACGGCGACAGCCACCAGCCAAATTGCCTGTACCCCTTCGACTGTTAATTTCAATATCGAAGTCGGCGAAGTGCTCATCGGCCATACCTCGGTCCGGGTAGACTTTGAAAACAAAAATTTCATCCAGCCGATCATCGTTGCCGGCCCGCCTTCCTCCGGTGATACCAACCCTGTGCTGGTGCGCATCAGCAAGGTCGACAAGGAAGGTTTTGATATCCGCCTGCAGGAATGGGATTATCAGAAGGACGACGCCGGCCATGCCCCGGAAACCTTCAGCTATATCGTTATGGAAAAAGGCTTGTACACGCTGGCCAACGGTGCCAAAATTGAAGCCGGGAGTTTCACCGGTATAAGTAGATTCAACAAGGTCAGCCTGCAGCAGACCTATAACCTCACCCCGGTCATCCTCACCCAGGTAATGACGTACAATGACCAGGTTGCGGTTACCGGCAGAATCCGCAAGATCGGCCCAACCTCGTTTGATTATATGCTGCAGACCCAGGAAGCAAACAGGACAGCGCATGGTGATGAAACCGTCGGCTATATCGCCTGGGAACCCGGCACCGGGGAGATCGGCAACATGCTGTATGAAGCCGGTAACACCGCCGATAGTGTCACCCATGACTGGACAGATCTCACCTTCGATACGGAATTCCCGGCTCTGCCGCACTTTATCGCCGGCATGCAAACCTACGACAGTAGTGAAACTGCAGCAGTGCGCAGCAATAATATGTCGCAGGCCGCAACCCAGATAAAGATCGAAGAAGAACAGTCAAAAGACGCTGAAATTGAGCACACAACCGAGGTTGTCGGCTATCTGGTCATCGGCTCGAAAACTGCGGCTGCAGAGTAGGCTGCGGTTCCGACCTCAAGAAGCCCTGGTAAGGGCTACCTGCTGCGGCGTGATATTCCACGGCAGCATAGCTTCATAATCTTCGAGACAAGTTGCCGTCGGCAACTTGTCTCGAAGATATAACATATCTCTATCTGTCCTTGTTTTGCTCTTCATCACCTGACATCGCTCCTGACTGGAGAATACAAATGCGCTTGCGGTCCTACATCACTTTTGTGGATGTACTGCTTTAAACTTGATATCCGGAAAGAAGGGCTGTTGGTAAAACCGATGAATTCCGCCTATCCGGACTGCTTTCCGACATTCGGAAATATTTTCACCGACGATTTATTTAGCCGGAAATGACAACCGCCAACACACAAGAGATAATTTAGCAATAATCACAGAATCTTACCTGATACGCACCTTCTTTTGCAACTCAACAACATCCATCCCCATTAGTATCTCCTGATGCTGCACTATTTTTCTTATCTTAAGATATCGATCTGACAACATATCTAAGATATTCAATTTATTCGGTATTTTAATATGGATACATCATGGTGAAATTGCATTATTCCTCACAGTCCATCGTTGATTTGAAGAAAAAAACGTATCTCTGGCACGAAATGTGCTCAGGTATAAATATACTTATCTAGTTATGATAAACATATCTATTTGTTTTCAGAGCTTTTTTTTATGCAATTTAGAGCTAAAAAAGAGTAACCCATAAAGAGGAAAAGAAAAATGAGTAAAAAATTGATAAACGTTGTACTGATTGCAATTTCGGCAGCTGTGCTGCTAACAGGAGTTTTTATGACGGCACCAATGCCGGAACCAATGATCATGATGTTTTTCGGAACTGGTCTGATTGGGGTTGCTGGAGTTTTTAAAACGGTGACCAGTTGATGCTTTGCCTAAGGCGGGAATCTCTGGTTTTTGAGAATGGATTCCGGATCAAGCCCGGAATGACGTTCCGCGAAACCGGAATGACACGCTACAGCTGTAAGTGCATGTTTATCCACCGCAGTGATGCAGTTTTCAACGTTCGGAATGTTCGACCCGACCATCATCAGTCAGTCCTTAACTCCTGAGGTCCATCTGGACCTGATCCGAAACCCAGTAATACCACAAACAAGGTTCGTTCTTTAGATCTTTGAGTTCATGCCTCCGGTAAACGCTTACGGAGGACTGGCTGTCGAAGCCCATGCATCTTTTGTTAGGTTTAATCCTCTTGTACTTATTCCAACGATCCATTCAAACAGAATTTTCCAACCCATTTCTCCATCCCATTTGTCCATCCTCACAGTCCTTACTTTAATCACAACTCTGGACATTTATTACAAGCCACCAACTTTTATTTTGACTATTTCCTGATGGCAATATTGAAAATAAAAGATCACCTGCCAAAACCCTCTCCAATGGAATTCCTTATTGCCGCAGAATAGTTGCACAAGGCCGGCAAATACCCATGAAACCCAACCTACAATACCGTAATTCAGATAGGCGGATTACTATTTTGTGATTTACATGCTGTTTAAATTTGATGCAGTTTGGACCCAAAAAACGCCTATCGCCTAAAATTAACTATTTGTAATTACACTATTTATACTAAGAGCTAATAATATTTTCAATCAAACTCCAGATAGGTACGCTTTGTGCTTTACAGGAAATATTACAACAGCAACTACTTGTAGTAAATAGAGCCACAGCATTCGGGAAATATATTGTGACCAAACAAAAGACACTCCTTAAAAAAGTAATTTAATCTTTCTAATAAAGAGGCGTTATATGGTCAGGACAAAGTATCAATCTAAAAATTTTCTCCATCAATTAACAATAAATCGATAGGCGATAAAACAAAACCACTTTGAGTGTTGGGGTTTCAATCATTAATTTTCAACTACTGGTATAGCCAATCAATACAATGAAAAATAATTTACTGTTTTTTCTATTGCTCCTATTGATCTCTCCTACCATTTCATCCGCTTCTGAGATGACAACTCTTGAAATAGAGTTTGCATTTCCCTTACCGGATTATACTGAAAAACAACTCTCAGGTTACAAACTCTACAAAGAGGGCGCCGAGGTCTGTGCGACTTTTCAGCCGGATGTAACTAGAATAAACTGCGATATCCCCACAGAACAGGGCACCTTCAGCTTCACCCTTTCGGCCTGTTACTCTGATGGTACCGAAAGCCCACAATCACCGGTATTTCCATTTACCATCAGCTCATCCACCATCCCGCCAACGCCCCCAACTGCGGTTGTCTCCTCCTCAGCATCCGTCGGGGACCTTCCAATTACCGTAACCTTTGACGGCTCAGCCTCCACAACCGCCAATCCACCGATAATGAGTTACAGCTGGACATTCGGGGACGGATCTCACGCCACAGGCCAAACGGTAACCCATACCTTTACAGAGGTTGGAACGTATTATACTGCACTCACCGTCACAGACAAGGTGGGGCTAACCGATAAGGTAGAGACACCTGTTATCGTAGCTGAATCTACTGAATCAAATGAAACACCCACTGCCGATAATTCAACCATCCCACCCGAGGAGGATGGAACAGTAACCGTGTCTCCTGATGAGAACGTTCCTGCTGCAGATGGCATAAAACTCGAAGTGGGTGAAGTGAGCATCGATCATGAATGGGTCAAGGTGCTTTTCGATAACACATTCACCGACCCTGTGGTCATTGCCGGTCCGCCTACATTTAACGGAAATCATCCTTCTACAGTGAGGATCCGCAACATCAACACAGTTGGTTTTGAAATCCGCCTGCAGGAGTGGGATTACCTGGATGGCAACCATGTCCAGGAAACTATCAATTACATTGTCATCGATAAGGGTATCCATACCCTGGACAACGGAAGCAAAATAGAAGCCGGCAGCTTCACCGGCTCCACTACTTTCAAACAGGTTTCCCTGCAGCAGCCATTCAGCATCACTCCTGTCATCCTGACTCAGGTCATGACGGAAAATGAAGCCGATGCAGTGACCGGCAGAATCAGCACCGTCAGTCAAACCTCATTCGACTTCAGGCTACAGGAGCAGGAAGCAACACATGACACCCACACCACGGAAACTGTCGGCTACCTTGCCTGGGAACCTGGCAAAGGCGAAATCTCCGGTTTGCTTTACGAGGCCAGGAATACAACCAGAAGCGTTAATAGCAATTGGTATAACCTCACGTTCCAGACTGGATTTGCCGACCTGCCGCTGTTTATTGCCGGAATGCAAACCTACGCAGGTGGCGATACGGCAGCAGTTAGAATACAAAACATCTCTGGGACAGCGGTCCAGGTAATGATTGAGGAAGAACAATCACTGGATACCGAGGTTGGACACACCTCAGAAGTTGTAGGCTATCTGTCCATAAGTTCCCAAAAAGATGCGATAAACGTTCCTACTGCAGAGAGCATAAAACTCGAAGTGGGTGAAGTGAGCATCGATCATGAATGGGTCAAGGTGCTTTTCGATAACACATTCACTGACCCTGTCGTCATTGCCGGTCCGCCTACATTTAACGGAAATCATCCTTCTACAGTGAGGATCCGCAACATCAACACAGTTGGTTTTGAAATCCGCCTGCAGGAATGGGATTACCTGGATGGCAACCATGTCCAGGAAACTATCAATTACATTGTCATCGATAAGGGTATCCATACCCTGGACAACGGAAGCAAAATAGAAGCCGGCAGCTTCACCGGTTCCACTGCTTTCAACCAGGTTTCCCTGCAGCAGCCATTCAGCATCACTCCTGTCATCCTGACTCAGGTCATGACGGAAAATGAAGCCGATGCAGTGACCGGCAGAATCAGCACCGTCAGTCAAACTTCATTCGACTTCAGGCTACAGGAGCAGGAAGCAACACATGCCACCCACACCACGGAAACTGTCGGCTACCTTGCCTGGGAACCTGGCATAGGACAAATCTCCGGTTTGCTTTACGAGGCCAGGAATACAACCAGAAGCGTTAGCAGCAATTGGTATAACCTCACGTTCCAGACTGGATTTGCCGACCTGCCGCTGTTTATTGCCGGAATGCAAACCTACGCAGGTAGCGATACGGCAGCAGTTAGAATACAAAAGATGTCTGGGACAGCGGTCCAGGTAATGATTGAAGAAGAACAATCACTGGATACCGAGGTTGGACACACCTCAGAAGTTGTAGGCTATCTGTCCATAAGTACCGGAAACTAGGAGGAGGTATTGACTCGCCTTGCCACTTTCTCCTGGGAGTTTGACAGCAGCCGGGAAAATAGTATCAGCGGTTGCAGCGAATATAACAATGATAACAACGATAACAATGACCAGCTGGTATGTATAAAGAGAGTGAATAGTGGCACACCGGCACAGCCTCCTAGTGAATATTTTGCAACCCGGAGTGCATTTCTTGCGCACTCTTTAAACAAGATGAAAAATGTTAGAGTCCGGATTTTTTTAATGAACCAAAGTTCCGTTATTAAACCGTTTACTAATTTGTTGGCATGCTTCCTGCTTACGGGCGATGAGTGTATTCACATAAAACAGCCCATTATTACAAAGGAATTCTATGACAACACAATTAATGAAATCAAGGAATCACCGATGTGTAAAATGTCGAGACCAATTCGGCTTACAGAATTATACGCAACCTAATATGCTTTACCTTGAATGATTTTTCCTGCGTTCTTTTGGATAAAAAAGTACTTCGACCATCAAAGAGTGATGTTGAAGAATAACCAGAAAATGTTTGTAGCACCCACAGGTGGGAGATTTCACTCTCATTCACCCTAGTGGTGCACAATTACAGGAACAATCAATCAATACAATGAAAAATAATATACTGTCGCTTTTACTGATATTAATTGTCCTCCCTACTGTTTCACTCGGTGCCCAGATGCGTAATCTAGAAATCGAATTTGCCTTTAAGGCCCCGGACGATCCGGTGAAACAGGTTCTCGGTTACCGGCTTTACAAAGAAGGCAAACAGGTCTGTGAAACAAATGAGCCAAACGTTTTCAAGATGAACTGCGCTCTTCTCCTGGAAGAAGACACTCACGGTTTTACCCTCGCAGCCTATTATTCCAATGAGACTGAAAGTCCTCGATCGGCTCCGTTCGAATTTGCCATACCCCCAACCCAAAGCATTCATTTCAATTGGAATTATATAGACAGTGCCAAAAATGCAGGAGGTTTTCGTCTCTACGACAACGGAGTTCTTATTTATGAAACTTCGGACTTTTCTACCCGTCAGCTAGCCTATGAATCCGAAGTATCCAGCACTCAGCACAAATTTACCATTTCTGCTGTCGATGCAAAAGGGGGTGAGACGTCCCTTCTTCCAGACGCACTCACCTATACCGTGGTTACAGAACCGATCGCGATTCTGTCTTCCTCAACTGCCACAGGTACTGCACCCCTGACAGTGAACTTCGATGGTTCCTCTTCGCAAACACCCAATGCACCTTTTGTCAGTTATACCTGGACATTCGGTGACGGCTCCGTGGCTACGGGTAAAACTGCATCCCACGTCTTCACGAAAGCCGGGACGTATTATACCCAGCTCACTGTCAAAGACAGCAAGGGCTTAACCAATTCAATCAGCACCCCCATTGTTGTTTCTCCACCTAACGTAGAAAACGCCACTGACAGCAGCAGCCCCCTCCCTGATTTTGAATTGGGAGAAGTGAGCATCGATCACGAATGGACCAGAGTGCTTTTTGAAAACACTTTCAACGAACCAGTCGTCGTTGCCGGTCCTCCCACTTCTATCGGAAGCCATCCGGTTCTGGTACGTGTCCGCAACATCGATAGGATGGGTTTTGAAATCCGTCTGCAGGAATGGGACTATCTGGATGGCGCCCATACCCCTGAAATTTTCAGCTATATAGTGATGGAAAAAGGTACCTATAGTCTAAATGACGGTACCAAAATTGAGGCAGGAAATTTTACCGGTTCCAACCAATTCAAGAACATTTCCCTGCAACAATCGTATAATCTCACCCCGATCATCCTGACCCAGGTAATATCTAACAACGATATCAAAGCAGTTACCGGCAGAGTCGGGAATATCAACCAGCTTTCCTTCGAATACAAATTGCAGGAACAGGAAACGACTGCTTTTTCCCACGGCACTGAAACCATTGGCTATATCGCCTGGGAACCCGGCGAGGGAACACTCCCCGGCCTGCAATACGAAGCCGGCACCAAAAGCATTACTCAGACCTGGTCCACCCTCACCTTTAACACTACGTTCTCTGATATGCCGTTCTTTATCGCTGGAATGCAAACGTACAACGGTAGCGACCCTGCGGCAGTACGTACGCAAAACATGTCCCAGTCGGCAATTAAGGTAAAAATTGAGGAAGAACAATCAAAGGATGCCGAGATCTATCATAAAGTGGAAGAAGTAGGCTACCTTGTAATCGGTTCGGCTGAATAGTAACATAGTTTTAAGATTACTGGTTCAGTTATCACCATAAAACTAGGCCCCTGATTTGATTAGCAATCTCACTTGAGGCAAAATCCAGATATCTCACACATAAGGAGAGAAATTTTGGATTGATATACCAACACATATCAAATTTGTTTTTTGACGGTGTTGGGCAAAATGAATAGTATTTTCATCAACCGGAGTTTTATATGGAGTTTCTTATGAAATGGCACAACGTACAAAAGCTATTAGTTTCTATAATTGTAGTATCTCTATATCCTGCTATGGCAATGGCGGCGCCTTCAGTAGTTTCCAATCTGAAATTGTGACAAAGCATAGGATTTATCTCTGTAAAACATGGCAACATGCTAAAATGTCTTAACATCAGCAAAGAGAGTTGTGGGTTAACAGATACATTAAAAGGAAATGGTTTTGCTAACCTAAAATAATTGAACGCCAGTTTACATGAGACTTAGATAATGACTAGGCAGAGATGAGGAGGGTAGGGAGAGTAGAGTGAACTGATCGAATGTTGGGTGTTGGTCACTTTAGTATTTGAGTCCCAGGACCGTATTCAAACACAGTTCCGTTAGGCATCTGTAAGCGCAGGATTAAGGTTATAATTGGAGTAATAATGATGGCAAACCACCGAAAATTGCCTTTTTTGAAATAATCGACAATACACTCTAAAATTAAAGGGAAGATTAGACATGTACATAAATAGAAAACATGTAGCCACAATCATAGCTTTATCAATATACTCTTTCTCGGTAGGTGGGGTTTGTTTTGCTACTCCGCCTAGTATTAATAGTTCTTCTGTGTTGTCAATTTCACACAAACAAACTACGAGCATAGCCGGAGCCAATTTTGGAAAGAAAATTCCTGCGGCACCGTTGAGATACATTGATTTCGAAGGAGGCACACTAGGTACCCAAGTCCCAAACGCCGAAACTTCAGGGGGGTTGTATACAGCAGTTGGTGTCATATATGACAATACTTATCAGCGAACTCTTGGTGCGAAGAGTGCTTTACAACAGTTCACAAATGGCCGTTATAACCAGGTTATAGGTCTCAACCTACCTTCCACTATGAATTCTAATCGTCTTTACATGCACGGGTACTGGAGGTTCCAGCAAATCGGCCCACTAGCCAGAAATGTAAAGTTTCTAAATCTATATTACGACTATGGCGGAGATAGCTCGGAATGGGTTCACCGTATTGGCATGACAAATACTACTTGTTCAAATACCGGAAGTATGGCTGGAGCTATAGACTATGGTTGTCCGACAACTGGATCAAGAGAAACTTACTGGCCTGGTTATCCAGAAAAATTCTTAGGTCGTGATAATTTATGGCACCGCATTGATTCTTATATCGATACTGAGGCGGCCTTTCGTTGGTTGAATATTGATAACCAGGAAAGATTTCACACAATAACACGGGATCAAACGGTTGGGTGTCCGGTACGCTCTATTGGTCAAGTATATTTTGGTCATTATTATTCTAACGATGCGTGTGCAGTCGATGGAGTAAAAACAGAAGCAAAGCGGTGGTGGGATGAAATTTATATTGATACAACCCAGGCTCGCGTGGAAATATGCGATGCTGCCCTATGGTCAGAAAGAGCCCATTGTGAAATTCAAATTCCTTCCGCATGGTCTCCTTCCTCCATCACGTTGACCGTAAACCAAGGCTCTTTTATTAACAATGCGGAAGCATACATTTTTGTAATTAACGAAAGTGGAGAGGTAAGTGCAGGACAAAAAGTTGTTTTTACTCCCACTGATGCACTTGCTGCCAAACCATATATTTTAAGAATGTCCTATCAAAATTGAGGCACTTCATTTACCCGCTGAGATGTGGAATATGCTTAAATTGCAATAACTTTAGAAAAAGGATAGATGAAAAACGAGGCACTATTGGTCAGAGCAAAGACAAGGCAACAAGAAGTGGGACCACTTCTGATATCATGGATACCTGGTTATTATTTGTGGGTTGGAGCTCCTCGTATTTGGCGGAGGTAAAATCCACATAACTCGACAAAATCGGCTGCCCATTGACAAGCATGGCCCGTGTCTACTTTTCCAGGGCATCTGCTGTTACGTTGCAATACCCTAGGCTTTTACCGTTGCATATTCCGTGGCATGGCGAGTCTGGATACATTAGAAATACGACTGTTCCGTTCCGAGCGCACCCCTATAGCGAGAATAATTGGAACGGCTTTTTGTCATCTCAAATTAGTCAAAAATGGCTAGTTAGAAAAAAATATCATACCTTCGCTCAGGCAGTGAACCAGAAACCCGCCTTGCCAATCTAAATGCAACGAGGCATTTTGGTTGCAACAGAATCAGATATTCGTGTCAGCGCTTACAACGTAACATCTGCCGCCGATATGAAAAAGGATCTTTCGTCATTACCTCAAACAGAGCATACAAAAACTGGCCGGAAATTTTTAACTATGACGCGACACTTACGTCTGCTAGTCTTAAACAGGGTTCTTCATCGCGCCGACACCGTCGTTAGAGGCCAGGCAAAAGCTACCGCATGAAAGAGCAGGTTGAGGTATAAACTTCCTGAGAAAACTAAATGCCGCACCGAGAAAAAACATCCGGTGCGGCAGAATACACCACGCCATAAAACAGCATTTTGCAACCACTTTTTTTGCATTTTCACGCCGTCGGCAACAAGGAACATTCAAGCAAATGAATCGCAACGTAACACTATGATGGTCAAAATCTTGGTGAACGGTTTACCTTTTCCTATTACCAATTCTGCTAAAAGCATAATTATTTCTTTTTACTTCTGAAGCTGGAAACAACAACGCCTACTAAACCTGCACCGAATAGGAGCATTGTTGCGGGCTCTGGTACAGGCTGCGAGACCATAGGGATAGAGGAGTAGCTTACATTATCCATGGTCCCAATTATCGTCTCTCTACTAATGCCATTATATATTGGAACAACAAGAAGACGTCCTTCCGTTTTTCGGATAGTAACCCATATGTCTTCTACGCTAAAAGTGTTTTGTCCACCGCCGAAGAAAGCCGTGTCTCCGATGCCGATGAAAGTCATATTCCCACCCGAAGGTTCATAACCAAACGTCCAGTCAGCCGACCCCATTATTGAAAAATCATGAAAAAGGAAATAGTAGGAATTTTGTGGCTCATAAATCTCGGGCTCGCCCAAAACGTGTCCCAGCATTGGGTCGTATATGTACGATAATTGACCAACAAACGTATCTCCAATTTTTGGGAATATTGGGTCGTTTATATCAGATTCTTGGGTGATATATCCGGAAAACGAAAACGTTTTCCAGGACATTGCCTGAGATATTGTAATAGATAACAGGACGAATGCCAGGGTGAATTTACATCCACTTCTTAATAAAATTCAAACTACTTACGATTAAATCTGGACAACCTTTCTCAAGTCAGCTACAATCCCCGAAATTGTATCATATGAGAGAGGACCATGTTGAACTTATCCCAGGTTGTCGTCCGTCCGGTAGAACCTTCAGAAGAACCCAGATTCCAAGAATTGATGCGACAGCATCATTATCTTGGAGCTTTGCCGAAAATCGGCAATACGATCTGGTATATTGTCATCTGCAACAACAAATGGCTTGGCCTCCTAAGCTTTTCCGCGGCAGCTCTGAAGTGCGGTGCTCGTGATTGCTGGATCGGCTGGGGGCATCGTCTGCAGTATGATCGGCTGCAATCTGGGTAACCACCGAACTCAATACATCTCTGAAATTTCCCCATGTCGCCCAAGCCTTCAAGATTGAACGAGTAACTTACCGGATAAAAGGTAAAAATACACGGGTTGTCGCGTATGGAATCACCAGTAAAACTCCCCAGATGGCAACCGCCGAACAGATCCTCAGAGACAACCGTCAGCTATGGAGCATTGAAAACAGCTGTCACTACATCCTTGACTGGAACTTCGATGAGGATCGCTGTAGAATCTCGAAAGGTTACGGTCCGGAAAACATCACCCGACTAAGGAGATTTGCTATCGGCCTCCTCAAAAGCAAGGGCGTATCTAATGTAACTCAAAAAATGAGGCAACTCAGTTTTTCTCCTCGCTCGGTTTTAGATTATTTATTAATAGGCCAGTGACGTGGATACCCCCTTATTTGAAATTCCCCCATGTCGCCCAAGCATTCAAAATTGAACGAGTAACTTACCGGATAAAAGGTAAAAATACACGGGCTGTCGCGTACGGAATCACCAGTAAAACTCCCCAGATGGCAACCGCCGAACAGATCCTCAGAGACAACCGGCAGCACTGGAGCATTGAAAACAGCTGTCACTACATCCTTGACTGGAATTTCGATGAGGATCGCTGTAGAATCTCCAAAGGTTACGGTCCGGAAAACATCACCCGGCTACGGAGATTTGCTATCGGCCTCCTCAAAAGCAAGGGCGTATCCAACGTAACTCAAAAAATGAGGCAACTCAGTTTTTCTCCTCGCTCGGTTTTAGATTATTTGAAAATTACTGGCGATAATCACAGTTCCGCTGCGGTTCATGGGTAGCATAAATTTACCCTGCTGGCATACCATATCGCCACAGCATAATTAGTTTTGAATTTCCAATTCCACTTTCGGCGTTCTCCAAAATCGGAGGTTTCAGGAGGGAAACTCGCTAAGAGTATTTGGTAAAAAAACTATATTAGGCGAGTTGTTATATCTTTCTTCTCTGTAATCAAGTCGGAACAGTTGTTCTCGGATCGCATTTGTAACAGTCTCTACAATAAGTACTGGCCGATCTCGTTCCAAGAGCCCTAGCAATCCCCTGAAAACAGCAGGTTCGTGGCCTTCCGCATCTATCTTAATTAGACTAATATTATGGCTTAATTGCAAACTATCAATCGAAAATGTTAAAACAAAAGTATCGGTCTCATTTGCTTCTGATGTAATAGTTGACTGATAGTAATTTTTCAATCCTGATGCAAAGTTAGGTATTGACATACCAACAATTACTGTTTTATCAGAAACGGCTGCGTTAATAAGAGTAATATTCTTATGTTTACTATACAACGTATTTTCCGTTAGGTGTTTGAACGTGGTTGGAATTGGCTCAAAAGCAATAACACGACCTTTTGGTCCGACTAATTCAGATAATTTATTTGTATAATGTCCTATGTTTGCACCAATATCTATAACCCAATCATTTACATTAACTATCTTTTTAAGTTCATGGAATTCCGGTTCGAGTGTAATAAAGGTACCATTATTGATTTGTCTTCTGTAGTAAAGCCGTTTTAACTCGTTTTGCAGCTCAATCGGCATCATTGCTATACATCGCTTTATAATAGTCATTCATATATCCTTATCTAGTATACTCTATCCGACATCTTAATGACTGGGAAGCTCGTGCTAAAATCTCCGGTGTCAAAATGCTCCTGACATTTTCTGAAACGCTTGAAGTACATCGCGATGGAGTCCTTGCCTATTTCGATTTTCCTATATCAACCGGTCCACTTGAGGGCACGAATAACAAAATAAAGACTTTGCAAAAACAAGCATATGGATTTCGAGAAATGGATTTCTTCAAACTGAAAATCCTTGGGCTTCATGAGACAAAGTATGCTTTATTCGGATGAACCCTTTTTTATATTTACAAAAATTAACTACTCAAGTTTGTTCCTTCAAAATAAATTCATCAGTTATTTTCCTCGAAATTATCTCCATCTGCCAAATAGAGATCACAATGCCAAAAGCAAACCACCAATAAATTTCATAAAGATCCATTCCAAAAAGACCAAGTGAAAGGCGCACAATAATAAACAGATAGACAGCCCTACACACTGACTCCATTAAACGGATGTCTCTGAGATGCTGCTCAATTTTCTGAATTGAGCAGTCTGGAATTTTCTCTTTCTTAATATAGTCTAAAATTTTTTCCCTTTGACTGAAAAAACTTATCTGTAATTCTTTTAGTAATCTAAAAGTCTTAATAAGTAGAAGTGTAAACACCACAACCCCTTGAATACCAAGGTTAGTTGCGACTTCGAGGTATAAATTATGCGTGTCCTGGGATAGACCATAGACATCTTTCCGTATCGCAGGAAACGCACCAATACCGACTCCTAACGGATGGCCTAAAAATATCTCCCAAGCATCTTTTATTATCCTTTTTCGAGCTCCTGTTGAGTTCCCTTCTTTGTCTTGCCCAGTATATATTGAGGCAAAACGTTCCTGGTATCCTTTTGGTGCAAAAAAGATTAGTAAACCGACTACCATGATCATTACTAAAAAAGTTTTACTTTTACCACGGGAGTGAAATACGATAAAAAACAATAGAATTATGAATCCGACATAACCAGTTCTAGATCCAGTAAATATAATTATATTCATTGCAAAAAGAGCCAACACAAAAAGGAAAGCCTTTACTGCTTTTGACGCTATCGGCCATAATGTAATTACAAAAGGAATTGTGCCCAGTGCCATTCCAGCAAATGAATTAGGATGAAAATAAATGGGTGTTGACCCATGTAAGCGCATCACGCCTTGATTTTGCCACACCATACTACCTGAAAGATTACCAATCAAACCTTCTTGCCCCATCTTAAAACAGGCAAGTAAGAAAGCACCTAAAAAATACCTTAAATCACGAGGAGATTGAACAAAAGAGGTAATAAAAAAAGCCATGAATGAAAACTTCACCACTCTGTCAATAAAAGTATTCCAGGATGTCTCGAAATCATACGAAAAAGGTATCTGAATAATCAATATCAAAAAAAACAAACAGATATATGGAAGCAGTGGGCACGTTTCTTTTTTATTAATCCTTGACGTCACTAACGCTATAACAGAGAGAAATCCAGCGTAAAGAAACTCAAAACGAATTTTTCCTAATTCATGAAATCTGATTCCCCCTTGAAGATACCAATAAATAACGTATCCACAGAACAACAATAAAAATAGTTTATTGGTTGAGGGATATTCAGAGGGTTCATTCTGAATAGGAAATACGTTTTCGAGCATCGACACTTTCTCTGGTTCTGTATACATGTTTACTGTTTCGAAGGTATATGTGTGCCACTTCTCCAAAGTTATAATTGGCCAGGATCTAACAAAGTTTCAATTTGCCATTTAAACTTTGATGACGAAGAAGCTAAGTTGCAAAAAAATTGAAATTCGACTGGTCTCTTTACCGCTTTTGTTAACTGGCAAGAAAGATTGTATCCTCCCAATTATAAAACTACAATAGCATAGTTCCCACCCACATCATGTTAAAGCGCCTAATTCTACTTTGGGGCTCACGACACTTGATACAGCAGCCCGTCTTCTTGTTGTTTTCTATAAAGGGGGTATCCACTTCACTGGCCTAATGCTATAATGAGGTATGAATAATTTTGGTTCCCATCCAATTGCCGGAATTGACTATCCGAAAACCTTGCAGGAATTCGACGAGTGGTTCACAACAGAACAAGCTTGTCTTGAGTATTTGCAAAAACTTCGTTGGCCTCATGGCTTTGTTTGCCCAATCTGTAGTGGATGCAAGGCATGGCCTATGAAAACTGGGCTCTTCCGATGTTCTATCTGTAAGCATAAAACATCCGTTGTTGCTGGAACAATATTTCAAGGTACCAGGAAACATTTGAGATGACAAAAAGCCCTTCCAATTATTCTCGCTATAGGACTGCGATCGGAAAGGAACAATCGTATTCCTAATGTATCCAGACTCGCCATGCCACGGTATATGCAACGGTAAAAGCCTGGGGTATTGCAACGTAACACTTGTCGTCCCAAAGCCAAATAATTCTGTGCAAAATATCAACAAAGATCTTTCCCTTTGAGCCATCCCGAATGGCGATGCGCTTCCAGGCACCAGGGGCCTGCTTCCTGGCCCATCTATCAACCCGCATTGATACGGTCTCGGTAACTCTCTCTTCCATTAGTTCCATGTTCTTTTTATCCGCCTGGAACAGGCCCTTCAGGTATTGGAATGCCTTGTCTGATAAATTTACTGTATGTCTTTGAAAATACTTATGATACCTTCCGTATAAGGACAAAAACTGGCGGGCCAGGCCCGCCAGCAAGTGGTGGAGTCTGGCATGGGAATCTTCCTTGTGTGAATTTAATTTGTTTTGGCCGCTGTAATGGGTATTCGAACTGCCCTAGATTGAAAATCCTTTAGGCTTATCCATACAATATCCTGAAGAAAAATCAACATTTATTGATTCCCAAAGTAGAACTAATCTTATCTATTTCAAATTTCAAATAAGTAGCCTCTAACCACTTCTTGAGAAATATTTTAGCATTCCAATTTTATTGAGTACTAACTTCACCCCTGGTTTTAAAGGCCTGACGAGTGGTTTATAAAAGAAAGAAAATATGCGACTTTTTAATGGGATTCGCCATCCAAGCCCATCTTCAATAACCTGGATACACGGGTTGCATCTTCCACAGGGTTCTATATTGCGAGTTGGATTGTAGCAAAACCATGTCATCGCCATTATCTCTTTCCAACCTTGCTCATTTGCCATAACAGACATCTGTTTCTTCGTGAGCTTTAGAATCGGAAACGAAAAATAGCGAAATAGTTTGTATTCATTCATCATTTCAAATTTAGGGTCAACATGGAAAACAGATTGAGAGCCACAAGTTCTCTCAGATAGAATCGACTCGATATTGAAGTGCTCTTTGTCACGACTACGGGGATGAATGCACAGTTGCATGTCTGATATATGTTTCTCTTTACAAAATCGAGCAAGCCAATCATATTGACTACCTATATGTTTCTCCTTGAGAATAGATTGATAAGCTTCTGCTATCTCAAAATCAGATGCAACATCCGCCACTGCAAAATACTGCGTAGGCTTAAGAAGTTCACGCGCATATGGATATTCTTTTAAAATACGATCCTTAATACGTTTGATTGTCAGTATTTCAAGGGCAGTTGAACAACGGCCCACATCTATAAGATAGTATGGGACAACACAACTCTTAAAAATTACGAGCAATTGCAACAGCTGGAAGGTTGAATCCCAGCCTCCAGTCCATAACAGATTAATACTCTCTTTGTCTTCGGGTAATCCTTTCACAATAACTCCTTAAAAAAATGCTCTGCCACTTATTCGTGAAATCTCATTTACGAAGCGAAGAAAATCCTTTTCCCATTGCATATTCAATTCCTCTTTTAATTGGTTGACTTCCTCTTGCAACTTTTCAACAGTGTTTAGAGCTTGTCTAATAGCGGCAGTAATAGTAACAGGATTAGGATCACAGTATACTGCCCCTTTTGAGAAATAACCCCTGATAGTATTTGTGTTTGAAAGCACCATGGGTTTAGATAGTGCTATTGACTCATATGCCCCACAAGTAAGCGTATGTTCCTGCTTAGTTAAAACCAAAACTAAGTCGGCCGAAATCATAAGGCTTTGATAACTGCGTTCGTCAAGAAATCCCGAAAATTTTATATTACTAAAATTACATGATTTTTTTATATTCCTTCCTAGTAAGCTATTATAACTGCCCGTAATGTAAAGAAACACATCTTCCATTCTTCCAAAAGCGTCTATCACTTCTTCAACCGGTTCATCTTTACTGAATGAGCAAACATAAACTACATTTGTTTGACCATCTAATTGTATAGGATTGGCAAGCGACAATTCAGGTATTTTATCTGGCAATACAAAAGCTTTCCCACCCCATTTATTTACAATCTCTGCCAAATAATGGTTTGTAACTATTGTAATATCTGCAATTTTTACCGTAAATTTACTAAGAAAGTGAAAAAAATACATTAACAACCCTGCAGTGTTTTGTAACTTAAAATTTGAATGGCGGTCAACAATCAAAATATACTTAAAACAGCCTCTGAAAATGCAGGCAACAAAGGCAAGAATAATTGATGGGTTTTGTACAATTAAAACTCTCGGCCTTTTTTTAAAAAGATATCCTACAGTCCTTATTGATAATATTAAATATCGAATAAACCTTATTTTACATAAAAGTGACGACTCATTTATAATACACAAACGGGCGCCCAATTCTTTTGCAAGAACAGAAGTTCTTCGATGTGGTTCCCAAGTTATCCACACAATATTTTCGTTGTTATTCATCATGTTAAATTTTTACCGCAGATATAACGGTCCTGAATTTCCCATTTTTATCTTTTGGAATATTATCAACGATTTTTATTTTCAAATTCATATCTTTCCCAACTCGTTTTCGAAGTTGATAGATGAGTTCCTGCATGACGCTCTCTGTGAATAAAATATCTGTTACCATCTTTATTTCAAGGGAGTGTATGTCTTTTTGGATAATTTGAGATTCGTATACACCTGGCAAGTCTTTAAATGCAGGGGTAAGACGCCCCAGAGGACGACCATCAGGGGCGATCAAAATATCATCAAAACGGCCAACTATTTGCTGAATAACGGGAAATTGTCGCCTACAGTGACAATTTTTATCTGACATAACCACCAAATCCCCCAGATCATATCGTATTAATGGCATTGCCATATTCACAAAATTTGTACAGACAGCTCGACCCTCTTCACCTGGGACAACTTGCTCACCTTCCCTATTGAGTACTTCGAGAAATCCATGTTCCGGATGCAAATGATATTCACCATGTTCACACTGCGATACAAACAAAGCCATCTCCGCACACCCGTATTGATCAAACACCGGGCGCCCAAAAACGTCTTCGATTAATTCTCGCTGTTGCAAGAGAAGAGTTTCAGCAGTCGTTATAACTGCCTTTGGGTGAATATCTGTAAGTTTGTTTTTCATGCAATACTTTGCCAACAAATACAAACTGCTTGGGTAGCCTATCAATTCAGAAGGGTTAACCTCAACCAACTTATTATAATAATGAATTAAGTTGGAATCAGTCATATGATGTGAAGAGAATAAATAATTCTTTCCAAAAACATCATATCGCCAGAACGGTGGTTTTTCCCTTTCCGGACGCATAATTACTCTTCCAAAAAAAGTCGCCCTTACATGGGACTCATCCAAATCACACCACCGCCGAAATCGTGACCAGAAAGCATAATGGCGTTGTCTCGATTTTTTATCACAAAAAACACGTAAAGGTTTTCCTGAAGTACCACTTGTAGAGAGCCAAAAGCCACCTTTCCTTTTCAGATAACTCTCCGCACAAAACAGAGAAGGGTTCTCTCGTATCATATCTTTACTAATTATCGGTAAATCCTGGATATCATCAACACTCTTTATATCTTGTGCGACCAACCCTGTCTCTTTACTTAGTTGTTGGTAAAAAGGAACTTCAAGAAAAGCGTGACTGACCAAGCTCTTAAAAAGATTTTCCTGAATTTTCGATATTTCATTTAGCCCTAATCGCTCATTTGCAATTAAATCGTCCAGGAATTGAGAGGACACCTTTCCATATCTCTGGCGCTTCAAGTGCAATCCATACAATGACACACCACAGGACTGCAAAAATGCAGGACTGGAAAAATAAATGTATTCAAATATCTTGTTCATTTCGTTATGGATACAATAAATTGAGAGACAAAATGATCAGATCTACAATCATTATTCAACAGCAATTTCAACAAAGTGCCCAAAATGCGAAGCAGACAGCATAAAAGTGCAAGACCAATGTTGCTCTACCATTCTGTTAGTTAAGTTGCTATTGTGAATAATCTAAGTATACTAGTTTCCTGTAAATCACTATAGCCCCAGCCATCCTAAATATATGCTTATAAATATACGATCAATAGTTTCACTCTAAAATTTTAGCATATATCTGTCGATAAGATTTCGCCATAATCTCTGCACTGTATGTTTGCGAAAACACCAAATTCGCTTTTCCAGCCAACTTCTTCCGTTTGGAATGCGAATCAGCAAGATCCTTAATCGCTTCTGCCAATTCTTCGACATTTGCAGGCTCCACCAGTAAACCACTAACACCATCCTTTATTACATTTGGAATGCCACCAACTCTAGAGGCAATTACTGGCAATTTTGCCCGCATGGCTTCCAGCAGGGTAATAGGCAAACCTTCAGTCAATGAAGGCATGACCAGGAGATCAAAACAAGAGAAAGTTGCATCTACATTTCTCTTATATCCAGGTAGTTTAACTCTCCGGTGCAAACCTAACTGTGAAATCAGTTCTTCAAGCTTACGGCGCTCTCTCCCTTCACCAAATAGAACAAGAGAGACATCGTTTCCCAGCTCAACAACACGAGCCAAGGCTCTCAAAAGTACATCAAAACCTTTTTCTGGAGAAAGACGACCTACCGCAACAATATTCACACCTCCTTTTGGCTCTAACCTTAGTTCAGCGCATGGATGCGCATCAGGTTCCTCGACGCTGATTCCATTATTGACCACGTGAAATTTGACGTTCTTAGTTTCTGCCACTCTTGAGTGTGTCAGCATGCCTTTATTAACAAGAACCACGGCATCCATTTTGGATAAAGTCCACGAATCAATCGTTTCATAGAGACGCATACGTGACAAAGTAGTACCAGTTGATGTCCAACCATGGAGGGTGGTGATTAAAGGTAGGCCACGAATTTTTTTAGGAATACATCCAAAAAGAATATTCCCTTTATACCCATGGGAATGGAGTAAAGTACAGTCTATAGCTTTGGCGTAGTTGAGTATTTTAAAGGCCCCAGAAAAGTTTGGTCCGGGCCGCATTCGAAAGATTTCAATTGGGAAATCTCGTTTGCGGGCCTCGACCTCAAGAGGCTTTTCTCCTGGATGATGAGCACCAATACTGGCAATGACTGGCAACAAACCTTGCCGAATTTGTTCTTCTACAAGATTCAGTAGCATCACTTCAGCGCCGTACATACCGCCACTATCTATGATATGCAGGATACGCATAAAAATATATTTAACCTTCCTGTTACCTACCCAAAAGGGCTCTTACCGGCACTTTCAATAGACCGATATATGCTTTCTTTTTGAATGGAAACAAAGAAATTGCCTTCCAATAATTTTTCAAACAACAACGGAACCCATATTGTCGCAGAACATACCCACGCGAACAACAGGAATAGTAGTCCGCATCTTTCATAATTCTACTTGACAGAACACCAGGAAAATTTCTTGCAAACTTTGCAATGATCCTATCTGCACAGCGAACCCGCTCCAGTAGATTTTTGGACATCTGTCCGCTATGCCCTACACGGTAGAGCAGAAAAAAAGCATCACAAAAATCAAATTGATACTTTGTTGAAATACGAAGCCATAGATCCCAATCTATGCCCATAGCAAGTGATTCATCAAACATACCAAAAGCATCAAAACACTTTCTATGAACAATTGCAGAAGAAAAAGGGATGAAATTATCATAAATGAGATATTGTGTGACTTTGCCCCTGCGTGGCTCTAAATATTTTCCAAGGGGCGGCTGGGGCAATGACCTACCTTCTTTATTAATATGAGAAGCCCTGCTGTATACAACACCAGTTTCCTGACGTGCAAATAAGGGAATTTGTCTTTCAAGTTTCTCCGATGCCCATTGGTCATCAGCATCCAAGAAGGCAATCAACTCTGCCGTGGATTCCTTGATGCCCCTGTTTTTCGCATTGGCTTGTCCCCCATTTGTCTGGGTTATACAACGAAACCGATCATCCAGCAAAAAAGGCTGAATCTGTTCCACAGAATTATCTGTTGAACCATCATCTACAACTATAACTTCAAAGTCTGGAAAGGTTTGATTTTGAATAGAGGCAAGACACTTCGTTACAAACTGACCATAATTGTAACAGGTAACAACAATACTGACTTGGGGTTTCATATCAGTTCACATCGGGAATCCGGCAGATTGAAAAACGATACTTACCGGAGGGTTCCGGCAAAATTTTATCCACTTTGTTCAGAGTAACTGATGTATCCGGGAATATTACCATGAAATATTGGACCAGCGCTGCCTGAACAGAATCGTTGAAATCCCTGCCCGGCACGATATTCAAGATCATATCATCAAGAGAATTCTGGATAATCTGCATCTGGTCTATTCCGGCCATATCAGTCAACGTGTTTTCGATCAAAGAAATTCCCGCAACTCTCTCCCCTTTTTTATTGATAAGAAAATCAGCCACCCGGCCGGTTACTCTCCCCATTAACGGCAATCCACGACCACAGGAGCACATTGTATCCATCGGCACGCCAACATCTTCTATTTTATATCGAATAAACGGCATGGCAAAATTCATGAGATCCGTGACAACAATATTGCCATTTTCACCTGGTTGGGCAGTTGTCCCGTCATCCTTGATGAATTCTATCACAAGATGCTCGATGTTCATATGCATACCATTATGTTTTTCACACTCACAGCCAATTAAACTCACTTCTTCACAACCATAACGGTCAGTGACTCTGCATGAAAACACTTCTTCTATCAATTTTCTTTCGTGAGGGAGCAACATCATAGAGGTGGATAATATCCCTTTCGGTTTAATTTGACTGCAACCAATCTGCCGTACGTATTGGGCTAAAATAAAAATAGAATGGGCATGGCCATACAGCAGGGTGGGTTGCACCTTCTCCCAAGTGCGCGCGAACTTTTGTACCGAATCAGGAGAAACAGCCATCGTGTCCAGATAAATGTATGGCTGAAGAAAATTCTGAAATATTTTCTCTTTTAACGTCACAGGCAATTTGGGGTTTCCCCAAGCAGCACCAATAGGTTCTCCCGGTTCCCAGCCAGTCCAGCGATCCGAGCGACGGGCACAGGCGTTGCGTAATTCACTGCACTCTTCCGTGAGATAAATATCCAGAGCTTTACCGGTTGAACCACCGGTCTTAAAATGAAGAAGTGATTCCTTCTGATAGCCTGCGGAGATCATCGAGTCACAATTTTCTCGAATCTCTTTTTTGGTCAGAATTGGGATTTTTGCGATATCGGCTGGTGTGGTTAATGAACCGGGGCTCAACCCAGCATTCTGGAAACGAGAACGATAGAAGGTGTTTTTCTCCCAAAGAAAGGCGTAGAGCTTTTGTAACCGTTGCCATTGAATATCCTGCAATTCACGCAAGGATAAATATTGAGTTTTCTCCAGTTCTTTCCAGTAAGAAAGCCTGGGGCTCTTGTTTTTTCGATAATAGATAGGCTCAGAAACTGCTTTTCTAATGAAGTTACGAATCACCCTGCCCCCTTTTTTACTCTATTTCCAAAATGATCAGTTATCTTTGCAGGGAATTTCTTTGCGTAATTTCATTTACTCACTCCCACGTATATCTTGCCGTATGTCACGTGCTCTTTCATAAATCGCTTCATGTGCAGCTACACATTGATTCCATCCGAAACGGACAGCTACAGTTTCTCGAGCTGCAACTGCCAACTTTCGCCGCAAAGGAATATTCTCAACCAATTTTAGCAGACCACAAACCAACGCATCGACATTATCTGGAGGAACCAATAAACCTGTTTGCCCTTCTGTAACTGCCTCGATATTGCCACCCACACGCGTTGCTATGGTAGCACAGCCACAACTCATGTACTCCAGCAAAGCATTACTGAAACCTTCAGAATCCGAACAAAGAACGCCAACCTGCAGTTTACCGAGATAGTCAGTCACCTTTTCAATGTTTCCTGTAAAAATCACCCGGTCGGCAAGACCTTCATTTCGGGCAAGCTCTTCATATTCCGCACGATATTGACCATCACCCAGCACATGCCAGGTAATCTGTGGATATTTTTGACTTACCTGGCCGGCGGCGCGCAGAAACAAATCCGTGCGTTTAACCCGGCGGTTCAGGTTGCCTACGATGCCCACATGCAAAGTGGGGCCATCATGGTCAATCCAATGCAAGTTGTCCAGATCAATCCCGTTGTAAATTACCTGAATAGTATCTTTGTTCAAACCGTCGTGCAAGGCGAAATGATCACGTACAATTGCTGCATTGGCGAGAAAACCTGTCATCATCGAATAGACCCGACGCAGCAGTAATTCCTGTCCTCGAGTACGCCAAAACCCCAGGTCGCGAAAGCATGCCAGCCTCACTGGTGTGCCGGCAAGACGAGCCGCAACACCACCAAACAGCGTAGCGTCCTGAAAAAATGTTTGCACGACTGCAAAACCTTCGGATTGTAATAATCTGGAAAGGTTCCAGGCTGCGGTCACCCCATTGGGGCTCAGGAGTCGTGGTACTTTATAAACCAGGTGGGGGCAATCATCCGGCAGCAACTCAGGGTCGACATCGCGGAGGGTACAGAGGTACGGGGCAAAACGTCGACGATCCAGCCTGTCAATGAGTCCAGTCAGTTGTAATTCTGTTCCACCACGGGCCAGAGTGTCAATAACGTAGAGGACCTTCAATGATTCGGACAACATCAATTTTCCTGACAATTCATTTAAACTCTAGACATCGATTGCATCCGACTCACATGAAGGTATATAAGGTTTTACTGTGCAAAACAACTGTAAGTGATCAATTCTGTAAAGAATTAAGTTTCTTCTCTAATGCTTCCAGCTCAAATTTTATTTTCTGGAGTGTGGCATCCTTACTCCAGTTAGTACTGAAGAATATCTTCTTTCCAGAGGGTGATATATTTGCCTTTTCTATAAGCTGCGGAGAAAATTGCTCCCAGCTTGATATTTTTGTGCTTTCTGCAAGAATTTGGTTAAACAGCGGATCACTCATCATATTCCGTACCTTTTGCCATCCATAGAAAGGGATTCGCGTTAGCTTTCCTCTCACAAAAATGACCGGTTTCCCAAGATACCAAAAAGGTGTGCAGACAGAGCTCGAACTGCCCAATATACATCTGCTGGACGCTGTTACAGCCAATAATTCTTCTTGTGTTTCAACGTAGCGCAAATTACTTCGCTGCTCGATAATATCAAGACACTCTTTCTTCTGGTTTTCAGGTAAGGAGGGATGCATTGTTATATATGCCACAAGAGATGAAGGCATCCTTCGCATGATTTCCAGCATGTTACCGTATTCGCCCCAGGTCCCATAATAACTTACCGAAATAAGAATTTGATCCGGAATCACCTCGGCAATTGGCATTTCAAACAAGGTGGTATAACCAATTTCTTTAATTTTGGCGGGATCGACACCTTCCCTGATCATTCGGTCCCGCTGGCTTACCCCGGAAGAGAAAATCAGATCAAAATCACGGTTCAGTGACTCAACCCTCTCTGGATTCAAACTCGGTTTAAAGCTCAAACCATGCTCGATAAAAATCTGTTTTCCCTCAATATGTTTATGGATAAACGGAAACCAATTGCTGAAAAACCAGACAGTATCTTTGCCATCAAGCGCCAGAATATTCCTGTCAAATTCAGTTGATCGCAATTCGACAAAGGAATCACAGATGTGCCCGCCAAGAGTTCTATGATAGAACTTGTGATGAATGTGATGATGAGGATATCCTAAAAAATAAACATATTTCATAGTTCAACTTTTTTTATCGGTAAACAGACCTACCGATTTACTACGCAGACGGTTTGTGAAATACTGTGGGTGAAAAATTACTCCTATCAATATCCATTTCAAGGCATAAAAATAGTTATTCCAGTACAGATGACGCCTTGCAAATGCCTCCGACCAATACCCCAAAATGTCATTCTTGCTTCTGACAATCTCTCTATCATCAATCGATGATAAAAACTTTTTAGTCACCTTAAACTTGTTCTGAATTCGAGGCTCCAGCGCAGAGCCAGTTGTTATACTTTCGGAGTGTTTTCGTCTCAAGACGACAACGTCTTCAACAGAATAGAAGGGATATTTCCGAAATAACCTGAAGATAAGATCATCGTCTTCAACCGTCTTCAACGACTCATCAAATACACCGACATCGTCGAGCATCTCCCTGCTCATGATGAGACTACTCAGCCCGCATACCGCACATACGTACGGGATTTTCAATAAATAAGTAAGGGCTTCGGCTTTTGTGTCATACTCTTTAAAACGTGGATTTATCTCCATCATTTCAGGTTCATCATTTCTACATTCAAGTCCTTGAATTCTGCCGGAAACAAGGGTATTCGGTAGTCTTTTGAGATAAGCTACCTGTTTTTCAAGTTTTTCCGGTAACCAGAGATCATCCGCATCTAAAAAAGCAATCCACCTCCCTGTAGCCATCTTGATTCCGGTATTTCTCGCTGGGCCAGGCCCCATATTTTCTTGCCGCAGCAAACGGATATTTTTAAACTCATCGAGATATTTTTGCATCGGCCCTGCTATATCGTCTTTCGAACCATCATCGACTATGATAATTTCATAATTGGTGAAAGACTGCTGTAAAACCGATTCAACAGCCTCTCGTAAATAAAGGGCGTTGTTGTAAACAGGTATTATAACTGAGACGGACGGGTTACTCTTTGGAATCATTTTTCATTTTACCAAGGTTTATATTCCAAAAACAAACATTCCAAATAGGGCCAGTTATAGTGAAATATTAAGTAGATGCCCTAGTATTTCCATACTGGAGCACAATCATTTACAGGACAAACACCTCGATAAAACATATCATATCCCCAACATCTGTCGATATCAGGAAGATTCCTTTTACACTGGAAGATTGCGAATTGAAATATCCTCTGCCATTATTCGATGTATCATATAGCGAGTGGCCTCATTTTTTTCAAAACCATAAGTGATGGCGGGCGTCTCTTCTGATCCTATCTTTCATATGATAATCAGGACTCAAACCGGAAGCGCAATTCTTCGAATGTGTCGGCACAATATATCAGAAGTCCCCAAATGAAAACAACAAGGCCCGCCATTTCAAGACTTTCTTCAAGCGTTGAAATCGTGCTGTACGTCAAAGTTTGATTGCCACCCTGCAACACAAGGTAGCGACCTCCGATCATTTCGAAGCCGATGGCTCCACCAATGTACATGGTACCGGCTATCAAGAATCTGATTCTCGTTTTTGCAGGGAGATGCAACAAGAATCTAATGAAGATGATGCCCAATAAGCATACAATTGCCAGGCCCGGAATAACCCAGGAATAAAAAAAGAAGCCCCCTAGAGTATTGTTGCCCAACAACGCATGTACCGGATTGCCCAGTTTCTCATGCACCTGAAACGCTTCGTCGTACGCCATGAAGAAAAATCCGATTGAAAGAATAGCCCATTTCGACACATGAGGATTCCTCTGCTTCCAATTAAGTAAGGTGATGAACGTCAGAAGTAAAGATGCGAGCAGTAATAGCAACATGGAGAAAAAAGTTGGGATGTTTCGCTCCGAATTAAGATTAAAAAGAGGGACAAGTCCCTTAACGGTACTATGCCCAAACACGAATGTTGATACTTGTCCCATAATACTGGCGATAACCAAAAGACAAATCACCAATCCCAGCATACGAGCAATGGCAGACGGATTCAAGGATATTTGGTTCATTGCGATTCTCTCTATGATCTAATCTTTGTTGGAGTAGTACAATAAGTGCAACAGATTGAAGTTAGAAATCTGGACTTCTCTTTTTCTTACACATAGACGCAGCCGATCAACCGCTCTAATTCTTCTACCCAGTCATGTAAAACAGGCTCAACAGCGGCCCCTTCTTATCATAATTCCAAGTAAATGGCTCGCATAACACTGATATATCAATTCAATTCATCTCGAAATATTACATCATCCATTTTCCTGTTAAAATAATTCACAGAATAACATTCTTCAACTTTTATTCGTGATCTCTTCACCACCTCCAGATAAAAATCACGGTTCTGAAGTTTTCTATACTGCCTGATAAAGCTTTTGGAGTCGTGAAAAATTAAAATCTCCTTTCCGTTCGTGAAATCAAGTCCTTCCGCACCCTTTTCTGTTGACATAACCGGGCGATTCAGCAATGCTGATTCAAGGATTTTAATTCGCGTTCCGGACCCCTGAAGAAGAGGCACGATAACAACGGAACATTGTCTATAATATGGGACAACCTCAGGAACATCTGCATATATGTCAATATCTTTGTCCTGTGCAATTTCTTGGAGTAATTTTCCTGGCTTACGCCCAACAATCGATAATCTTGCCCCGGGAAATTGCGCTTTAAACTCAGGAAATATTTCTTTAACAAACCATAGAATACCCTCACAATTAGGTAGGTAATTGAGGGCTCCGACAAACAAGAGACTATGGGGGGCGACAAGTTCACTTAGTGCAAAATTTCCGTCACTGCCCACCCCACTTATAACATTAGGCACTACAAACCTGTTATCTCGTTTCTTTCCAGCCACCAGGTTTAAATCGCCCTCGGAACAAAACAATACTGTGCCAAATCGATCGCAACACTTTGCTTCATAGGCCACAAGGTTCTTGAAATCCAGTCGCTTTTTAAATTCATATCTTGTCGAAACAGCATACATTTCTTCATATATTGAACCTGACAAGACGTCATCAAAGTCTAAACAAATCTCGCTGCGTATGGCTAAAGGTAAGGAAATCAAATATTGTGCAAAAACACTGTATCTAACAAAAATAAGGTCATAGTTTTCCTTATATATGAGTCTCAACAAACGCTTCTTAAAACTAGCAGAATATTTTGAGAGTATACACCAAGGCAATCTCAATATAAAAAAATATAAATTACGGAGGAGTTCATTCATATTTTCCCCAAGCGGAACACAGATGCACTTGTGAAAAATATTGCTATCTGCAATCTCAGGTTCTTCAATCTGCGAATAAACCAAATCTACTTCTGCAAATTGCTTAAAATATCGAACAAAATGCATTGTACGTTGTCGAGAGCCATTCTTCTCTGGAAGAGGGTACGAAGAACTAATGACCAGTATCTTTTTCATTTATGAGAAATTAATGTAGTTGGTAGCTAGTTGTCTGTCCATAAATCATGAATTTTTGAGAGAGCAGCACGATCCTAATTCAGTAAGTTTGCCGAAACAATTGATGCCAAGACATAGCTCCTGAATCTATTCCCATGGTAGTAAATGACAGATCATGTTCGGCTTTCTGGATGGTCATCCCATTCAGTCCTAATTCTTGCAATATTCAGTTGTCCAATTAAAAGCAGGTCGAACAACTCCGGGTATGTCGCCGGCATAGTCCCCTCTAGCTGAATCACCGTCTAACGAATCAACCACTTGAAATGCAACTGCATCTTTTGCAACAAATTGCAGAATATCTGGTTCAAGCGTAATCAAATTTGCATTTACAAAAACAGTACACTCTGTGAAAAAATTTCCTGGAATTAAAACCTTACTTTTATATATCCCTTTCGGCCTTTTTTTCTTTCGCCATGTTCCATCTCGATCAACGGTGACAAAAAGGCGCACTCCAGCTTCATTAAAACAAGTGAAATGAGGTAACAAAATGTAACCAGGACTGGTCACTTCAAATTCCATTTCCAGAGTGACTGAATTTCTTATATCAGTAGCTTCCAAAACTTCGCCTCTTTCATCAAGGGCACGTACACTTAATAATCTGGCCACTTCTCCACTTGGTTGTTTTTCGCTTTCTTTGTAGACATGGCATCCCATGGTGATGTCACCAGCAGTCATATACGATCCTACTACCTTATGAGCCGCTGCATCCTGAACAATTTGTCCATCTTGAAGCAGAATCACTCGACTACACAGTCTCGTTATTGCGGCCATTTGGTGCGACACAAAAATTATCGTTCTGCCACGCTTACCAACATCATCCATCTTCTCAAGACACTTTTTTTGAAAACGAGAATCACCTACAGCCAACACCTCATCGATAAACAATATTTCCGGTTCTAGATGAGCTGCTACTGCAAAAGCTAACCGCACATACATACCGCTGGAATAGTGCTTTACAGGAGTGTCAATAAATTTCTCCACCCCGGAAAAATCTACAATTTCATCAAATTTCGACTTTATTTCAGTTTTAGACATCCCAAGAATTGCCCCGCTTAAGAACACATTGTCACGGCCTGTAAGTTCTGGATGAAATCCAGTACCTACTTCTAACAATGATCCGACGCGCCCATATATATCCGCGTATCCACGCGTCGGCTCGGTGATGCCAGTTAACACCTTAAGCAAAGTGCTCTTCCCCGACCCATTGTGTCCGATGAGGCCAACAACCTCTCCAGGTTTCACATCAAAGGATATCTCACGCAAGGCCCAGAAATCCTGATCAAGTCCTGCGGCGGCGGAGGCATGCCCGCTCATCAATTTACCTGCTTTAACAAAAGGTGCCTTAATCGTCCTCGCAAGATATTCACCGAAATTCTCATTTTTTGCAGCAATTGCACCGATTAAAAATTTTTTTGACAACTCATTTACACTTATTGATAAATTACTCATAGTAAGCTCACACCACATCTGCAAAAGTTTTTTCCATCCTACGAAAATAAAAGACACCACCTGTCAATAACACAGCGATTACGAGCAGAGAGAGACTAGCACTTGGCCCAGGACTTGAACCAACTCCGAGCAGAGCCCAGCGAAACCCATCAACAACTCCAACCATAGGATTCAATGAATACAAAAGCTGCCAGCGTTCAGCCAAGAGACTTGTCGGGTAAACAACAGGAGTCATAAACATCCAGAGTTGCACAATGAATGGTACCAAGAAACGAACGTCACGAAATTGCACATTCAGTGCTGAAAGTATGAGCCCAATACCAAAAGAGGCGCTGACAGCGGCAAGAATAAATAAAGGTAACCACAAAATATTCACGGTGGGTGTTAATCCGTAATAAAACATCATGCCTATAAGAATGATAAAGGCTAAAAAAAAGTCAACAAGACCAGACACAATTGTAGAAAGAGGAAGAAATATCCGTGGTAAATATACTTTCTTCAGTAACTGTGCGTTACCAACAAGACTATTGGCTGATTTAGTGACCCCGTTAGCAAACAAGAGCCAGGGCAACATCGCACTATAAACAAACAAAGGATATGGAATGCCATCAGAAGGCATTTTGGCTAGCTTGCCGAAAAATATTGAAAAAACAACCATAGTAAAAAAGGGTTGCATGACCGCCCAGGCCATTCCAAAAATGGTTTGCCTATAGCGAACTTTAATCTCCTTCCATGTCAGAAAATACAATATGTCTTTAAATAAAAAAATTTCTCTAAAATCAATAGACACCCATCCTTTTCTTGCTTGGAGCCGACGTTTGAGCATCTTACCTGCAGTTAGAGAGCCAAGGTTTTCGACATTGTTTTTTCCTGTTATATTCATCTAATTTTCTTTCATTCAGTTGTTCTTTTAACTACTTATTACGCAACCCATCGAGTTCATCTTCCCACAGGAATGCGTTGCCAACCTGGATAGATACACTTTGTCTAAAGAGAAAGTGGGGGACTCCATTGTATCCTTTATTTACTCCATTGTTGAACGAATTTGATAAGAAGCTTTCAAGATAAACACTTTAATTTTTTTGATAAAACTCAGTTTTTGAAAATGTTTTTGATGAATTCTCTTTGATCGTATTTGCGCTTCACCTTTTTGCTGGTCAAGTACTGTTTTGGTACCCTCCAGTAATCGATAATTACCAAAAATTTCATCAACATATTTGGTGTTTGCTGCAACTGAAGCCTTTAGAATAAAGTCCAGATCCATTGCAAAATGATTATTTATATCATACAAGCCTATTATATCATGCAATGATTTGTGGTAGAAATATGCAGAAGGATTTACCGGGTGCGGATTAATTTTCCAACCAAGCAATAACTCCGTAATATCCAGCTTGGATGGTTTATTAATATACTTTAAGTCACCTTGCGCGTCCCATACGTTACAGTTACCTACAAGCCAGGCAGGCGAAGTCAAATTCTTGAATAGAATATTTACCCGATTAAACACATCAGGTTCATAGTAATCATCAACATTCAGTATAGCTAACACCTCACCATTTGCCATAGCAATACCTTTGTTCATAGCATCTGACTGGCCTTTATCTGGCTCAGAGAGCCATTTTATGTGTGAATAAATACCTGCATATTGCTTAACGATACTCACTGTTGAGTCCTGTGAATTACCATCAACTATGATATGTTCTACATTTTCATAATGTTGATCAATAACAGTTTTCAAACAGTTTTCTATATGAACTCCACCATTGTACACTGGAGTAATTACACTGATCATGTTTTTCTTCATAGT
>NZ_BAAHYZ010000029.1:0-45343 GCF_054657295.1 Desulfocastanea catecholica
GTTAGAAATACACAAGGAAGCGGATTATGAACGAAGACGACGCTTATAAAGAAGAAATACCTGAAAAAGAAAGGAGAAAAATATGAATGTATCCTTAACCCCGTTGATATCGCTCATCGCCGGTATTCTCATTTTAATTGTCCCGCGCCTGCTCAACTACATCGTTGCCATTTATTTGATTGTTACCGGCTTCATCGGCCTGTTTGGCGTGAGCGGGTTTCATATCCGCTAGGAAGTCTGTTTTTGTACGACAAAGTTGGACAGTGCTGCCGGCATGGTCATTTATAGGCTCAGGGAAGGAATTGCTGCACTTGCCGGAATTGTGGGAAGTACCTTTTTTAAACCAGCAAAGTATCAGTCGGATACGGTGTCAGGGATTTTGTGCACATAGTAATAGGTGATGCCGGTGGCGACGAGCACCACCCCGGTGGCAAAGATATAGAGTGGTTCGAGTTCATTGTAATCGAGAATTATAACCTTTCGGGCGATGGCCATGAGTGCCGTGGAAAGCACAATTTTTACATGGATGACGTCATCTCGGAGATAGAGAATAATGTTTTGAAAAATCTCAATGGCGATGAGAACGACCATGAACGCCCCGAAAGTTGCCAGGATGTCACCGATGGTCAATATGAACACCGGGGGTGCGATGAGCCGTTGATACAAGGTCCAGGCGACATCGATGACGCCAAATAGAATAACCGCGACCATCAGAAGACCTAAGGTCTTGAGACAGAAGTGGATGACATTTTTCAGCAGCCAGAGAAAAAAGTCATCAGTTTTGCTCACATTTTTCATTTTTCATTCTACCGGTGGTATAATAATAAACAGTGAATAAACGGTGCCCCTGCCGGTGGCCGCAGAGGCACCTGGTAAAGTGGTTTTACCGATAGTACAGGCTGGGGCTGCCCATGGTCAGCAGTGCCTTGTGCAGATTTCTCCTGAATTCCCGCCGATCCCAGATTCCCTGTATATGCCCTCGTTTCAGGGCGTTTCTGGCAGAGTGGTAGTCGGGCGGTAAGTCCGTGCCGGTGGTTTCCCGGATGACCCGGGGACCGGCGAAGCCTACCCGGCTTGATCTGATGGCGAACTGGTAGGGGGAACAGCCAAGAAAGGAGGCCACCGGTCCGGCGTAGGAGTTGTTGTCGTACACCACCAGGTACAATCCTCCTGCGTCAATATATTCGCGCACGGCCATGGTGCATTTGGGCATCTGGGTGACGCCTAAGGTACCTTCCTGGATGCGAATGCCGCCGGTTGTATGGATATAGGCGAGGAACGGGCGTTTTTTGCGTTTGGCCAGGGCACAGGCCTGGACAAATTTTTCACCTTCCGCCGAGCCCACTGTCCCGTTGCGAAAGTCGGAATAGAGCATCGCGACAATGATTTTGATGCCGTTTATCTTGGCATGAAAGGTCATGTTGCCTGAACGTCGCCCGGTCTTATCCTTGGCCTGTTGCAGTCTTTCGGTAAATCCCGTGTAATTGAGGGGATTGCCGGAGGATATATCCGTGTTGAACTGTCGTATCGAGTTGGGGTCGAAAATATTTTTCAGATACCACTGGTGCTCCAGCGGGAAATGATGGCCGCATGTCTCGCAGACACCGGCGAACCCGCCATAGAGATCGGGGATCCACAGGTCTTTGCAGCCGTATTTGTCGGCATTGGGACAGCTGACCGTACGATCCGCGTTGGCCAGAGGGCTGGTGTAGGTGTCGGTGAGTTCCAGCGGATCGACGCGGCGTGGTTTGCCTTCCGGCTGATTTGTCCCCCCGGAATAGGTGAGTAGCCGCTGTGGTCTTTCGGGATTTTTCTTGCCGAAGAGGTCGATGAAGGCGGTGATCGGTTCGGTAATCCGCTTCAACATAATCGAGCCTTCGCCCGACACGTCTTTCAGGACCTTGTTGACCTGGCGCCTATGATTTTTCATAATATCATAGCGCAGGGTATAATAGACTTTTTCAGTTTTGACCCTGGCCAGGTTGTAGAGACCTTCTTCCGCTTCGGCCTGCCCGATGAAGCCGTTTTTCCCCATGGCCAGATATTTTTTGGAGCGCAGGTCGAGAAGTCTTTTGATCTCATCTTTGCTGAGATCCCAGGCCATCTCCATCTGCAGCTCTTCCTCCGTGGCCGGTTTATGCTTTTTGCTCCTGATCTCGTAGGTGCGCAGGGCGCTGAAACTCTTGGTGGACAGGACTATTTTATCAGTTGCCCGGAGCATTTCGGCACGGAGTTTGGCGAAAAAAGCGAAGTCGTCTCTTCGTGCACCGAGCAGCGGCTCGTAGATGATCCGGTCAATGGTGCCGTTCTTCAGGTTGTCCTCTGCCGTCAATCTGAGCCGATCGGCGCAGACCTCGATCAGCTCCTTGGGAACCTTCGAACCTTCACGGATCTTCCCCTCAATGGCCGCCGCCCCTTCCGGCGATATAACCGAGTAGTAGCCATGGGAGGCCATTATCCGGTAATCGGACAGTCCGATCGCTTCGGCGCCTCCGGAGCCACCCTCGGAGATCATCGAGATCATCGGCACCCGCAGCTTGGTCATGGCATAGATATTTCTGGCGATCTGCTGGGCCGCTCCTGAGCCTTCTTCGACGGGGTAGGAGCCGGGGGTGAAGATATAAAAATGAATGGGTATCCCTTCGGTTTCCGCCACCTTCATATAGCGCAGGGCCTTCTCGTTGCCTTGAGGTTTACACGAGCCTCCGTTACGGAATTCTTCGCCATGGCCGGTTTCCTGGCCGATGACCATGACCGAGGCGGTGTAGGGTCTGTTTTTGATCCGCCTGGTGATGGTCGCTTTGGCACAGATCATAGCCGGATCGACATTGGCATCACCCTCGCCCCCGAGCTCGGTGTAATCCTCGTAGACATTTTCCAGGATGTCTTTCAGGGTGAACCGCTGGATAGACCGGACGATGCGCACCCTCTCCATCGGGGTGAGGTGTTCTTCCGCCCGTTCTTCGAGAAAACTGATCGATTCGTTGAGCTTGCGGATCTCTGCCGAAAGTTGTTCTTCTGTGTGGTCATAGATGCCGAGTTTCAGCTGGTCGCAGTTCTTTTTGAAACCGTCGAGGTTCCCCCAGTTCGAGTAATCCTTGATCTGGAGCAGGTAGTTGATCCGTTCTTCTATTTTGAGAAGCTGCTTAAGTAATTCTTTCATGTGGAAACTATTTTCTCGGATTAGAAAGCCAGCAGGCGATCCAGATTGTTTTTAAGATATTCGAGATTGGTGATAATCGGTTTGCCGCTTGCATCTGTGCCGCGGATAACCGTTTCGTCGATAAAACGGGCGGCTTTCATCTTTGCATCGTCCATCGAATCCCCCCAGACAAGCGCCAGTGCGAGGTTTGGGTCAAAATCACTGGGGATGGGGTAGGGGCGGTCGCCAGGGACATGGGAATAGACCACGGACCAGGGATGCTCCGGAAATTTGAATTCGGTGATCGTGCCGATCCACGGCGCAAAACCGCGTCGGGTATCTTCGGCGACGATGCGCAGTTCAATGGCGGCACCCTTGAATTTTACCGCACTCTGCTTGTAGCCGAGCCTGTTGCCGAGGCCGAGGCGGATCTGCTCCCGAATGAGATTCGGATGTTCCCCGCCGATATAACTGATTCTGGCGGAGATATCGTTTTCCACCTGAATACGGGTATTCACTTCAAGAAGGTAGGGTTGGCCGGATCTGCTGATGATCCACTCCCAGGTGCCGACGTTATCATATTTTACGTAATCCGCCAGGGTAAGGGAGTATTTGACGATCTGATCGAGCAGTTTCTTTTCGTCAAAATCATACTCGAAACAGGAATCATGAAAACCGGGCGCCGCTTCAACGCGCTTCTGGCGACCGGTCGACTGGATTGTGCAGTTTCTTGAACTGAAATGGATTCGTTCCCCGTATCGTGAACAGACCAGCTGCACCTCAAGGTGGTTGTAATCGCGCAGGCATTGTTCAATAAGCACCCCGCCATCGCCGAACTGCCGCTTGGCGTAGTTCTGCAATTGCCGGTAGACTCTGCGGAATTGTTCAATTTCGGTAACCTCTTCAATGCCCATGCCGCCGCCTCCGGCGGCAGCCTTGACAAGAATCGACGGGTTGTCGATTCCGGCCCGGCGCTGGTCATCAAGAAGCCCTGCGGCAATCTCTTCCGCTTCCATCTCATTATAAATCGGGGCATCTGTCCCGGGAATGGTCGGAATACCGAGTTTATTGGCGATGCGCTTGGTATTGATCTTGTCGCCCAGGTCCCGTATCACTTCCCAGTTTGGACCGATAAAGGTGAGCGGCCGATCACGGATGGTTGCACGCCGTGCAAAACGAAAATCTTCCGAGAAAAAACCGTACCCCGGATGAATGGCGGTACAGCCGGTATGATCGGCTACGGCAAAGATGTCATTGGGTTCGGTGTAACTGGTGATGCGCCAGGCGTTTTGCTCCGGACCGCTGGTGATATTGCGCCGCACATGTTCTGAATCCTTGTCCGCTTCGGTGAAGACAACGACATAGTCAAGATCAAGATCTTTGCAGGCATTCATGATCCGAATAGCTATTTCGCCACGGTTGGCTATGAGAACCTTTCCTTCCAAACTGTTCCTCGTAAAGTCTCATCCCGCGATAAACGGGATGCTTGTTGGTGATGTCCGGTAAGGGACGTATCTACCTTCGTGAAAGTATTTCCTGGAAAACAAAAAAGTATATATAAAGAGAAGGTAGTCTAGATGATGGCTTATTTGTTGTTTTTTCGTTATTTCTTGCAAATGCACGCTCAATGGAATATAGGACATCTGAAATCGACGCTACTATAGTCATGCAGTGTCGATTAGAAAAGCAAAATTATACATCTCGCACTGGTTTTACTCTGAACCACGCCACATCCGGGACGAGACGTCCCTTTCTTCTTGACAGCATAACAGTCCGTTGAACAGCTGCGATCCCGAAGATTTGTCACGAGAAGATTGATTTTTCCGCATGTGATGTTATTACTTAGGAACACTTTTATTTGTCAAAGACAGCGCCTCTCTTGTCTTGTAAAGATTTTTTTCATAACTGATGCCGGCTATAAAGACGCCGCACGACCACTCTGTACGATGAACAGCGACACAACATCTGAAGAACAGGACTCGGACCAGGAAAAGGGTTTCTTAAGGAAATTATTATCGGCGATCAATTTTCGAAAACCCGGCACAAAGGAAGATCTGGATCATGACATCCAGGAGCTTCTCGAGGAAGGGGAGGAACATGGTTTAATCTCTCAACTTGAAGAGAGGATGATCAATTCCATTCTCGAGTTTCGCGAAACCTACGCTTCGGAGATTATGACCCCGGCGGCGGAAGTTGTCTCGTTTGACGAGAGTGCGCCGATGTCGGAACTCATTGAAATCGTCATTGAAAGCGGTTTTACCCGCATCCCGGTGTATCGGGAAAATCCTGACCGGGTTATCGGCGCCATCCACGCCAAGGATCTGCTCAGACTCTGTGCCCGCCCCAATGCTGATCCGCCAAACCTTGCCGCTTATCTACGGCCGGTTTACTTTATTTCTGAAAAAAAACCGATTGTCGATCTGTTGCGCGAGTTTCAAAAGCGCAAACTGCATATGGCCATGGTCACCGATGAGTTCGGCACGGTGCGCGGCCTGATCACCCTGGAGGATATCCTGGAAGAAATTGTCGGGGAGATCGACGATGAATACGATGAGGACGAGCATATCATCGAAGTTATCGATGAGCATACCATTCAAGTGCACGCCTGGGTTGATATAGAAAAAATCGAGGATTATTTCCATATCGAATTACCCGAAGGCCCTTATGAATCCGTGGGCGGCCTGGTCATTCATCTGCTCGGACGGCTGGCGGTTACCGGTGACAGTGTTGAGATTGCCGGCTATCGATTCGAGGTGCAGAGTGCCACCCCCAGGCAGATCAAGATGATCCGCGTCGGTAAAATCCACAAGGAAGAGTAACAGTCGTGGTGCTTTCCCGCCGCAGCGCTTTTTTTTTATCTGTTCTGACCGGCCTGCTTCTCTGGTTGTCTTTCCCGGGAGGTGGTGAAGTCCGGCCACTGCTCTTTGTCGCCCTTGTCCCCTTTCTTTTCGCGGTAAGTCGTGTCGGAGTGCGGGGGGCGGTCTTTTCCGGGCTCATCTGCGGGTTTGTTCATTTTACCCTGCTTCTCTACTGGATAGTCATCGTCCTTGGCAGATATGGTGGCCTGGGCTGGTTCATTTCCTGGCCGGCATTGTTTCTACTCGCCCTGTACATGAGTCTTTATTTTGTCCTTTTTGCCTTGCCGGCCCGCTATATCCTGCTCAGTTTCCCGGCCGGCGCCGCCCTGTGGCTGCTGCCCGCTCTCTGGGTCGGTATGGACTGGCTCCGCGGTGTGCTTTTTACCGGTTTTCCCTGGATGGATCTCGGGTATGCGCTGTACCAGGTGCCGTGGCTGCTGCAGATAGCTGATCTTGTCGGCCATCACGGGGTGACCTTTGTCATTGTCTTTGTCAATACCGGCCTGCTGCTTGTCATGAAAAGACGCACCCTGCCTGGGTATCTGCTTATCCTTGTGCCATCTTTCCTCCTGCTTGGTGCTGTGGCGATGTATGGCACAACCAGATATGCCAAGGTGCAGCAGACGATTACGGCCGGTGATGTATCGCGAATTACCGTAGGCGTTGTCCAAGGGAACATTGACCAGAGTGTCAAATGGTCGCCGGCGCAGCAGCAGGCGACCGTGACAGGGTATATTGCCCAGACCGGATCGCTCTTTGTCACGGCCCGGCCATCCCTCGTCGTCTGGCCGGAGACGGCTCTGCCTTTTTATCCGCCGGCCAATGACCATATGCGACCGCTCCAGGAACTTGTCGCGGCACACGATTTCGCCCTGCTGACCGGTGCCCCCTGGTATGAAATTATCGATCGGGAGGCGAGAAAGGTCAATTTTTTTAACAGTGCCCTCCTCCTGCAGCCGGACGGATCGTTTGCCGGGAAATATTACAAAAGCCATCTTGTTCCCTTTGGCGAATATATCCCACTTAAAAAATATCTCCCGTTTCTTGCACCTCTCGTCGAGGCGGTAGGCGATTTCAGTTTCGGGACTATTGAGCAGCCTCTGCTCCGACGAGAGGCACGGGTCGGAGTACTCATCTGCTTTGAGTCTGTTTTTTCCGAGCTTTCTCGTCAATGGGTGGCGGCAGGGGCAAATGTACTGGTTAATTTGACGAATGACGCCTGGTATGGTAAGTCAAGTGCCCCGTGGCACAGCCTGGCCATGTCGGTGCTGCGGGCGGTAGAAACCAGACGCAGCCTGATACGCTCGGCAAATACCGGAATATCCGCTTTTGTTACCCCGCTGGGGACAATTACCCACCAATCCGAGCTGTTTGTCCCCTGGGCAGCGGCAACGGAGGTGGTTCTCTTGGAAGAGCTGACGATATGGGCGCGCTATGGCTATCGGTTTGCTCCTGGTTGTCTGCTCCTGGGACTTTTCGGTGGGCTGGCGGCCGGAGTGAGCAGGCGATGGCAGTGACGATGGCTCTGACGGTTCACGGGACAGAAAAAATCGGTTATACTCGGGTTATCATTTAAAGTGACTTGTCGGCAGGCTTTTCAGGCGGGCATGCTCATTGTGTTAAAATATTAAAGTCTTAAGGTAGAAATTATGGCAATTGAAACCGGTGCGGCAGTATCGAAACAGAAACTTGTTGATCTGAAAGTTCGCTTGCTCGCTCTCAAGGAGCATCTTTGACTTAGCCGCAAAGAAAGACCGGCTTGGGGAACTGGAACGGCAGACACTTGCCCCCGGTTTCTGGAATGATGCCGAAACGGCAACGGTCATTCAGAAAGAGCACGGTCAACTGCAGGAGGTTATCAACGACTGGGAGAAACGGTGGAAAGAGGCGGAGGAAACCGAGATGTTCCTCGAAATGGTCATGGAGGAAAAGGATCCCGAGCTGGAGCAGGAGATTTTTGAAAAAATTTTCACCATGGAAAAAGAGCTGGCCCTGGCCGAGCTGGAGTGCATGTTTGATGGGGAGCATGACCATAATAACGCCATCATGGCTATCCACGCCGGGGCCGGGGGAACCGAGGCGCAGGACTGGGCGGAGATCCTTATGCGCATGTATCTGCGCTGGGCGGAAATACGCGGTTTTAAAACTGATATTCTCGACTATCTGGCCGGGGACGAGGCGGGCACGAAAAGTGTGACGATCATGTTCAAGGGCAGAAACTGTTACGGCTACCTTCGTTCCGAACTGGGGATTCACCGGCTGGTGCGCATTTCACCCTTTGATGCCAGTGGGCGTCGGCACACATCCTTTGCCTCGGTGATGGTCTTACCCGAGCTGGATGATTCGATTACTGTGGAAATTGATGACAAAGATCTGCGTATTGACACCTACCGCGCCAGTGGCTCGGGGGGGCAGCATGTCAATAAAACCGATTCGGTGATCCGTCTAACCCATCTGCCGACGGGGATAGTCGTGCAGTGTCAGAATGAGCGGTCGCAGCACAGCAACAAGGCTACGGCCATGAAAATGCTGACCGCCCAACTGTATGAACTGGAAAGACAGAAGCAGGCGGAGCAGCACGAAGGCTTGTCCGGTGACAAGAAAGGGATCTCCTGGGGCAGCCAGATCAGATCGTATGTCCTCCAGCCCTATCGATTGATCAAGGATCATCGTACCGATCACGAAACCGGCAATGTCGATGCGGTGCTTGACGGCAACCTTGATCCGTTTATCAAGGCATATCTGCTTCTAGGCAAGTAAAAGATTCGGGTTTTTAAAAGGTTATCACTTTTGGTTACGCGGGAAAAAAAAGGGCCGACGCAGCAATGTATCGGCCCTTTTGTGATTTTTCGGTGCTGTTATTTCAGGACGTCGGCAGTAGGGGTGTAATCCTTATCTTTTTTTGGTCGGTTGCGGGCAGCCGGCCGCTTTGCCGCTTTTTGCGGAACGACTGAGTAATTGCGAACTGCAGCACCCGCACATGGTGCCGCCGCTTTCGTGGCACATACCGGTCAATCCGTGGCTGGTGCGGTTCTGTCTCCTCTTGCAGTAACTGATGAGCACCGCAGTGAGCAGCAGAAGAGAAAAGGTAATGGCCAGTGTCAGAATGAAAATTGTCATGTAGGAACCATAAGCACTCTGAGCTTATCCGCCAAAGTCATCGCAGTGAATATTTTCTTGTTCCACGCCAAGCCTGTCGAGCATGTCGAAAACAGCCTGGTTCATCATGGGCGGACCGCATATATAGTAATTGACATCCTCCGGCGCCGGGTGATCTTTCAGGTACTGGTCATACAGCACATTATGAATAAAGCCGGTGTGTCCGGTCCAGTTGTCCTCCGGCTGAGGGTCGGACAGCGCCAGGTGGAAGGAGAAGTTCTCGTTGTTGTCCTCAATTTTCTTGAATTGATCGGTATAAAAGACCTCCTTCAGGCTTCTGCCGCCGTACCAGAATGAGACCTTGCGCCTGGTTTTTTTCCCCTTGAAAAGGTCAAAGACATGACTGCGCAGCGGCGCCATTCCGGCACCCCCGCCGATCAGGATGATTTCTGAGTCGCTGTCATCCATGAAGAATTCGCCGAAGGGGCCGCTGATGGTCACTTCATCGCCCGGCTGGAGATTGAAGATATAGGAAGACACCTGGCCGGGGGGGAGTGCGGCCTTACCGGGTGGAGGACTGGCGATACGCACATTCAACTTGATGATGCCTTTCTCTCCCGGATAATTGGCCATGGAGTAGGCCCTGGTCACCGGATTATAGACATGGGATTTATACTGAAACATCTTGAATTTCGTCCAGTCGGCAAGAAACCGTTCGTCGATGTCAAAGTTCTGGTATTCCAGGGTATGGGGTGGAACTTCGATCTGGATAAAACCACCGGCCTTGAAGTCGACACTATCGCCTTCCGGCAGGCCGATCACCAGTTCCTTGATAAAGGTGGCGACATTGTTGTTTGAGATAACCTTGCCGTGCCATTTTTTGGCTTCAAGCATTTCCGGGGGGATTTCAATACGCAGGTCTCTTTTTACCGCCACCTGGCAGGCGAGGCGCACGCCCCGTTTGGCGTCGCGATTGTTGATCTTGCCTTTTTCCGTGGGCAGGATGGCGCCGCCGCCTTCCTTGACGATGCAGCGGCACTGGCCGCAGCTCCCCCCACCTCCACAGGCGGAGGAGAGGATAATCCCCTTTTCGGAGAGGGTGGTCAGCAGTTTCCCGCCCGGCTTGGCCTGGAAGGTCTTTTCCTCGTTAATATTGATGGTAATTTCACCGCTGGGCAGCAGGGTCCTTTTCGCGATGACGATAATGGTCACCAGCACGAACTGAATAGCCAGAAAACAGCTCACCCCGTAATATATTTCAGTCATTATCCGATACTCCCATCATTTCACCGTTTGTTCCCCTGTTGTGCCTGCCTGGACTGCAGATCCTGTCACATTTCCATTCCCGCCAATCCCATGAAGGCGATGGCCATCAGGCCGGCCGAGATAAAGGTCAGGCCAAGTCCTTTCAGGCCCGCCGGTGGATCGGCGTATTCCAGCCTTTCCCTGATGCCTCCGAGACAGACGACTGCGAGAAAAAAACCTGCGCCCGAACCGAAACCGTAGGCGACGGATTCACCAAAGGTGTAATCCCGTTCAACCATAAAGAGCGTACCGCCGAAGATGGCGCAGTTGACCGTCAAAAGGGGCAGAAAAATACCCAAGGTGTTATACAGCGCCGGGATAAACCGATCGAGGAACATTTCCAGAATCTGGACCACCGCGGCGATAATGGCGATGTAGGTGAGCAGCCCGAGAAAGCTGAGATCCAGATCCGGCTGCCCGGCCCAGGCCAGGGCCCCCGGTTTGAGGACGTAGGTGAGAATTAAATTATTGATGGGCACGGTTATCACCTGGATAAACAGCACCGCGGCGCCAAGGCCAATGGCGGTTTTCACCTGCTTGGAGATGGCCAGAAAGGTGCACATGCCGAGAAAAAAGCTGAGCGGCAGGTTCTCCAGAAAGATCGAACGGATTATTATATCGAGATAGTGGGACATCAGTCTTTCTCCTGTTGGTTGGGATCAATGGTTCGCAGGAGCCAGATCAGCAAGGCGATGAGGAAAAAAGCGCTGGCCGGCAGGACCAGAAGACCATTGCGCAGGTACCAGCCGCCGTTGGTGGTCAAGGGCAGAATTTCCATGCCGAACAGGCTTCCCGACCCGAAAAGTTCCCGAACAAAGGCCACCGACATGAGAATGAAGCCGTAACCGAGGCCGTTGCCGATGCCGTCGACAAAGCTGGCAATCGGTGGATTGGACATGGCAAAACCTTCGGCCCGGCCCATGACGATGCAGTTGGTGATGATCAGGCCGACATAGATTGACAGCTGTTTCGACAGTTCAAAATAGTAGGCCTTGAGGATCTGATCGACCAGAATGACCAGGGTGGCGATGACCATGATCTGTAAACCGATGCGCACACTGTTCGGTATCTGGAAACGGACAATGCTGATGGTCAGGCTGGAAAAGCCGACTACCAGGGTAACGCAGATCGACATGACGAAGGCCGTGGTCATCTGGCCGGTGGTCGCCAGAGCCGAGCAGATGCCGAGCACCAGCAGGGCGATCGGGTTGCGCTTAAATATGGACAGGGTGAGCAGCTCGGTTTTTGTTTCAGCCATTGGCATTTTCCTTCTTCAATTGGTCAAAAAAAGGTTTGAACCCGTGGTCGCCAAACCAGAATTCCATAAGGTTGTTGACGCCGTTGGTCGTCAGGGTTGCGCCGGAGAGTCCGTCGATCTGGTGGGAGATGGCCGGTTCCTCGTCGGCTGCCTTGCCCTTGACGAATTGCAGGGCCACCCGGCCGCTGTCGTCATAGAGCTGTTTGCCCTGCCACTGCTCCTGCCAGCGACGATTTTCAATCTCCCCGCCGAGACCGGGCGTTTCTCCATGTTCATAAAAAGACACGCCGCGGATGGTTGTCAGGTCGCTGTCGAGGGCAACATAGGCATACATGGTCGACCAGAGACCCTTGCCGCGTACCGGCAGGATGATCTGTTTGATTGTCTGCCCCTCTTTGACCAGATAGACGAGGGAATACTTTTCCTGATAGCGAATTTTGGCGATGTCCTCTTCCTTGGTTAACTGTCGGCCGGTGTCATCGGACAGGGCCGCTTTCAGCTGCTTGTACGATTCCGGGTCGATTGTCTCTTGCGGGACAAATTTTCCGCTGGCCAGCTCGACTATTCTCGTCTCGATGGGGGCAAACATCTCTGCAATGGTTTTTCCTTCTTCGAAAAGCTCGGCCGCATAGAGAATATTTTTTTGGCGGTCGAGGATCCGGTTGGTTTCCTGCAGCGGACGCAGCCCGACTGCGGCGCCGGCGACCAGAGCCGAGCAGACAAAGGCTAACACCAGCACGGAATAAAAGGGTTTAAGAGCATTTTCTTCAGCCATGTCGCAGCATCCTTCTCTTTATGTTGGCCTGGATAACAAAGTAGTCGAAAAGCGGAGCAAAGATATTACCCAGGATAATGGCCAGCATCACCCCTTCGGGGAAGGCGGGATTGGACACTCGGATCATGATGGCCAGTATCCCGACCAGCAGGCCGTACATCCACTGGCCAGGGTGCGTATGGGCGGCGGAAACCGGGTCGGTGGCCATGAAAACCAAGCCAAAAGCGAAGCCGCCGAGGACCAGATGCCAGTGGGGCGGGATTGCCCACAGGAGATTGCTGTCGCTGCCGGAGAAATAATAGAACGACGCACAGATCATGGCGCCAAGAAGGGTCGAGGCCATGACCCGCCAGGGGGCAATCCGGGTTATCAGGAGAATAGCCGCACCGATCAGACAGGCCAGAGTTGATGTCTCGCCCATGGAGCCGGAGATGGTGCCGAGAAAGGACTGGGCCCAGGTGACATTTATCGATGCCATGAGCTGGCCTGGTTGCGCCACGGCAAACTGGGCGAGGGCAGTTGCCCCGGAGACGCCGTCGACGGCGGTCCAGATCATATCACCGGTCATCTGGGCCGGATAGGCAAAGTAGATAAAGGCCCGGGAGGCCAGGGCCGGGTTTATGAAATTGCGGCCCACGCCGCCAAAGACCTCTTTGGCAAATATCAGCCCGAAACTGACCCCCACGGCCACTTGCCAGAGGGGAATGGTGGCCGGCAGAGTCAGGGTAAAGAGCAAGCCGGTGACTAAAAACGCCTCGGAAAATTCATGGCCGCGAACCAGGTTGAAAACCCCTTCCCAGAAGGAACCAACCGCCATGGTGACGATATAAATCGGCAGAAAGTAGAGGGCGCCGTGGAGAAAATTAGACAGCAGACTGGACGGATCGTAGCCGACAAGGGACATGATCGCCCCCCGCCAGCCATCCGGTCCGGCAAGGCCCATCGCCTCGATCACCATATTCGCCTGGTAGCCGGTATTCCACATGGCCATCAGGGTACAGGGCAAAAGCGATATCAGTACCGTAGTCATGATCCGCTTCAGGTCGATCGAATCCCTGATATGCGGGGCTATTTTCGTCTTTTGGTTGGAGCCGAAGAGGAAGGAATCAAAGGCTTCATAGAGGGGGTACCAGCGGGCGAGGGGGCCGTCTTTTTCAAAATATCGTCCTGCCTGCAGCATGATTTTGCTTAAGAATTTCATCTGTCGTCTATCACCTGGTTAAAATGTGTTGTCACTCGGACAGCCTCCTGAAGAATATTGCCGCATGGAGTCCTGAGATGTCTTATCCCCCGAGTTCGATGGCGCTGAGTACCTCGCGCAGCACCGGGCCGAATTCGTTTTTCCCGGGACAGACAAAGCCGCAGAGGCCGAGGTCATCCTCAATGAGTTCCAGGGCGCCGAGGGCCTTGGATTTTTCCGTGTCGCCGACCGAGAGGGACTTGAGCAGCGAGGTGGCAATAATGTCCAGAGGCATAACCTCGTCGTAGGTGCCAAGGGGATAAATAGCCCTTTTCCCCCCCCAGAGCGCGGTATTCATGGGGAAGGTCAGATTTTTCATGTACGCCGAGGCAAAAACCGGTCTGATGGAAAAACGGTCCTTGCCCGGCAGCAGCCAGTTGAAGAAAGAGCGACCGCTGGAGTCCGGGATGACCGAGACCTGATCGTGAAAGCGACCGAGAAAGGTGAAATTGCCTCGTGCCTCCCGGCCGCTGAGGACCGAGCCGGAGATCATCCGCAATTCGTCAAGAGACAGTTCCCTGCGGCACAGCTCGATCAGGGAGGCACCTGCCCTGGTTTTTATCAGTGACGGCTGAATGACTCCGGCTCCGGCCAGGGCGACGACCCGCTCGGTGAGCAGCTGACCGGTGAGAAACAGGTGGCCGATAGCGATGACATCCTGATAGCCCAGATGCCAGACCGTCTTGTTCTCGTGCACCGGATCGATGAAATGGATATGTGTCGAAGGAAGCCCGGCCGGATGAGGGCCCTGAAAGGACCAGTATGTCAGTCCGTCGACTTCTTCATATGGCTGCAGTTTTTTGGCGCCGGTGCAGTAGTGGACGGGGCCGGTGACCAGACGGCGAAGAATCTTCAGGCCGAGTTGCAGCTCCGCCTGATACGCATCGATAATGACGCCCGGGTCGGCCGCCAGCGGCGAAGAGTCCATGGCGGTAATAAATAAAGAGACCGGCTCGGAGTCGATGGCCGGAGTCTTGCCGTAGGGACGGGTGCGAAAAGCGGCCCACAGTCCGGAATTGATCAGCAGCTGGTGGATGGTCTGCGGTTCGAGCTGCTCCGGCTGTTCGGCGGGGTCGCAGAAGGTGACCGCCTCGTCACCGTCCAGGTCAATAATGATCGACTCGAATTTACGCCTGTCCCCCCTGTTGATCGAGTTCACCGTGCCGCATCCCGGTGATGTAAAGATCACGCCGGCGTTTTTTTTATCGGTAAACAGCTTCTGGCCCAGGGTGACCCGGTCTCCAGGGTTGACCAGCATGGTAGGCTTCATACCGATGTAATCATCACCGATAAGTGCCACCTGGCCAACAGGATTGCCCTGGCGAATTTTTTGCTCGGGACTGCCGGAAATGGGGATATCAAGCCCCTTTTGTAGAGAAATTGTCTGCATGTCAGCTAAAAAACCATCAGATAGTATAGTTTGGGAGTTCTTATCCGTCTTGTCCGTTGTCTCAATCAAATCCGTGCTGAAATTAAGGGCATTGGAGCCATCGTCTTCCTCAACCTTGGCGCGGCGAAATGTTTGACCAGGGAAAGTACCCTGAATAACAGGTTAATAATTATTACAGAGAGAACCATCTTTCCAGGCAAATGTAAATACTCAAAACCATTTTTCAAGGGACTCCGGGGAACAGAAGGGGCTAACAAACAGTTGAAATATTGAATATTCGTGTTACTTGTACAACAAAGCCCGTCTTTTTGGTAATTTGACCGTTATAAAGGAGATGAGACCGTATGAATGGCACCTCTCTGTATGAAAAATTAGGCCTGTTGTATCTTGGCCGCGAACTGGATATTGCCGGTAGACTTCCTTCGTCGCAGCCGCTCTTGTATAAAAACAAGAATATGACGACTCATGGCGTCATCATCGGTATGACCGGGAGCGGCAAGACCGGGCTGGGAATCGCCCTTATCGAAGAGGCGATCATGGATAATATTCCTTCGATCATCATCGATCCGAAAGGGGATATGGGCAATCTGCTGCTCACCTTTCCCCAGTGCACAGCCGAGGATTTTATCCCCTGGATCGATCCTGCCGAGGCAGCGAAAAAGGAACTGACGGTAGCGCAGTACGCGGCAAAGACCGCCGAGACCTGGAGGAACGGTCTTCACTCCTGGGACCAGGGTCCGGAGCGTATCGCCGCGCTGCGCGGTAAAACCGATATGACCATCTATACGCCGGGAAGCAGTGCCGGCGTGCCGGTTTCGGTGTTGAGCAGTTTTCTGGCTCCTGCCGAAGAAATAGTCAATGACACCGATACCCTGAACAGCCTGATCAACTCGACGACAACCAGTCTGCTTACCCTGGTTGATATTAAAGGCGATCCGCTGCAGAGCCAGGAGCATATCCTGCTCAGTTCGCTGCTCCTGCACTTCTGGCGCATGGGGCAGGATCTGACCATGGAAGCACTTATCGGTGCTGTCGTCAATCCACCCTTTGACAGGGTCGGTGTTTTTTCCCTCGATACCTTCTATCCACAGTCGCAACGTATGGCCCTGGCCATGCGCCTGAACAATATTCTTGCCGGTCCAACCTTCAGCGCCTGGACGATGGGCGAGCCTCTCGATATTCAACGGATGCTCTATACCGAGCAGGGGACGCCGCGGACGGCGATTTTTTCCATCGCCCACCTGAGTGAGGCCGAGCGGATGTTCTTTGTCACCATGCTGCTCAACCAGTTTATCGGCTGGATGCGGCGACAACAGGGCGCTTCGTCGTTAAAGGCACTGCTTTATATGGATGAGATTTTTGGTTATTTTCCGCCGATCGCCAACCCGCCATCGAAGAAACCGATGATTCTGCTGCTGAAACAGGCCCGTGCCTATGGGGTAGGGGTGGTTCTCGCCACCCAGAATCCGGTTGACCTTGATTATAAAGGGTTGTCGAATATCGGCAGCTGGTTTGTTGGGCGGCTGCAGACGCCACAGGATCAGAACCGGGTTGTCGAGGGCATCGTCGGCGCAAGTGACGCAAAACTGCAGGCGGGGCAGGTGAAAAGGCTGTTATCCGACATGAAAGGACGGCAGTTCGTGCTGAATTCGGTCCATCTTGAGGAACCGCTGCTTTTTGAGACCCGCTGGGTCATGTCGTATCTGAAAGGCCCGATGTCAAATAATGATATTAAAAGACTTATGGCCGGCAGGAAAATTGAACCAGGGCAGATATTGACGGCACCTTCGGCCGAGAAGCAGAGACCTGCTTCAGCGCAAATGTCGGCGGAAAAGATGGCTGCAGGTCTTCCGCCCCTTCTGCCCCAGGGGATCGAGCAGCTGTATCATCTGCAGAATGTCGTCAGGGAGGAGGTCCGTTTTGCGCCCTGGCTCGCCGCGGAGGCGTCGGTACGGTTTTTTAACGCCAGACGTAATATTGATGTGGTCCAGAAGATCAGTCTCCGCCTGTATCTGGACGAGTCGTTTGCTCGGCCGGATTGGCAAAGTGCGGAAACCGGATCCTATAATCTGTCAGAATGTACGCTGCATGCCCCGGCAGGCAGTTACTATTATCCCTTGCCGGCCTCTTTTGCCCAATTGAAGGATTTTCGGGCACTGAGCAAGACGTTCACTGATTATCTGTACCAGAACAGACAATTGCCGCTCCTGCGGGTGAAGGGCACCGATTTTGAGTCGTACCCTGATGAAAATCTGCGTGATTTCAAGGTTCGTTTTAATGACTCCCTGCGCCGGCAAAAAGAGGCGGGCATAGAACAATTGCGGCAAAAATATCATGTGCAGCAGGAACGTCTGGAGCAGAAACTGAACAACGCCCTCGCCCGGTTGGAAAAAGAACAAGGAGATGTGCAGATGAAAAAGACAGATTCGCTTATTTCCTTTGGCGTTGCGGTAGTCGGGGCTTTTTTCGGTCGAAAGTCTTTTTCTGCCACCAATATCGGCAGAGCAGCTACCGGAATGCGCAGTATCGGTCGAGTGGCCAAGGAAAAAAGTGATGTCCAGCGTGTTGCCCAGGATGTTGCAGAAATACAAAGCGCCCTGCAGGAGCTTGCCAGGCAGATCGAGGATAAGGTGCGTGCATTGTCCGACTCTTTTTCTATCGAGAACTACGAGATCGAGACTTTTGCTGTTAAGCCGAGGCGGTCCGATATCTTTGACGTCAGGATGGTGCTGCTCTGGGAGATGGTCGTATAGAAGGAGAAGTGCCTGCTGTCTCGAATAAAGCGCATGAAAAAGGTATAAATGGGTTTTCTTTTTCCGCACAATATGCTGTAGTGGAGAAGGGATTGCAGCTCGGTACCTTCTGTTTCATTCAAGGTCCCGAAAATTACCAATTGAATACGAGAGGATACATTATGGCAAAAGATCATATCCCAAGCAGAGCCTATCATGATATTTCAAAGCGTTATCCTGAAGTTATTGCAGCGTTGGAAAATTTGGGGACAACCGTCAGGGGGCTTGGGCCTCTCGATGAAAAAACCAGCCAGCTTGTCCAGCTTGCGGCAGCGGCGGCCTCAAAATCGGAAGGATCCGTCCATTCCCATACCCGTCGGGCTCTCAAGGCCGGCGCGACCCGGGAAGAGATTTATCACACTCTGCTCCTGCTCATTTCAACCGTCGGCTTTCCCCAGGCCATGGCCGCTATCTCCTGGTGCCGGGATATTCTCGAGGGGGAGGGGGGCGAATAGCTCCAACAAAGGATGTCCTGCCGGGCTGCGGGCGTTGTGCTGTTTGCGTCTGCAGTCCAGAACCGCCATCCTGGCAAGCACTTCAGCGCACGATAAGGTTGTGTAATTCGTCCGTATCGTCTTTTTCATAAGGAAAATGGGTCTGCAGGATGTGGCCAACCCGACGCACCGCCACACAAAGTGCATCGGCCGCGGTGCCGCCTTTAATCCCGGCAGTCAGCGCATCAACCACTGAATCCCATTCCTCCTGGTCTATTCGGGCATTTATGCCGGCATCGCCAAGTATCCACACCTTCTGTTCCATGACGGAGATGTACAGCAGGATGCCGTTGGCATCTCGGGTTTTATGCAGCTGTTCCGTGTAAAAAGCCGAGAGCGCGCCTTTCTCCACCTCCTGCTCGACCTGCCGGCGATTGAGAAAAAAAGATTTCAACCGATCCGATCGCTTTACCAGCGGATACAGCAAGGCATAACCTCCTGCGAAGAGGGCGAGAAAAAGCCACATATTCTGTGCGCCGATCCAGATACGTTCGCCGATGAGATTGGTCAGCAGCAGGGCCAGCGGCAGCACCATGGAGACGGAACAGGTAACCGCCGCCGTCGGATAGTCATGGCTGCGGGAAACAATCATCGGCACAATCTCGCCGGAGGTGGTGCGTTCGACTTCCTGGACAACTTCGGTTACCTGTTGTCGTTCGGCTGTGGTCAGAAATTTTTCCGCCAGTGTTTTTTTCTTCCGCACCTTACCATCCTCCTGAAGAGCCACCGCCGCCAAAGCCACCGCCTCCCCCACCAAAGCCGCCGCCCCCGCTGAAACCTCCGCCACCGCGACTAAAACCGCCGGATGAGTAGCCGCGAAAGCCGCCGGAGCGTCTGCCGGATGAGCCGATATGCGCCAAAAACAAACTGGCCAGAAAGCCTGCAAAAAATCCCGCTGGAATGAGTGCCAGAAAGAGCAGCCATTGGAAACCAAAAAATAAGCTGCCGATAACCGGCGCGATTACCGCACTGAGCGATGCGGCGGCCATTTTATTGCGTCTAAGTATTCTGCCGATATTAAACAGGATAAACAAAAGAAACACGACGAAGCCGCTGATATCATCTGCCGACTGTTTGCCGGAGGAGACATCCGTTTGTGCGTTGAATTCTCCACGCACGGCGGCGATCATTGCCGACACGCCGTCGATGACGCCCTGATCGAAGTTACCGTTTTTAAATTGCGGCGTAATGATGTCACGGATAATACGCCCGCTGGTCAGATCGGTAAGCACGCCTTCAAGGCCGTAGCCGACCTCAATGCGCAGCTTGCGATCATTTTTGGCGATGAGCAGCAGGGCACCGTTATCCAGCCCCTTTTGTCCAAGCCGCCACTTCTCCACGACTTTCAGAGAGAATTCCTCAAGATTTTCACCCTGCAGGGAATCAATGGTCAGTACCGCCAGTTGTGTTGATTCCTCCTTTTCCAACGCGGCCAGGACGCTTTCAAGTTGCTGCCTGGTGGCGGGAGCGAGCATGGCGGCATAATCATTGACCCGGGCGGTCAGAGACGGTATGTCCCTGGCGGTTGCCGGTGCGACCTGCAGCATCAGCATCAAGAAAACCATCAGCAAGAGACGGTGCGCCGATATCCCTCTGGTATTTATCATGGCCAGTCTGCTTTAAAATTTGACCTTGGGGACGGCCTTTGCCTCTTCATCGGCTTTAAAATATTCTTTTCTCTCCAGATGGAGGAGGATGCTGTTGGTGAGACTGGCGGGGAACTTGCGTATTGCGCCGTTAAAAGTTTCGACCGCCTGGTTGTAGCGTTGGCGGGCGACATTTATCCGGTTTTCCGTTCCTTCCAGCTGGGTCTGCAGATCAAGAAAATTCTGGTTGGCTTTCAGATCGGGATACCGCTCGACCACCACCATAAGTCGGCCAAGAGCCGAACTGAGACCGCCCTGGGCCTGCTGGAATTGGGCCATGGCCGCCGGGTTGCTCAGGTCGTCCGGGCTCAGCTGTACGGATGTAGCCTTTGATCTGGCGTTGATAACTGCTTCCAGGGTTTCGGCTTCATGTTTGGCATAGCCCTTGACCGTTTCCACCAGGTTAGGCACGAGATCGCCTCGGCGCTGGAGGGTCGATTCAACATCGGCCCAGGCCTTGAAGACCGCTTCTTCCTGGACCTGCAGAGAGTTATAGCCACAGCCGCCAAGGAAAAAAAGGGTGCAGAACAGTAGGGTGAAGCGTTGAAGACGTTGCATGATTCCTCCTGCAAGGTGAGATGGTACGGGTGTTTAGGTGAATTGTTTTTATTCTCGTGGCTTAGGATAGTACTTCTTCGGCTCACTGTCCATCTCCGCTTAAAAATGTGCCGCTTTTTTTCCACTGCTTGACAGTATAATTGATACCGCGTAAATTGTTGCCTCGTTAACTATTAGTGCCTTACTCCAGAAAGCCTTTAATACATACAATAAACCTGGAGACGATGTTGAAATTATGAACTTAAATGAACCACCAAGGCACTTACACCCCTCAAGGGGGTACTGAAACGAGTCCCGGCTTATTATCCGTTTACCGGGGTCAGGGAGATAAGGAATGAAGTCAGGAGATGAATCTTTTTTGCGGTTGATCGCCCTCACTGGTCAGGCCATGCGCTGTTATGCCGATCAGCGGCTAAAAAGTTACGATCTTACCGTTGAACAGCTGCTGGTGTTGAAACAAATCGATGGAGATGGCGGGCAACCCCAAAACAGACTGAGCCTGTTAACCGGCAAGAGCCCGGCCAATATAACCAGGATCCTCGACCGTCTGGAGAAAAAAAACAGAATTGTTCGCCAGCGCAATCCGGATGACAGACGATCCAGTCTCGTTTTCCTGACCAGAGAAGGCAAAGCGCTGCACGATGAGGTGATGCATCTGTTTGACGGGTTACGTTCTGAACTGGTCAACGGCATTGAGGTTGAAAAGCAGCAGGTTGCGGTCGAAGTGCTTGAGCGAATAAGAGAAAATATAGAAAAGATGTCTGAGAAATAATGCAAAAGGGGAAAACTGTGCGAACCATTTTATTGATTTTAGGCATGCTGGCATGTTGCTCTTTGGTCTATGCAGAGGGTCCGCCGCCGGCCAAGGTGGTTATCGGCCAGGTGCAGAGGGAAGAGGTATCGACGACCCAGTCGGTCACCGGCATTCTCTATTATGAAAGGGTGAGTGAGATTTCCACCGAGGTGGTCGGACTGGTGGAAGAAGTGAGTGTCAGTCAGGGCGACCATGTTGAAAAAGGTGATGCCCTGGTGAAGCTGAACACCGAAATCCTCGAGCGGGAAATCGCCCTTACCAGAACCCGCATCGCCCAGATTGAACTGCGCATCAACACGACCGAGAAAAATTTTAACAGACTCGACCGGCTCTATAAAAGTTCCGGGGTGAGCGAAAAGGATTTTGACGACGCCCTTTATGCCTACCAGGATGCCGGCAAAGAAAAGCAGGTGGTCGAGGATACCCTGGCCAAGCTGCTTATCCAGCAGCGAAGATCGGTCATCAAAGCACCTTTCAGCGGCATTGTCTTGAATAAAAATGTCGACTCGGGGGCCTGGGTGCAGCCGGGAAAGCTGCTGGTGAGTATCGGTTCGAGCAGTGATCTGTTCGTTCGCGCACCTATTGCTGAAAATCTCCTGCAGTTCATCCAACTCGGCGAGCCGCTGGAGGTGGTCCTGAACGCCTATAACCGCGAGGTGGCGGGAACAGTTATCGGTATTGATCCGGTTGCCGATCTGAAAACCAAAAATGTCTTTTTGAAAATCAAGATTCCGCCGATGGATTTCGTCGCCCAGAATATGTCCGCCAATGTTTTTGTGCCGAGCAGTGAAAAGCGCCAGCTCAGTGTCTTCAGCAGGGCGGCGGTGATCAAATCTCAGGGCAAGGATTTTGTCTATACGGTCAAAGAGGGCAAGGCCTCTATTCTTCCGGTCAACATTGTTGCCTATCTTGGCCGGAAGGTTGCGGTCGACAATCCATATATTGTTCCCGGTCTGCCGGTAATAATTGAAGGTAACGAACGCCTGCGGCCGGATCAGCCGGTTGTTGTTGCCGGAGAATAACCATGGATATCGTCGAATATGCCTTAAAAAAGCCGGTGTCGGTGGCGGTGGCGGTAATTCTCGTGGTCACCTTCGGGCTGATCGGTCTGAATAAACTCCCGGTCCAGCTTACTCCCGATGTGGAAACGCCGCAGATTACCGTGCAGACCACCTGGAACGGCGCCACTCCCTTCGAGATAGAAAAAGAGATCATCGAAAAGCAGGAAGAAACCCTGAAAGGCCTGCAGGGACTGACCAAGATGGAAAGTTCCAGCTACAACAGTTTTGGTGAGGTCACCTTGTCGTTTACCCTGGAGACGGTGGTGGAAGATGCCCTGCTCAGGGTTTCCAACAAGCTCAACGAGGTGTCGAATTATCCGGACAATGCCGACGAACCCCTGATCGAGGCGGCGGGGGCGAACAATTCGCCTATTGTCTGGATGGTCGTCAGGCCGAAAAAGGATAACCCGGAAAACATTACCCATTACATGACCTTTTTCGAAGATAATATCCGGCAGCATTTCGAAAGGATAAAAGGGGTCGGGTCGATGTTTGTCTTCGGCGGTACCGAGGATGAGCTGCATGTCACCCTGGATATGGAAAAGATGGCGCAGAACAAAATTACCATCAAGCAGGTATCGGCTGTCATTCAGCAGGCCAATGCCACTACCTCGGCCGGGGTGCTGGGGATAGGCCGGAAAAATTATCGGATTCGAACCATCGGCCAGTTTCAGAGTCCGGCCGATGCTCTGGATGTCGTGGTCTATGACGATGGGTTGAAAAGGGTCTATTTACGTGATATCGCCACCATCGACAAGGACTATAAAAAGGAGTCCGCCGCTGTAATACATAACGGCGAGCAGATCATGGTGGTCGGTCTGCGCAAGGAGACCGGGGCCAATGTACTGGAAATGAGTGATCGGGTTGAAGAAGAGATCAATCGCCTCAATGAGAAAATTCTCGCCGACCAGGGACTGTATATCGAGCTGGTGTACGACCAGCGTTCCTATATCAATGCGGCCATCGATCTGGTAAAAAAGAATGTATTGATCGGCGCTCTCCTGGCAGTTGCCGTCCTTCTCACCTTTCTGCGCAGTGTGCGAACCACCCTGACGACGGCGGTGGCCATCCCCATCTCGGTCATCGGCACCTTCATCTTTCTCTATCTGGCCGGGAGAAATCTCAATGTGGTCAGTCTTGCCGGCATCTCTTTTGCGGTGGGCATGCTGGTGGACAACTCAATTGTCGTCCTGGAAAACATCGATCGGCATCGTCAAATGGGCAAAACCGCCTACAGCGCTGCTCTTGACGGGGCCAAAGAGGTGTGGGGGGCAGTTTTTGCCTCCACCGCGACAACGGTTGCCGTTTTTCTGCCGGTTATCTTTATGCAGGAGGAGGCGGGGCAGCTCTTTCGCGATATCGCTATTGCCATTACCTTTTCCATCCTGATCAGTCTGCTGGTTTCGATCACCGTTATTCCAACTCTGATACATCTGTTCTATAGAAAGACCAAGGTCAAGGCGCCGAACAAACTGCAGAGGAGCTACCTCGGACCCTGGCTGGCTCAGAGGTTGATGACCTTGTCCAATTTCTGTTTGAAAAATATCTTTACCCGGCTGCTGACGGTGACCCTCTTCACCTCGCTGGCCGTCTCTCTGATATATGTTTTAAAACCACCGGCGGAATACCTGCCCCAGGGCAACAGGAATTTCATCCTCAATATTCTTATTCCTCCTCCCGGCTATTCCGTCGATAAATTCAAAGAGATGGGGGCGGGGATTTATGAGGAGGCGAAACCCTACTTTGCCGAGGACGGCAAAGACGGCTTTCCGAAGATAAAACAGATGTTTTTCGTCGGCGCCGACCGCTTTACTCTCTTTGGCGCCATGTCCATCCATGAGACCCGGGCCGGTGAGTTGATCCCGCTTTTTACCAGGATTATGCATGGAATTCCGGGTATCTTCGGCGTCAGTATTCAGGCGGGCATCTTCGAACAGGGACTCGGCCAGGGGCGGACGGTTGAAGTGAATATCTCCGGCGAACAGATCGAGGCTATCGCCGCGTCGGCGATGACCCTTTTCGGCGGAGTGAACCAGAAAATACCGGGAGCGCAGATCCGGCCGATCCCGTCACTTGAGACAAGTTACCCGGAAATTCTCGTCATTCCCAAAAAAGAAAAACTTGCCGCCAACGGTCTTTCCGAGCAGGATCTCGGTTCCTATGTGGACATCCTCATGGATGGCCGCCGGATCGATGACTATAGTCCGGAAGGCATAAAAAAGATCGATCTGGTGTTGAAGGGCAGTGACAAGGAGTTCGATAGCCCGGAAAACATTCTGCAGGCGACCATCGTCAATAATTTCGGCGACCTGATCAAGGTAGGGGATGTGGCTGATCTGAAATACAGTCAGAGCATGCCGCAGATAAACCACCTGGAACGGAAACGGACGATTACCCTGCAGGTGACGCCACCGGCCGACCTGCCGTTGCAGACGGCCATAGAAATTATCGAAAACGATCTGGTCCAGCCGCTCACCGCCGCTGGGCAGCTGAAAGATGTGACGATTTCCATCGGCGGCAATGCCGATAAACTTGTTGCTACCGGGGAGGCGCTCAAATGGAATTTGCTCCTGGCGCTGCTGATCACCTATCTGCTTCTGGCCGCCCTGTTTGAAAATTTTCTTTATCCGTTGATCATCTTATTTACCGTACCCCTGGCGGCTGCCGGCGGATTTGTCGGCCTGGCGCTGGTCAATACCTTTGTCACCCTTCAGGGCTTTGATGTGCTGGCCATGCTCGGCTTTATTATTCTTATTGGTACTGTGGTCAATAATGCTATACTTATTGTTCACCAGTCTCTCAATAACGTGCGGTATAATGGCTTGGCTGGACTGGAAGCGATTTCTGAAGCAGTCCGGACGAGGATTCGCCCGATCTTTATGAGCGCGACCACCAGTGTGCTGGCCATGACCCCGCTGGTGCTGGCGACCGGATCGGGCAGTGAATTATATCGTGGTCTCGGAAGTATTTTATTGGGTGGGCTGGCCGTATCGACCATGTTTACCCTCTTTGTCATCCCCGCCCTATTGGCCTTTGTCATACGATTTGAAAGGAGTCGAACAAATGAAGCTGTATAGTCTATTTATCACAACCCTGCTGGTGCTTGGTGCGCCTGCCGTTTATGCCATCGATCTTGCCGAGATGCAGGCCATGGCCTTGAATAACCGGCAGGTGATCCGTCAGTACATGACCATTCTCGAACAGAGTGAACAGGATATCGTCCGGGCCAGGAGCGGATATTATCCTTCAGTGGATATCGCCTACACCGCTAATTCCCTTGATGAAGCAGGTCTTATGGAAGACAAGGAAAATTCCATAGCCGTAGGCAGCGTAAGCTATAATCTTTTCGCTGGCTTTCGTGATAAATACACCTTGCTGTCGGCTGAAAAGCAGCAAGAGTATGAGCAGCATCGGCTGCAGAGCGTCAAACAGGATATTCAGCTCAATGTCGCTCTCGCCTATCTGGGGGTTACCGAGCGGCAGGCTAATCGCACAGTGGCGGAATCGGCGTTTCAGACGCTGGAAAAGATCTATCAGGACGGAGAAAGCAGGTATCAGGTCGGGCTTATCGGCAAGAACGAGCTGTTGAAGTTTCGTGTCGATTACGATAACGCCGATATTACCTTAAAGGCCGCCGATGCCGATTTGAAAAAGAGTGTCAATATCCTTTCTCGACAGGTAGGCAGCGAGATAACCCTGGCGGAGCTGGATTTTGCCGATTTCAACAAGCTGCCTCCGCTCGTGGACAAAGAGGAACATACCAGGAAAATGCTGGCCCAAAGGAGTGAGATAAAGGCCTTGGAGGCAATTATTGAGGCGAGTGCCGCCAGATCGAAGGCAGAGTTGAGTGATTATTATCCACGTGTTGATGTGGTGGGCAGTTACCGCAAATACGATGACAATTATATCAGTGGCGCCGGCTCGATGGAAGACGATGAACTGCGGGCCCAGCTGGTCATGTCAATGAATCTTTTCCAGGGCTTCTATACCGAGGCGACGGTCGCCCGGGCCAAGCTCGAAACCCGATCGGTGCAGTATGAACTCGACGAGTTGAAGAACGAACTCACTAATCAGGTGGCAAATTTGTATATCGACTTCATTGTCAGCCTTGAAAACGTCGTGGTTGCCAAGCGCTCCATTGAGCAGGCTGAAGAAAACCTGCGCATTACCCAGCTCAAGTACAGCGAAGGGTTGGAGAGAGAATCGGATCTGCTCGATGCGATCACCAGCCTGTCCAGGGCGCAGTATAATTTAGTGGCGGTGCGGCGAACGGCTTTCTTGAATAATTTCCAATTGACTCGTATGATCGACGGATTTTAGTACCGCCTGTACGCAATCGTCGAGCCGGTAGAGCCTGCTGAATACTGAAAATCTTTTTTTTGAAACAGTTTAAGACAGGCATCGACGACCTCGGGATCATAGAGAATACCTCTGTTTCTGGTTATTTCCTCCAGGGCGGCGGCTCTGCCCAGGCTTGGTCGGTAGGGCCGATGGGTTTCCATCGTTTCGACGACATCGGCGACACAGAGGATCCTTGATTCCAAGAGAATCTCTGTCCCGGAAAGTCCCTGGGGATAACCTGAACCATCTATCTTTTCATGGTGCTGCAGCACAATTTGATCTACACGCCAGGGGAAATCTATCTGATGGAGGATATCATAGGCAACCTGGGGATGTCGTCTGATCAGCTGCAGCTCTGCATCGTTGAGACGCCCTGGTTTACTTAAAATCTCACCCGGGACGGATATCTTCCCCATATCATGAATTAATCCGGCCATCTGCAGCCCCTTTGTCTCATGTTCAGGCAGCCCCATCTCTCTGGCAATTGCCAGTGCAAGGTCGGTGGTACGTCGTTGATGCCCTGCGGTATAAGGGTCGCGTTCTTCCAGGGTGAGGGACATCGCTTTGACAGTTTCGTCGAGATTTTGCTGTAATTGCAGGTAACTGTGGCTGAGTTTTCTCTGGGTACGTTTACGTTCTTCTATTTCCTGCTGCAGTTCTCTGTTCAGTATACGCAACTCAGCGGTACGTTCCTCGACAATATTTTCCAGCAGATCATGGTTCTTTTTTAACTTGTCTTCCGCTGCTAATTCTTTAGAAACGATGGTTAATATGCCTAACGACAAGAAAATATTGTCCTGCTGGTATATCTCAATGGTCGCCTGGTCCTTGAGCCAGATCTTATTGCCCTGACCAAGGCTGATTTTGTATATAGCCTCAATTGTTCCGGACTTCACCCCTTCTTGCCGTAATTCTTCCCATGCGCTGCTGATCTCATCGTGGGACTTCACCTGTTTTTCCAGGCCGACAGCTACATTCAGATCCTGGTATATACGCCGATCAATAACACTTTTTCGGAAAACGTCGGCAATCTCATCCTGCCTGCAGCCAAAGAGACTGATGAAATATCTCGCGGCATATTCATACCAGATCCTTTTGTCGTTGCCTTTCCAGGCGGCGATGTACAGCATGGCTGTGCTGCCGGTATTCTCAAATGCCCGATAGCATTTGATGCACTCGGCAAGGCGCTGTCTCAAGGCGTCGGAATATGTGTCGGACAGGAGGATGCGCCCAGGGTATACCTCGTCGAAATGCGTAGCGGTAATTGCACAGCTTTCCATAGTTTTTTCTTTAGCACATTACATATTTTAGTCTCAGTCAAACTGACGGGCGACGTTGATTTACGTGCAGCTGGTAATAAAATTATCGATCAGCAGCCGGGCAATACTGATTTTTGACGGCAGAAGTGGAAGATCCTGCACGGAAAACCACCGGGCATCCTCAATCTCATCATTGTCGACTTCTATTTCTCCGTCGACATACGTCGCGGAAAAACCGATCATAATCGAATGAGGGAAGGGCCAGGGCTGGCTGGCGACGTAACGGATATTACCGATGCGGATATTTACCTCTTCCCGGACCTCCCGCTTGACCGCCTCCTCAAGGGTTTCTCCCGGTTCGACAAAACCGGCCAGGGTGCTGAACATCCGGGGTGGAAAGTGGGGCGAGCGGGCCAGAAGAATATGGTCCCCCCTGGTGATCGCCATGATCACCGCCGGTGACAGTCGGGGAAAGCTGACGAAACCGCAGGCCGGACAGATCTTGGCCAGTTCGGTTTCACGGTTCTGCATAGCCGTGCCGCACTTTCCACAGAACCGGTGTTCTCTGTGCCAGTGCAGGATCTGCACCGCCCGCCCCGCGAGAATAAAGAGATCGGACTCTATCGCCCCAAACAGAGTTCTGAGACCTTTGAACTGCGTTGAAAATGGTGGGGAGATATTCTCCCCGATTTCGGCAACAAAACAGTTTGTCACGCCGTATCGGCCGAGAAATTGCGTGAAAATCGGCAACAGACCCAGTTGCTGTGGAGAACGCGTGCAGATGATGTTGTTGTTGTCCTGTAGGTCCACCAGCAATTTTTCACCCTGAAAAATAAACCAGATGGTCGGGTCCGATGGTGATACATCGGACTGGAACACAGCAATAAACCTGGTTTTTAATGCAAAGTATGAGGTTTCATCCATGATGTTTCGGCAAAATGTCTGTTCTCGGACAGGCTCCTGATTCTCCAGGTCGATCTTCCTTGACATGGCACGAGAAAATATTGGAATATGAATACTATAATAACCCTGTCCGCAGTACTGGAAGAGATGATCTTTGTCTGTTGATGTATTGACATTGCCATAGCAAAAAGTCAAGGTGCGAAGGAATTAAAAAAAATTACTGTAACAACGCAAAAAAGTCGTCTCCCTGCGGGAAACGGCTGGGAAGAACCTGGTAAGGGGAAAATGTGAAAATACTGATAGCTGAAGATGAATTTACCACCCGGATGATGGTTCAGGTCTGCCTGGAAAACTGGGGATATCGTGTGGAGGCTGTGACCAATGGTGCGGAGGCTCTGGCCCAGCTGCAGAAGCCGGACGCACCGCATATTGCCATTCTCGATTGGGAAATGCCCCTGCTCGATGGCGTCGAAGTGTGTCGGCGGGTAAAAGAGATGGATGTTGAGAACCCGCCCTATATCATCCTGCTGACCGGTCGTGACAGTAAAACAGATATTGTCCGGGGGTTTGACGCCGGGGCCGACGATTATATGACCAAGCCTTTTAACGACGATGAACTTCGGGCACGGACACGGGTCGCTGAAAGGCTGGTTCGCACCCAATCCTCCCTTTCGGAGTCGGTGGTTGAGTTGCGCGAGGCGTTAAACCAGTTGGAAATACTCGAGAGCGGGGTCGAGATCTGTCCGAGCTGCCGTAAAATATTGAACAGGTATAACCGGCAATGGCAAAGCCTTGATGAGCTGCTGGAACATAACGACAACCCTTACTTTGCCATCAATACCTGCCCCCACTGTTCACAGGGATGATATTTACATTCCTACGGCAAACATAGCCTCCAAATCGTGCTTGGAATAGGCCTTAAAAGCAAGCATCGTTTCGGTTTTGGTGATTTCTTTTATTGCATGCATCTTTTTTGTCACCAGATTTGCCAGCTCTTCGTTTGTGGCAACCCGAACTATGGCGACCAGGTCATAATTGCCGCTCACCGAATAGACCTCGGATATCCCCGGGATGCCCTCCAGCTGTTCCGCTACCTCGTTGATTTTTGACCGTTCGACGTTCATGAGAATAAAAGATGTGACCATGGCGTTCTCCAGGGAAGATTAATTTTCTGTCAATGACAACTCGTAACATGCATAATTCCGACCTGATTCTAACCCCTTTGGACAAATATTACAAATGAGCGATGCTTTTCCGCTGAAAAGAGTTGCGGGAATGGGTATAGTTCTCAACTAAGAATAACTCTTTGCACGAGGTCACCCATGCTGCCGGAAAAATACGAGAAATTTTACCGCAAGATTGTCGGGATCATTCCGAAAAAAAATATCATTACCGACGCACTCAGAACCATCACCTTTGGTACCGATGCCAGTTTTTATCGTCTGGTACCGAAAATTGTCATCAATGTGCAAAACGAGAAAGAGGTGCAGTTGATCCTCCGGGAAGCAAACAAGCTGCGGCTCCCAGTGACCTTCAGAGCGGCCGGCACCAGTCTATCCGGCCAGGCCGTAACTGATTCCATCCTCGTGCGGTTGGGCCAGGGGTGGCGGAAATATAGAGTTTTTGACAATGCCGGCAAAATACAACTGGAACCGGGGATTATCGGCAGTCATGCCAATGCGATTCTTGCCGAATTTGATAAAAAAATAGGGCCTGATCCGGCCTCGATAGACAGCGCCAAGATCGGCGGCATCCTGGCCAACAACGCCAGCGGCATGTGCTGCGGCGTTGAGCAGAACAGTTACCAGACCCTTGACAGCATGCGCCTGGTGCTGGCCGATGGGACAGCGGTCGATACCGCCGACGATAAAAGCCGGGCCGAGTTCGAACGGAGCCATGCATCTGTTCTGGAAAAGCTGCGGCAGCTCCGGGCCCGGGTGCTGGCCGACGAGCAGCTCACTGAGCGGATTCGCTATAAATTCAAGATCAAAAACACCACCGGTTATAGTCTCAACGCCCTGGTTGATTTTGCCGATCCCTATGATATCATGATTCATCTGATGATCGGCAGCGAGGGCACCCTGGGCTTTATTTCCGATGTCGTCTATCGCACCGTGGTCGAGCATCGCCATAAGGCGAGTGCCCTGATTTTCTATCCGGATGTGAAGACCGCCTGTCAGGCCATTCCGATATTGAGGAAGCAGCCGGTAGCCGCTGCCGAGCTGATCGATCGGGCCGGCCTACATTCCGTAGAAAACAAAGAGGGCATGCCGGATTATCTGCAGGAGTTGTCGAGCACCGTGACCGCCCTCCTCGTCGAGACCCGGGCCGAGTCGGCGGAAATTCTCCAGAGTCAGATCGCCGCAATACAGGAGGCCTTGCAACCGTTGCCGACGGTGCGGCCCATCTTTTTTACCGATATTCCGGCCGAGTTCACCGCCCTGTGGAAAATCCGCAAAGGCTTGTTCCCGGCAGTTGGCGCGGTCCGTAAGACCGGGACCACGGTCATTATCGAGGATGTCGCTTTTCCTGGGGAACACCTGGCCGACGCCGCGCTCGACCTGCAGGAGCTGTTTAAAAAATATGCCTATGATGAAGCGATTATCTTCGGTCATGCCCTTGACGGTAATCTGCATTTTGTCTTTACCCAGGACTTTTCCATCGAGTCGGAGGTGGTGCGGTATCGCGATTTTATGGACGAGGTGGTCAGGCTGGTCGTCGAAAAATATGACGGTTCCCTGAAAGCCGAGCACGGCACCGGTCGAAATATGGCCCCTTTTGTGCAAAAGGAATGGGGAGAGGCGGCCTTTAATCTGATGCGCGAGATTAAAAAAATCTTCGATCCGCTCAACCTCTTGAATCCCGGCGTCATCCTCAACGAGGATGCCGAGGCGCACATCAAGGATTTGAAGCCGTTGCCGGCAACCCACGAAATCGTTGACAAGTGTATCGAATGTGGTTTCTGTGAGCCGGTTTGTCCTTCCAAGGATCTGACCTTTACCCCGCGACAGCGCATCGTCGGGCGGCGCGAGATCAGCAGGCAGATGGCCGCCGCCGGCGGGGATGTGAAAAAGGTCAAGAAGCTGGTCAAGGCCTATCGCTATCCGGGGAAAGACACCTGTGCCGCCGACAGCCTCTGTGCCACACGCTGTCCTGTCGGTATCGACACCGGCAAGCTGGTCAAGGCCCTGCGGCAGGAAGCCAACGGCAGGCTCGGCAATAGTGTCGCCGACTGGGTGGCGGACAATTTCGGTGGCGTGGCCAGCACCATCAGCTCTACCTTGAATGTCGTCGATTCGATCCATAAAAAGACCGGGACACCGTTTATGGAGACGGCCTCCTCCCTGGCGAGGAAAGCGACCATGGGGCAACTCCCCCAGTGGAATAAAGAGATGCCGTCCGGTGTGCCGAAAATTAACCCGGAGACGGCGAATGGGGTCAGTCGATTGCAGGTGGTCTATTTCCCGAGCTGCGCCAGCCGGGCAATGAGCGGTCCGGCCAGAGAAGATACGGAGCGCAATTCTCTGCCGCAGAAGACCCAGTCCCTGTTGAAAAAGGCCGGCTATGCGATCATTTATCCCGACAGGCTGGACAGCCTGTGCTGCGGCCAGGCCTTTGAAAGTAAAGGCTTTATGGCACAGGCCGACCGAAAGTCTGACGAATTGTCCGATGCGCTCCTGGCAGCCTCCAACAACGGGGCAATTCCGGTCCTCTGCGACACCAGCCCCTGCTTTTACCGGATGCAGGCGACGCTTGATAAACGGTTGCAGCTATTTGAGCCGATCGAATTTGTCCTCACCTACCTGATGGACCGGCTCAGTTTTACCCAAATGGATGTTAAGGTGGCCGTGCACCCGACCTGTTCCACCAGAAAGCTGGGCCTGGAAAACAAGCTCGAACAGCTGGCCAGGGCCTGCGCCAGGGAGGTGGTCATGCCTGCGGATGTCTACTGCTGCGGCTTTGCCGGCGATCGCGGATTTAATTTTCCGGAACTGAATGAAGCGGCCTTGAAAGATCTCCGCGACCACGTCTGTACCTGCGAAGCCGGCTATTCCACCAGCAAGACCTGCGAAATCGGCTTGTCACTGCATGGCGGCATTCCCTACCGGTCTATTCTCTATCTGGTGGATGAGGCGAGTGAACCTCTGGTGAAATAATCGCATAGAAAAGAGTCATGGCACATAAATGACCAGGGTGTGGTCTTCTCCAGCCAGTTCCTGGTCAATAATGGAGGCGATCCTTTGCCAGTCTCCGCCGGCAAGACCTGCGCCAATCTTCGGATAGCCGATGCGTTTACCGGCAAATTGGCCACGAACCTTTTTGAAAAGGCGTTGCACCGCATCGTAATCGACCAGAACGGAATCGCCATGGAAATGGAACTGGGTGTACCCGTTGACGATGGTAATTTCATGCTCGTCGCGTTTGACCGTGGCGAAACTAAAATCCCCCAGCTTGTTCCTGTCGCCTTTGATGGTGACCAGATCCGCGGCATATGCCTCGGGAAATTCCTCCTGAATGGCTCGGGCTATCCCGGCGCCCATGGTGCAGAAACAGTTGCAGCCATGGACAATGACATCAAATTGACCCTGCAGGGCCAGGGTGATTAAATCTCCTTCTACGGTCTTCATCTTGCCTCTTATCGTGTTGTTTATGTTACTGTTTCGGTTGTTCTCTTTTACTTACCCCATAATGGGTAACCAGTTCGGTCATGACTTGATAACTTTGCGCGCCGACTACCTTGTGTTGTCCCAAAACCAAGGTCGGTACCGCATTGATTGCTTTGCGGCGTGAATCCTCCCAGTCTCTGTCGACCTGATGCTGATAGGCACGACTGTCGATGATTTTTTCCGCTTCCTGCTCCGGAAGGCCGACCTGACGGGCGAGCTGAAGTAGAACGGGCCACTTCGCTAGATTGAGGCCGTCGGCAAAATAGGCTTGAAAGGCAGCTAAATGAAACGGTTCTCCTTTGCCGAGGTCTTCCGCCCAGAGGCCCAGCTCTTGAGCAAGCCTGCTGTTGTAGGTTTTTTTTCTTGCCCCGAAAGGCAAGCCAAGTGCCTCGGCTGTGCTGCGCAGACTATCCATCATCCCGGCAATCTTTTCCGGGGTTGTGCGGAAAAGGTCTTCAAGGAGCTGCCCCTCCTCCGGCGTTTCCGGATGCAGGGGAAAGGCCCGCCAGCGGACAGTCAGGTCATATTCTTTTTGTAGTTTCTCTATACGCCCGGTAATGAAGTAGCAGTAGGGTCAGATATAGTCAGAAAAAATTTCCAGTTCCATCGTCAGTCGTATCCTGTTTTTTTTTATTTGATTATGATGGGGCGTCGACCGATTTTCTTGACAGGAAAAGGAGTATTTCCGCCATCAGGTCGTTGATTCGCCGGTATTTATCAGGAGGCTGATCGAGAATCACGGCTTCGGGCTGAACGAATTTCGACGGCAAAATCTCCGCCCGACAGTTTTTAACTATCGCCTGGGCCGATTCGGGCGTGGTCTCCAGATGAAATTGCAGACCAATCACCTTCTTTCCGACCTGAAAGGCCTGGTTTTCGCACCCTTCGCTTCTTGCAAGGAGTACTGCGCTTTCGGGCAGATCAAAGGTCTCACCATGCCAGTGGAAAACCTCGATTAAGGGTGGAAAACGAAAAATCTGATCATCTTCGGAAGGAAGACCCTGGACCGGGAACCAGCCGATTTCCTTGCGGCGATTGGGGTATACCGATTCCCCCAGGGCACTGGCTATGAGTTGAGCGCCAAGGCAAATGCCGAGCACTGCCTTGCCGGATTTAATGGTCTTTTTGATGTACTGTTTTTCCAATCTCAACCAGGGAAAACGTTCTTCGTCGTTGACGCTCATGGGCCCGCCCATGACGATGAGCAGATCTATCTGGTCGGGATGTGGCAGGGATGTCGATTCGTAAAACTTCGTCACGGTTACCCGGTAGCCGGCAGCTTCGAGCCAGGGACCAATACTGCCTAAACTTTCAAAGGGAACATGTTGCAGATAGTGGGCACGCATGTTGTTCTCCTGTAAATTATAATGTATCCTTTGTTACGTTAGGATTGTTCGTATAAGACCAATTATTATCCGCAATTGTTAAATTAATCATTACCGGCTAGTGGGCAATGCTGTCTAGGCCGGTGTGGAGACAATTTAGAGGCAACAAAGAGTATCGACGGTACAGGAGAAGGGGAGGATGCCGTCTTTCCGCCCATCTGTCTTTGGCGACAGCATAGGCGGAAAGCATATTCAGGATTTATTTTTTCTCTTCGTATCCCTTACCTTTGCAGGTAGGACATGTTTGATCGGGGGTGCATTGCATATCATCGTTATCTTCCTGCGTGCCACTCCATTCCTGGGCTACCTCACAGACACCTTCAATAACTTTCTTGCCTTGACAGGTAGGGCATGGGGTGCGTTTTTCTTCGGTCATGTATTTCTCCTTTTGCTTGATTCCTGGTTTGAACTGCACATAAAAATATTCAAGCTATTCCTCAACGAGGTAATCCTTGAGCTTTTCCAAAAGCGATTCAGGGAGTTCACGCTTGTACATGAATGCCTCCGCCTCCTCGCCGGTAATCTGTTTTTTCACTTCGAGAGGCAGGGAACGTAATATTGCCACACGTTGTGCATCCGGTTTTTCTTTTTGTGATTCAGCCATTGACACAGCTCCTTGCTGATTTTTTCCGACGGACCCGATACGTATTTCCCGGGTAAAAGCAGAGCAATACTAGCATAATTTTGATGTCATGAATACTTCTGTCAAGCATTAGGGCGTACATTTTGAAAAACTATCATAAAAGCAGCAGTTTAGATTGAAAAATACCTATAGGTCATCTGCGGTTATTTTCTTCGTCAGAACCGGGTTGCCTCATTGCTCCCGGCCAGTCGGAGTTTTTATCCGCGCTGAATTTACCAGTAATAGAGCGCCGAGCCGCCAAGATCATGTTCAATTTCCAGGAGCCTGTTGTATTTGGCGATTCGTTCACTTCGCGAGGCCGAGCCGGTTTTCAATTGGCCGCCGTCCATGGCCACGGCAAAATCGGCGAGAAAGGTGTCTTCCGTCTCACCTGAGCGATGGGAGATGAAATAATGCCAGCCGGCATCGCGGCACATCCGTACGGCATCGATACTCTCGGAGACCGTACCTATCTGGTTGAGTTTGATAAGTACCGAATTGGCGGTTTTTTCTTCAATACCCCGGGCAATATAGCGGGTGTTGGTGACGAAGATGTCATCGCCGACAATATCTATCTTGTCGCCGACCCGTTCGGTGAATTTCTTGAAACCTTCCCAGTCGTTTTCCGCCAGGGGATCTTCCCAGGAAACGATGGGGTATTTGTCCACCCATCTGGCCCCCATTTCGATGAGATCGGCGGATTGCATTTTTCCGGCTCCCGATTTGGCCAGGTCGTATGAGGTGGTCAGATCGGTGGAAAAAGAGCTGGCGGCACTGTCGAGGGAAATAGAAATATCTTTACCCGGTGTATATCCGGCCTCTTCGATGGCCTCGATGATAATATCCATTACTGCTTCATTACTGGGCAGGTTAGGCGCAAAACCACCCTCATCGCCGACGCTGGTAGCCAACCCACGGCTTTTCAGGAGTTTTTTCAGGACATGAAAGGTCTCGGCGATATATCGCAGTCCTTCTCTAAACGATGGTGCGCCCACCGGTACGGCCATAAACTCTTGAATATCAACACTGTTGTCGGCGTGTGCGCCACCGTTGATGATGTTCATTGCCGGCACCGGAATCCTTCTGGCACCGGTTCCGCCCAGGTAGCGATAGAGGGGCAGACCAACCGATTGTGCGGCCGCGCGGGCAACCGCCATGGACACGCCGAGAATGGCGTTTGCTCCGAGCTTTGATTTGTTCTCGGTACCGTCAAGCTCGAGCATGCTGACATCTATGGCAATCTGCTCTGTTGTCGGCATGCCGATGATGGCCGGACCGATGATGCTGTTGACATTATCAACCGCCTTCAGAACACCTTTGCCAAGATAGCGGGCTTTGTCACCGTCGCGCAGTTCAATTGCCTCATTTTCGCCGGTACTGGCCCCCGAGGGGACGGAGGCGGAAACTTTGGTGCCATCATTCAGTTCAACAAAAACCCGCACCGTCGGGTTGCCACGGGAATCGAGGATCTCCATCCCTCGCACAGCTGTTATTGTATCCTTCATGCCTTGCTCCCTGTTTTGACTGAATCGTCATGTGAGAATAGCTGGTATCGAATCTGTCCTCTGCCGTTTCCGGCAGGCCACTTTTACCGTGATAGCAAAGGAGTTGTAGAGTGAGCTGAAACAATAAACACTCGATGGAGCAGGTCAAATGGATGTTGCCTGTAAACGTCCATTCATCGATGATTATGTGGCCGGACGATTTTTTCAGCTCGATTCTTTGTTAAAATAGAGTGCGGAACACGTCATTTTCCCGGAGAATATTCAGACCTATCAGCCAGAGCACCAGCCCGCCGGCAATCTCTGCCCAGGTGGAGAGGCAGGTGAGTCCGGATATCCTTTTACCTAAGTGCAGTCCGGCGATAGTGAAAAGGCCGGCAACTATGCCGATTATCAAGGCCGGATAGGCGATTGACACCTGGAGCAGTGACATGGACAGGCCGACGGCCAAGGCGTCAATACTCGTCGCTACCGAAAGCATGACCATGGTCATCCCTCTGGTTGAGTCTTTCCGGCATATGGGATTATCTTCGTCTTTTTCGAGCTGGATAGCTTCTTTCAGCATGTTCGAGCCGACCAGGGCGAGCAGGAGAAACGCCACCCAGTGGGCATAGGCCGCAACATAATTCTGCACGGAAGCGCCGATGGTCCAGCCGATGATCGGCATCATCGCCTGAAAGAAGCCGAAATGCCAGGAGAGGCGAAACGTCTGGCGAAAGCTGACCTGCTTGAGGCAGACCCCGGTGGCGATGGCCACGGCAAAGGCATCCATTGCCAGGGCCACGGCGATTCCAAGTATGGTGAGTATATGCATGGGAGAGGTTGGTAAAAGGGGCTTTTTGCCGCAAGCGGCTCCTGGTCGCGGTCGGCACAGGTCACACAATCCCGGTGCTTGCTAATCGCCTGTACAAACGCCTCGTTCAAGGTCAAGGAGTTGTTTTTTGATATCCAGGCCACCGCCAAAACCGGTAAGGGAACCATCCTTGCCGATGACCCGGTGGCAGGGAACAATGATGGGGATGGGGTTTTTATTGTTGGCCATGCCCACTGCCCGACATGCCCTGGCATTACCAATCCGTACGGCAATGTCTTGATAGCTGGCGGTCCGGCCAAAGGGGATTCTGCGCAGTTCCTGCCACACTTTTTCCTGAAAGGGTGTGCCTTTGGGGGCGATTTTCAGGTCAAATTGCTGCCGGTTGCCGGCAAAATATTCGGCAAGTTGCCGGAGGACTGGTTGAAAACATTCCTCATCGTAATGCCAGTCTTCGCCAATGTCGGTTTGTTTCGCCTCGTTGGGAAAATGCAGTGCTTCAAGAATGCCGTCGGCACCGATAAGCAGAAGTTTTCCGATGGGACTTTGGTAGAAACAGTATTGCTGCATGATGTAATCTTTCTTTCTGTCGTCATTCCGGGGCAAGCCGGAATGACGAGTTTTATTACGCGCTAAGGGACTTGAGCGCTGCCTCGTAGTCTGGTTCCTCAGTGATTTCAGGTACCTGTTCTGTGTATTTCACCTTTCCCTGCGGGTCGATCACGACCACGGCCCTGGCGAGAAGACCGGCAAGCGGACCGGTGGTGATGGTCTGGCCGTAATTTTTGCCGAAGTCGGCGGCCCTGAAAACCGACAGGGGAGTGACGTTCTTTAATCCCTCTGCCTCACAGAAGCGGTTATGGGCAAAGGGCAGATCCGCGGAAATACACAGGACAACCGTGTCAGCAAGGTTTCCCGCTTCACTGTTGAACCTACGTTCAGACGCGGCACAGACACCGGTGTCAATCGATGGAAAGATACTCAGTACCACGGTTTTTCCTTTATACTCTTTTAGGCTCGCCTCGGAAAGATCAGTTTTAACCAGGGTGAATTCCGGCGCCGCTGATCCAATTGCCGGGAGTGAACCTATCGTTTCAATAGCATTGCCTTTGAGGGTGATTTTGGCCATTTTTGTCTCCTTGTGCATGGTATGTGGTTTTTCGTTCTGTGGGATGTCTTTCAGTAAGACAAGCGATGTTTTTTCTATTCCCTTCTCGATGTTTCTCTTTTGCTGTCATTGCTCGTTGAGCGTTACTTCATAGAAATTCTTACTCTTTATGTACTTGTCAACCATTCTGATGGAAAATATTGAAATCATAAACCGATCGTGGTTAAACAGGGGGATATTTTTCGGGTCATATGCACAGGAGCAGGGAGTCCAGCCCAAGTTGGATGTACACGGTCACCAGAGTGAGCTTATGTCTTTCGTACCAGTTATTGGAGAATCGATCAAAAAACAGCTTGAAGACCGGGAGGAAAAAATCCTCTCGCCATTTGCCGCACTGAACAAACATTCCTCCGGCCGACATGTCGAAGAAGAGGAAGAAATGTCTGATATTCGGCTCCCTTTTCAACGCGACCGGGACCGAATAACGCATTCGAAAACCTTTCGGCGACTCAAGCATAAAACGCAGGTTTTTCTCGCTCCCACCGGTGACCATTACAGAACCAGACTGACGCATGTCCTTGAGGTTTCCCAGATAGCCAGAACCATCGCCTCGGCCCTCTGCCTGAATGAACCGCTGACCGAAGCCATTGCCCTTGGCCACGATCTCGGCCACACGCCGTTTGGTCATGCCGGGGAAGTCACTCTGAATGAATTGCACCCAAGTGGTTTTCGCCATTATGTGCACAGTCTGCGGGTTGTCGATTTCCTGGAAAATGACGGTAAGGGCCTCAACCTTACCTTTGAAGTACGTAATGGTATTATCCGCCACTCCAAGGGGCGCGCCGATATCCTGCCGAAGGACAAGTCGGAAAGCGCCGTCACCCTCGAAGGGCAGGTCGTTCGGCTTGCCGATATCATCGCCTATGTCAACCACGATCTCGATGATGCTCTGCGCGCCGGAATTTTGATTGAAGGTGATCTGCCGGCAAAAATTCGCCAGGTCGTTGGTGAAAGGCATTCAAAGCGCATTGGTTCGATGGTTCGTGACTTGATCGTCGAGACCCTGACCGCCGACGATGGTGATCTGCACATCAGCGAAGGGATGCTCGAAGCAATCACCAATATGCGCTCATTTCTCTATGAAAATGTTTACACCTATTACAAGGTACACAATGAGTTTATCAAGGCGCAGCGGATAATCGCCGACCTCTATAACTATTTCATGGAGAGAGGGATCGTCCGTCTCAGGAACGACGTATGGGAGTGCAAAATTGACGAAGAGATCTGGGCGAATGAAAAAAAGGCCCATCGAAAGGTCTGCGACTATGTTGCCGGAATGACCGATCGTTATGCCCTGTCCATTTATAAACACATTTTTCTGCCGGAACCGTGGAGCGCCAAATAACCTTGCGGTTTTCTCCACGCTCGTGTTCCCTGAGCCCGAACGGATGCCTCTGCAGTAAATACCGATACATGACAAACAGGTCCATGCGCACCTGCACCGTGGCAACCTTTTTGGTCGGCCTTGGGGAAAACTGTTGAATTCTGGTGCCTTCGTAGGTACTCTCGAAAATTGTGCGCCGTGTGGAGTATAAGAAAAATCAATAAAAACAAATTATGAATTATGAATAAGAAAGAAGAACTCTTGAGCAAGGGTTATGAATTTGCCGCAGTGGAAGAAAAATGGCTGCATAGCTGGCAGCAATCAGCCTGTTTTGCCGCCAGAATGGAAGCAGGCAAACCGGCCTTTTCCATAGTTATTCCACCACCGAATGTCACCGGAGTACTGCACGTCGGCCACGCACTGAACAATACCCTGCAGGATATCCTGACGCGCTATCATCGCATGTGCGGCGACAATACCCTGTGGGTGCCGGGTACCGATCATGCCGGCATCGCCACCCAGAACGTGGTCGAACGCCAGTTGGCAGCCGAAGGTAAAACCCGTGATGATCTTGGCCGTGAGGCGTTTGTAGAGAAAGTCTGGGAATGGCGCAAAGAGAAGGGCGGCACGATCATCAACCAGTTGAAAAAGCTTGGCGCCTCCTGCGACTGGGAGCGTGAACGTTTTACCATGGATGAAGGGCTGTCCCAGGCGGTTCGGGAGGTCTTTGTCCGGCTCTTTAAGGAAGGGCTCATCTATAAGGGCGATTACATCGTCAACTGGTGCCCTCGCTGCCAGACCGCTCTGGCCGATGACGAGGTGGAGCACGAGGACAAAAAGGGAAAACTGTACCATATCCGCTATCCCTATGCCGACGGTTCCGGTTATGTCGTCGTCGCCACCACCAGACCGGAAACGATGCTCGGCGATACCGGCGTGGCGGTGCACCCGGACGATGAGCGCTACAAACATCTTGCCGAAACAGGCATTAGTCTGCCCTTGACGAACAGAGTCATTCCGGTGGTTTTTGATGAGCATGTCGACCGGGAATTCGGTACCGGCGCGCTGAAAGTGACCCCATCCCATGATCGGGACGACTATGAAATAGGTCTGCGGCATTCCCTTGCCCGCCTGAAAGTTATCGATGACAAGGGGGTGATGAATGCCGCCGCCGGTGACTATTGCGGGCTTGACCGTTTCGCCTGCCGTAAGAAAGTGGTCGAGGATCTGGAACGTCTCGGCTTGCTTGAAAAAGTTGAAGAGTATGAGCATGCCGTCGGGCAATGCTATCGCTGTAAAACGGTGAGCGAGCCGACAACCTCGGTGCAGTGGTTTGTCTCGGTGAAACCTCTGGCCGACAAGGCGGTGGCCGCCGTCCGGGAAGGGCGGATAAATATCTACCCGAAAACCTGGTATAACACCTTCTACAGCTGGATGGACAATATTCGCGACTGGTGTATTTCCCGGCAGATCTGGTGGGGGCATCGCATCCCCGCCTGGACCTGCGATGCCTGCGGCGAGTTGATTGTCGAGTCCGAGGATCCGACCACCTGCCCGAAATGCGCCTCTGAAAATCTTACCCGGGAGACCGATGTCCTGGATACCTGGTTTTCTTCGGCGCTCTGGCCTTTCTCGACCATGGGCTGGCCGGAGAACACGAAAGAGCTGGCAACCTTTTATCCGACCTCGGTGTTAATTACCAGTTTTGATATCCTCTTTTTCTGGGTGGCCAGGATGATGATGATGGGTCTGCATTTTATGGACGAAGTACCGTTCAAGGATGTCTATCTGCACGCCCTGGTCCGGGATAAACACGGCAAAAAGATGTCGAAGTCGACCGGTAATGTCATCGATCCACTGGTGGTCATGCGAGAATACGGCACCGACGCCATGCGTTTCACCCTGACGGCTTTCGCGGCCCAGGGCAGGGAAATCAAGCTCGATGAGGAGCGGATCGAGGGCTATCGCCACTTCATCAATAAAATCTGGAACGCCGCCCGTTTTGCCCTGATGCATGTCAGCGACTGCGGCGAGTCGATCAAGGATGTTGTCGCGCGGCCGGGGGAATTGCCGCTGGTCCATCAGTGGATTCTCAGCAGGACTGCCTCGGCCATTGACGAGGTACGATCGGGGCTCGATGAATATCGTTTTAATGACGTCGCCTCGGCCAACTATCAGTTCATCTGGCATGAATTCTGTGATTGGTACCTTGAGTGGATCAAGGCCGATCTGTTTGGTACCGACCCGGTGGCCAAACGACAGGCGCAGGGCGTTCTGCTCGTCGTCCTGGAGACGATTGTCAAACTCATCCATCCGGTTACCCCCTTTGTCTCTGAAGAGATCTGGTCTGTTCTGCCCGGTGATCGGCCGCTGCTTGCCATCAGTCCCTTTCCGGACAGACAGGAAAATTGGCTGAACGTTGAAGCGGTAGCGCAGATGGAGATGTTGATGGGGGTGATCACCGGCATTAGAAATATCCGTTCCGAGGCCGAAGTGCATCCTTCGACGAAAATTGAGGCGCTGGTTATCTGTGGCGATACGCAGAAAGCACAATGTCTCACGGCCTTCACCGCGGCCATTGCCGATATGACCAGGCTGAGCACGCTGACGATCAAGCAGGAGGCGGTCAAGCCGACCGATGCCGCGACCTATATTTATAACGATATCGAGATCTTTGTCCCGCTGAAAGGCTTGGTCGATGTCGAGAGCGAGCTGGCCAAGCTGCAGCGGGAGCGGAAAAAAATCGAGGTCAAACTGGCCCAGGTGAATGGCAAACTGTCGAATAAGAAATTTCTTGCCAACGCCCCCGAGGAGGTGGTTGCCAAAGAGCAGGAGAAAAAGGCCGGTTATGATGCCACGATGGCCAAAATAGTCGAAGCCGAAGCGCGACTGAAAAAATTAGCATGACCGGAGCCGCAAACAAGGTGAACGGAAAGGGGAGAGACAATGGATAAAAATCTTCTTCAGAGCATGATTCGTCAGTTCCTCCTGGAGGACGTGGGGCGGGGTGACCTTACCAGTGAGTCGATTTTCTCCGATCATGAAATCGGCAGTGCCAGGCTGGTGGCGCGGGATTCGTTCATTGTCGCCGGGGTGGAGAGTGTTGCCGCCGAGGTGTTCAAGGTGCAGAATCCTGAGGTCATAATAGTTGATCCGGTGCCTGATGGAACCTGGGCCAGGCCGAAAATGGGTCTGCTCACGGTCAGCGGGCCGGTTATCGATCTGCTGAAAGCGGAGCGGGTGGCCCTTAACCTGCTGCAGCGGCTTTCCGGGATCGCTACGCTCACCGCCCAGTTTGTAGAAAAAGTGAAGGTGTATTCGGTGCGCATCACTGACACCCGGAAAACCACGCCGGGCCTGCGTGTGCTCGAAAAATATGCTGTGCGCGTCGGTGGCGGGGCAAATCATCGGTTTAATCTCGCTGATGGTGTTTTGATCAAGGATAATCATATTGCCGCCTGTGGCTCCATCCGCGAGGCGGTGGACAAGGTAAAGGAGAGAATTCCCCACACCATCCGAGTGGAGGTGGAAACGGACAGCCTGGAACAGGTGAAAGAATGTCTGGCATGCGGCGTCGATATCATAATGCTTGACAATATGACTCCGGAAATGATGTCAACCGCGGTTCGACTGATCAACGGCCGGGCCCTGGTGGAGGCGTCCGGGGGCGTGACGCTGCAGACTGTGGAAGCCATTGCCATGAGCGGCGTGGATATTATTTCCGTCGGCGCCTTGACTCATTCGGCGCCTTCCTGTGATATCGGCATGGACTGGTCTTTTTAGGAGCTACGGGCGTCGCGGTAAAACCGTACAGAGGTGCTGGTACTTTTTCCAGCTTGTTTGCCGGTTAGCGGCGTTATGTCATTTATTTGGTGCATATTTCTTGATTATTGTCATGGAAATATGCGATACTCGATTCAAACGTTATGCTATTACATCGATCTTAGCAAAATCTATCCCCGATAAACGGGAAATATGTCGGTACAAGTACGCTTGCTGTACAGTGCCCATCGACAGTTTACACCAAGATATACCAAGAGGTACCTGCTCATGCGTTGCCCAAAATGTGGATACATTTCTTTTGATCATCTGGAAAAATGCCTCAAATGTAATAAGGATATCAAGGCGACTGCCGTGAGTCTGTTTGGTACCACTTATAATATTCAGACGCCGAGTTTTCTCAAGTTGCCTCGACAGCAGCAGGAGGAACTTTCACAACAGAGCGATATTTTTCAAGAAAAGTCAGGTAATGGTGTCGAGGAGTATGTCGATGAAGAGCTCGAACTTCTTGTCGAGGATGAGGACTCCGACCTGGGCGGTGAAATCCGTTTTGCGCAAGACGAAAAGACCGGTTTAGGGGCGGTGAAGGATGAGCTGGACGACGAAGGAGAGATTGAAATCGATTTCAGTCAGTTTGAAGATGCTGATGAACCCGAGGTGAACCTCCTCAATGAGGATATGGCTGAAGAGGAGGTGGCCGAGCCGATCGCCAGGACTGCTTCAGTAATGGAAATACCAGCTGAATTGTCGGATATGACCGATCTTGCCCCTCCCGCCAAACCACTTGAAACGGTCAGGCGACCCGCGGAAAAAACCGTAAACGCTGATTTGTCCGATCTTGAACTGGAAGATCTCTACATCGATCTTGGTCTGGATGGGGTAGATGAGGCGCAGAAGAACAAAAAGGCCAGGGCAACGGATACCGTACTAGCCCTTGACGAGATAGATTTCTCAGACGTGCTGGGTGAAAGCAGTTCAGGAAGCTCAAAAAAAACGGGAAATATGGATATGGATGAGGACTTGGACTTCGATCTGGATCTCGGCGGGCTATCCATTCACAAAGATATTTAGGAATACGAAAAGAAAAAAATACTCGAAAACCTGTTGACACTGCAGGAGAAGTCGGGTAAATAACCCTCTCCATATGAG
>NZ_BAAHYZ010000030.1:0-37719 GCF_054657295.1 Desulfocastanea catecholica
GCTGAGATTATGGTGCTTGAGATAATGATCAAAGGCCTCGAGAACTCGCCGTATATGCTGCACCGTTTTTTCCGTATCGTAGCGGGCCGTGGCGCAGTAATGCAGATAGTCCTCAAATATTTCCGGTAGCTTCGGTCTTGATTTTCTTGGAATGGGCTGGGAAATTTGCTTCTCGCGATACAAGAAGTTTGCCAGGCCCCGAACCGCACGTCGGCGCTCATTGCTGTTACCCTGCAGCATAAATTCTTGCAATATTTCAAGATTGAAAATTGCATTCCATCTCTTTACCCGTTTTTTTACAAAAAGCTGAAAATCCTGCAGTATTTTACCCTGGGGGTTGATGTTAGTGTCCGGGAAGCCCTGCTCCATTCGCTGCAGAAGATATTGTTCAACCGCCTGCAAGAGTCTTTTCGAATCTTTATGATTCATGGTCACGACTTAATTGTTTGCGCATTATTTGCTTGATTGTGGCGAGATCAAATGTTTCCATATCGTCTCGGTTCTGGAGTAACTTTATAGCTTGAGTGACAGGGCTTTTCGGCAAGGAGAGGACCTGAAAGAAGGTGCCGTCAAAGGCAATCAGGTCTTTTTCTATCAACTGATCACGGACAACGATATAGTCATCCAGGGAAAGACAGAGCAAAGAACAGATCTTGTCATAGTGGTAGTGGGAAAGCCCCTGGCGGTCAGCTACAAGCACCAGGAAAAAATACAGGAGCAATTCATTTTGACTGAGGCTGGCAAAAAATCCACCTCTTAGAAAACGGTGGCCGATCCAGGCGAAGCTGCCATCTATCTTCCTTATACGATCACAAACAAGGGGTTTTCTATTGACCATGAGCTCCTCCAGGATGTCTAAATGATCCGATATTGGTTGCTGAATTCCGTCTCCCATAGCCCCGTCGGGGAAAATGTTCCACAACCACACCTTTTCCACCGCAAAAATGGCAAGAAGGGACCATAAACTGGTGATCTTGAGGTAACCTATCACGCTCGGGTGCAGGTGTAGAAGATGCATCAGCCACGGTTTTTTCAGAAACGTGCATCCTTCGCATTCTTTGAGCTTGCCGGTGAGCCTCCCGGCCTCTTGCGGTTTGTCGATATCTTTGTTGGGCCAAACGGTGGGCTTGTCGCTGGGAATGGTGCCGACAGGAATCACGACAGTAGGCCTGCCCTCGCCAGCAGCTCTGGCAGATATAAAATGTTCTGCCACATCGCCTGCATGAAACAGCCTTCAGTAAAAGGATTTCCATTCTTCCGTCTTGAATAAAAACGGAAGCCGTGATTAGATGAAGGTGCTTGTTGGGCTTCCGTATTTACGGGATGTCTCTTGAAAGGCTCGAAGTGGCTGCTTCGGGCCTTTCGTTCGTTATCAGTACTTTCCCGTTATCTATCAAAAAAAGGAAGAAAAAGAAGAAAAGACAAAGAAAATTGAGGAAGAAGATATAAATCTTTACAACTACAAAAACAGGGAAGAAAAACAAACAGAGAAGAAAAGGCGCAACATAACTGATCTCGCAGCATAATTCCTGATATGATAGACTTACCTACTTCTTTGGAATTGCTCAGAAATGGAGCAGCTCCGAAGAACACCTCTCAAAAGTGCAACAGAATCCTAGCGAGAGGTGTCTCCTACTGTTCTTCTTCCAGATAGCCCTTGAACCTTGTTCTCGATTAATATGGTTTCAGATTTATCATTATTGCGGGTCCGGGTGTTTCTCATGTGCGGATCGCTACTGATATGGTGTTTACTCTAACCCTCAAAGAATTGATCCGATCAACTGCTTTCAACTTGTGATCGTTAAGAAGATGCGGAAGCTATGTAGGACAACTTTATTATTCATGAATCCCCTCTTGTCCAAGATAGGAAATTTTGTCTATATGTTCTCTTTTAGTGTTATCAAACAGGTGGGTATATCTCATTATCATGGCTAGTGTCGAATGACCAAGGATATCCGCGATAATCCGAACATCAACTCCCTGCATAAGCAAATGGCTGGCAGCGGTATGTCGAATATCATGGGGGGTGAAGTGGGGGATAAGCGGAAAACCTGGGTGATTTTTATGATCTGCGGCTTTGCGGTGTAGCCGGGTCCACATTCGTCGCCAACAATCTTGAAATATACACCCTGGTCGAAGCATAGTTTGTTTGGAGAGACGGTGATTTGGTTTCAGAAAAATGTAACCATCAACCTCTGGCTCGATTTTTTTTAGTGCCTCGGCAACCTCAACAGTCAAGGGTATAGTTCTTGGTTTTTTTGATTTTGTCTGCCAGAGAGTGATAAGGCGGTTTTCGATGTCGACGGTAGAGGTTGTAATCCTTGCAGCCTCTCCGGTTCTCATCCCAGAATGCATCAGAAGAAGGACGAAGGGATAGAATTTAATGTTCTTGGTATTTTTTGCTTCTTCGAGTATGATCCTGACCTCCTTGGTCGAAAGAAATCGTTCTCGTCCTGGGTCAGCTGGTACGCGATCGATGTACGTCAAGGGATTGCCTATCGATAGGCCCCATGCTCCATTAGCCAGTCGGAACATTCTGGACAGCATTGCCAGTTCTTGCCGAACAGAGGAAGAAGAGGCATTTTCAGCCAGACGCTCGGATTGATATCGTGAAATTTCAGTTGATTCTATTTCGCTGAGAGGAGTTTCTGGCCCGAGAATTCTAGTGATATGTCGGTGACTGTATTGTTCGCGATCCAAGGTGGAAGGGCTTTTTTTTAAAATATTTTTACTGTACTCATGGTATCTATTAAGTGCTTCGTCGAGGTAAACTGCTTCGGCTAGACGTGGATCTTTATATTTCTTACGAAGGATGAGAGACTCCTGTTCTGCCGCCCAAAATTTTGCCTCACCTTTTGTCGAAAAGGTTCTTTTAATTGGCTTATGCCCTTTTTTTCGGATAACGGCTTGATAAACGGTGCCTTTTTTGTTCTTCAGGGTAACAAATGTCGCCATTTTTAGTTTTTATCTTTTGTATTTTTTGAAAACATTCTTTATAGGGTACAAAACAGGGTACACTATCTTAACAAAAGAAAACAACTTATATCACCAAAAAGCGCCACACCAACAGAATTACAGAGATGAAGAAAAGGAGAACAAAGAGTGGATTTGCAATGAAATCAACTGGAAACCGAGTGGCGGAAGTGCATGGGAATCGAACCCACCTAACGGGCTATTAACCCGCTACACCGGATTTGAAGTCCGGGAGAGCCACCAGTGCCCTATCCACTTCCCTGCTGATGCGACAAAAAGAGAACCGATTATACTAATAAGTGTTGACCTTGAAAACAACTATTTATTATATTATGCCTTTTTATTGGTGCAACCACATAAATCAGTATGCACTGCACCCTTTCATTCTTACTAACCCCCGGCAAGCGGGATAAGTGCCTTCACGAAATTTTTTCTTGCAAACAGAAAAAAAATCCTCTGGTGCTCATCAAAAAATTCAATTGAAACTAAACACATGCAGTGCGAAAGACTCATTAAAATGATTAAGTCGTGGTATCTCCACGTTCGTGATGAAACCATGGCTCCGGCCCGGATGATATCTTTCATTGAAGAACATGCGGAGAGTTGTGCTGTCTGTCTCCAAGATCCCGACCTTCAAGGAGAAATTGCCAAAATCACCGAACTGATTCTGCCGGAGTCAAAAATCCCCAAAGCAGTCCGTCTGAGAAACAGCGATGACGACGAAATCGACACCGATGACGATATAGACCTGGACGAGGTGGATGAGGAAGAATCTGATGACTCTACCGACGACGAGGAAGTAGAGGAAGAGGTGGAAGATGATGAAGACCTCGACCTCGACGATGATGACCTCTTAGCTGAGGATGATGAGATCTGAGGGTAAGATCAGGGCTGCATCAGGCGGCCCACTCTTGCATTTTTCCGGCAATAAAGGCATTGACCGCTGCCTGTTCCGCATCACCCTTCCCTTCCACTGTCATCGGCTCGCCAAAAGCGAAATGCGCTGTTTTGGTTCCATCGAGTCTGCCAAAATCTTTAACTCTTTTGCCATTTTGCCAGCAATCTGTTTTCAAGGCCAGCGGCACAATCGGTACGCCGGCCTTTTTGGCAAGTTTCACGCCGATCGAGCTCATCTGCGCTGCATCAAAGACGTGCGACCTGGTCGTCTGTGGAAAGACTATAATGGAAATACCGTTATTTAACCGGTCAAGCCCTTCGTTTAACACGGTTTTTAAATCCTGCCTCGGGTTGGTCCGCGTAACGGCAATGGGGTTACGGGAACGCATGACATGCTTGAACACCGGATATGACAGGAGGTTTTCCTTGACGACAAAGGTTACCGGTTTTATCGGCTGGATCATCACCGGAAGCAGCAACGTTTCCATCATACTCATATGATTGCCGATGATGACCGTGGGCCCATCGCTTTTCTCGACATTTTCAATGCCGGAAATCTCTATACGGATCCCGGCTTGTTCGAGGCACCGCATGACCTCATAACTGCTTTCCATCCAGTCTGAGCCGTCATAACGGTTATTTTTGGCCAGCCGGCTGGCGCGAAAGACAATCCAGAAAAGGCGAAAATAAAAGACCAGGGTAGGAAACAGCAGAAACCCTGTCGATTTTTCTGTTTGATAGTGGCAATTGGTATAGGTTATTTTATGCATCGCGCAGCCGAGGAGTGAAAATTGACAGTGGACCATCGTGGACCGGGTAGTATTCTTGAGACTGCTTGAAACTAGCATGAAAAGCACCATTGTATCAAGAATTTTTCTTTGCGTTTGAGCGTATTTACGTCTTGTTTGACGGTACTGAGCATAAAGCAGCAAAGGACAGACTGGAGTTTACATTCCTGCTGCCGCGCAAGACTTTACAGATCTCCCGGAAACATTGATTTTTCTTACGGGTACCATTATTTTTTTATAAACTTCAGGTAAAAAATACCTGGTAAAAAGCAGCTGTTATCCTGCTGTGATGCTTCACTGGAACAGGCGATGAAAGACAAAGAAGTTACTTCCACTGAAAACAGGTCCGAAGCCCTTCAAGAAAGGTCTTCTTCCGGCGAGATAGCCGCTTTTCTCAAGGCTGCCGGCCTCGCCGCACTGTCTCAGAGCGGAAGGTTGATTTTTGCGCTGGATGCAACCATGAGTCGGCAGCCGACCTGGGATAGCGCGGTAACTATCCAGGCTTCGATGTTCGATGCGGTGGGCAAGGCAGGTGGCCTGTCGGTGCAGCTGATATATTTTCGCGGCATTGATGAATGCCGTGCCTCGAAATGGGTCATCAATGCTGCCGCACTGCGTGAGCTGATGCTCGGTATCCAATGTCGCAGCGGACAGACACAGATAGCCAAAATCCTTGACCACGCCTGTCGTGAAACGGCAAAAGCCAAGGTCTCGGCGCTGGTTTTCATCGGCGACGCCCTGGAAGAGGACATCCAGTCGCTCTGTCGGAAAGCGGGAGAACTTGGTTTAAAAGGGGTGCGCTGCGTTTTCTTTCAGGAAGGGGGTGATGTGACCGCGGAAAAGGGCTTTCGAGAAATGGCCCGGCTGACCGGCGGCGCCTATTTCCGCCTCGGACCCGATTCGGCCAAGGAACTTGCCGAACTTCTGGCTGCGGTTGCCGTCTATGCCCGAGGTGGCCTGCAAGCCCTGTCAAACTCCGGTAGACGCGAGGCGCGCTTGCTTCTCGAGCAAATGAGAAACTGATTTTTCACCTTTTTCATCTGGACAGTGGATGACCTTATATTTTTTAATTCTGTTATTTGCCCTGTTGAGCTTTTTCTGGCTGATCACCATACCCGCCCAGCAAAGGGCGGCCTTTCTAGCAAATGCCGGACCACTTCTTCTCATCACCGTGGGCGGCCTGCTGACCCTTTTGCGGCGTGGGGTGATCGGCATCCCTTTGGTTTTTATCGGCATCTCCTGGTGGCGACGTAATCGTTCACAGCGACCTATCCCCTCTGCAGAAGGGGCCAAATCCACCGTCCGCTCGACAAACCTTGAGATGGAACTTGATCACGATACCGGGGATATAGACGGCACAGTGCTGACGGGTCCTCGGCAAGGGTCCCGTCTTTCCTCACTCACCGAGGTGGAGCTGCTGTCACTCTACCGTGAAATGTATTCCGATCCGGACAGTATCGCCTTGCTCGAGTCTTTTCTTGATCGTTACCATCCCGACTGGCGGGAACGTGTCGACCCTGACTCCTTTAGATCGCAGGGCGGGGTCTCTGATTTTAACATGATGACCAGAGAGGAAGCCTACCAGATACTCGGCCTCGAGCCCGGTGCCTCGCAGCAGGAAATCCACCAGGCCTGGCGGCGACTCATCAAGGGCGTGCATCCGGACAGCGGAGGCTCGGAGTTTCTTGCGGCAAAGATCAATACTGCCAGAGATATTCTCCTGGAATAGGAAAATATTATCCACGTCTGAATATCGTCCGATTAAAGTCCGAAATCGTGAACCTCACTCAGTCCCATTTTTCATACCGCCGCATGTGATACGCCGAAATACATTGTGCATCGAATTGTAATGTGACCTTTGGCGTAAGAAATTTCCGCAGCAAGCCTCTTCCAGCTTTCAGCCAATTAATCAATTACGGTAATCTGGATCTTATAGCTATCAATATGATTTTATTATATATTAACAAATAAATAATAAAAATAACTTTTTGCATTTGATATTAATTTCCATCTTTGGTAAAAAGCCTTAATGAAAATCATTATCAATCATGAGCTGTTCGTCTACCAACTGTATCGATAGATCAGTACATTGAATGTATAGGCGACAAACTACCACCGCACGAGGGAATATCGTGCTCAACTAAACAAGGAGAGGTCAAATGAAGAAAGTACTCGTAGCGTATTACAGCAGAACCGGCAAGACAGAAAAAATGGCGGAGTATTTAGCGGAGGGCATACGCTTGAGCGGAAATGCCGTGGAAACGAAAAAAATCGCGAATATAAAAAATGAAAGTGATATCGAAGGGTATGACGGCTATCTCTTCGGTTGCCCAACCTATCATAAGAACATGACCAAGAACTTCGAAACTTTCCTTTTCTTGGTTGAAAAAGCAGGACTGAAGGGTAAGGTTGGGGGATCCTTCGGATCAAGCACCCACAGTGGAGAGGCGCCCGGAGTCATCTTTGACACAATGGAACACGTCTTTTCCATGAATATGACCAACCTTGGCCCATTCGACCTGCGTGAGAACGTCGTCGACACCAACGAGGGTATGAAAGCATGCCAAGATTATGGCCGTGCTCTCGGCGACATGCTCAATTAGGACTAACAGCCCCCTAATCATATAGCCCTATTCTCGAACGTCGGACAGCATAGCGCTTCGATACATATCTGTTGTTTGTCAATGCCGCGGCCAACTAAAAACTGACCGCGGCTCCTCCCGGCTCATCAAAGTTCTCAAAAACTATAGCAGTAACGTAGCATCAAAGGTACTCTTGCCGATCTTGCCATCAGCTGGTCCCGGTTGATAGCCGAGTGCAAGAAGCTGTCTCTGTGCCTTGGTAACCATTGCTTTACGCCCTCTCCCTTAAAATCAATTGGGGGACGGCCTCTCCTTGCTTGGTATCGCTATGAAATCCCTACCTGTAGGCACTGCATATGCCATCTGGGTTGGCGTGGGTGCAGTGGGCACCGCAATTCTCGGTATTTTCTTACTGGGTGAGTCGGCGAATACTATGCGGCTAGTAAGCCTCGGTCTTATTGTCGCCGGTATTGTTGGCCTCAAGCTCACAACACCGACCTAAATATTCCACTGTCGTATCTGCGTTGCAGAAATGAGAAAACCCGAATCATTTTGTCCACCTTTTTTGTACAAGTGTTTTGTACAAGGGGCAATAATTCGGGTTTTTATGTGAACTAAACCAAGGCTTAGGGCGTTTTTGGTGGCGATGCAGGGAATCGAACCCCGGACACTGCGGATATGAGCCGCATGCTCTAACCATCTGAGCTACATCGCCATGGTATAAGGCGAAGAAAACTACCTTATTGCTGCATATCTGTCAATATTTTTCAGGCACTAATTTCAAAAATGATCTCTTCAGACGACAAAAGGTCCCGAAAACGGGACCTTTTGTGTACTGCTCAATCAAACCAATCAGAAAAAGATCGGCAATTTCTTACATCATTCCGCCCATACCACCCATGCCGCCCATACCACCCATGCCAGGAGGCATGCCGCCACCTGCTGCGCCGGCTTCCTCAGGGGCATCGGCAATGACGCACTCGGTGGTCAGCAACATACCGGAAACGGATGCAGCATTCTGCAAGGCGGTCCTGGTAACTTTGGCAGGGTCAATAACACCGGCGGCGATGAGATCTTCATACTGCTCGGTGGCAGCGTTGAATCCCATTGCACCTTCCAGGGTCTTGACATGCTCAACGATGACCGAGCCTTCACGACCGGCATTGTTGGCAATCTGACGAATAGGTTCTTCAAGGGCGCGAAGAAGAATATTTTTCCCGGCGATCTGCTCACCCGGCAACTTAAGGGCGGCCAAGGCTGCCAGACAGCGAATATACGCCACGCCACCACCAGGAACGACACCTTCCTCTACAGCAGCACGGGTCGCGTTGAGAGCGTCTTCAACACGGGCTTTCTTCTCTTTCATTTCGATTTCAGTAGCTGCACCGACATTGATGACGGCAACACCACCAATCAGTTTGGCAAGTCGCTCCTGAAGTTTTTCGCGATCGTAATCCGAGGTGGTATCTTCAATCTGATTACGGATCTGCTTGACGCGGGCAGCAAGCTTTTCTTTATCACCGGCACCGTCGATGATGGTGGTATTGTCTTTGTCGACCGTGATACGTTTGCAGGTACCGAGATCATTGACGGTGACATTCTCGAGCTTGATGCCGAGATCTTCGGTGATAACCTGACCACCGGTGAGAACAGCGATGTCTTCGAGCATTGCCTTGCGACGATCACCAAAACCAGGAGCCTTGACGGCCGCAACATTCAGGGTACCGCGGAGTTTATTGACAACCAGGGTAGCAAGAGCTTCGCCGTCGACGTCTTCGGCGACGATAAACAGACCTTTACCCATTTTGGCCACCGACTCGAGTACCGGCAGGAGATCCTTCATGCTGGAGACTTTCTTCTCAACAAGGAGAATATAGGGGTCATCCATGCTTACTTCCATACGATCGGGATCGGTGACAAAGTAAGGGGAGAGATAGCCGCGATCAAACTGCATACCTTCAACGACATCAAGACTGGTATCCATTGATTTGGCTTCTTCAACGGTGATAACACCCTCTTTACCAACCTTATCCATGGCCTCGGCAATGATATTACCGATGGTCTCGTCGCTGTTGGCGGAAATGGTTCCAACCTGGGCGATCTCTTTCTGCTCTTTCGTCGGGGTGGCGATCTTGGCAAGCTCAGCAACGACAACCTCAACACCTTTATCGATACCGCGTTTGATTTCCATCGGGTTGCCGCCGGCAGCGACCAGTCTGACGCCTTCTCGGTATATCGCCTGGGCAAGGACAGTTGCGGTTGTGGTACCGTCACCGGCAACATCGGAAGTTTTAGAAGCAACTTCCTTGACCATCTGTGCGCCCATGTTCTCAAACTTATCCTTTACTTCGATTTCCTTGGCGACAGTCACACCATCTTTAGTAATGGTGGGTGCACCAAAGGATTTCTCGATAAGTACATTACGACCTTTAGGACCGAGAGTCACCTTCACCGCATCTGCGAGGATATTTACCCCGGCGAGGATTGACTCGCGGGCCTTTACGCCATATTTCAGTTCTTTTCCAGCCATTATATTGTTCTCCCTTTTTCTACGAGATGTTATTTAATCTGTACAAACAAACTTTATCCAAAATCGAGAATCTTTTTTACTCAATGATTCCGAGAATATCGTCTTCACGCATAATGAGGTAATCTTCCCCATCAAGCTTTACATCGGTACCGCCATATTTGGAAAACAGCACACGGTCTCCGGCTTTTACCTGCAGGGCAACTCTTTCACCTTTATCATTTGTCTTGCCTGGTCCAACAGATATAACTTTTCCCTCTGCCGGTTTTTCCTTGGCACTATCAGGGATAATGATACCACCTGCGGTTTTTGCTTCTTCAGCAAGTCTTTTCACCAAAAGACGATCATTCAATGGACGAATTTTCATTACTACCTCCTAACTGTACTAATTAATTTTTTCAAAAAAAAAAGGGCCCATCGATTATATGTTTACATGGAATCCCAACGTGGTTAGCTGCCTGTGTATCAGACAGGTGTATCAAACTGCGCAAGAATATAGGGGTTGATTTTCAAAAATCAAGGGCGCTCTTAAAAAAAAACAGGAGGGGTTCGGCGGCCTTGACACAACAGGATAAGACCGCCGAATGATTGGTGTTTTTGTGCTAAACGACTCGGACAACCCAGTTGAATGGATCGGCCTGATAACCGTTCTGAATAGCCTGCAGCTCCTGCGATAATCTGGCCGACAACTCTCCGGTCTGGTTGTTGTTGATCACATAACTGTGGTCTTTATACAAGAATTCGCCGACCGGGGAAATGACCGCCGCGGTACCCGTGCCGAACGCTTCCTCGAGTCGCCCGTTTTCCTTCGCTTCGAGCACTTCATCAATAGTAATTGGTCGTTCGACAACATCCACTCCCCAGCTGGAGGCAAGTTTCAGCACCGAATCCCGGGTAATCCCTCCGAGAATCGACCCTTCCAATGGCGGAGTTATCAACTGGTCGTCGATTTTAAAGAAAATATTACTTGTCCCCACCTCTTCTATATATTTGTGTTCGCAGGCATCCAGCCACAATACCTGTGAACAGCCGGCTTTTTTGGCAATCTCCGACATATAGAGCGAGGCCGCGTAGTTTCCGGCGGTTTTTGCACTGCCGACACCACCTTTCACTGCCCGGGCATACTCATCACTGATATAGATCCTGGTCGGCTTACACCCTTCGGGGTAATAATCACCGACCGGGCATAACATTATATAAAAATAGTAGGCACCGGACGCTTTAACACCAATGGTCGGCTCGACGGCGATCATCGCCGGCCGGATATACAGCGTCGCTCCCGGTGCATTCGGCACCCAATCTTTTTCGAGATAAATCAACGCTCGAAGTACCTTGACCATTTTTTCGGCCGGTATTCGCGGCATACACATGCGCAGTGCGGACCTGTTCATGCGCTCGAAATTATCTTTGGGGCGGAACAAGAGCAGCTGATTGTCTTTCCCCCGATAGGCCTTGAGACCTTCAAATATTGCCTGTCCATAATGAAAAACCATGGCGGCCGGGCTCAGGGTAAAATCCTGGAATGGACATATTTTGCTGTCATGCCATCCATTCTCCCTGTCCCATTTCATCAGAAACATGTGGTCGGTAAAATGCACACCAAAACCAAGGTTGTCCGGGGATGGTTTTTCTTTCCGTTTCTCTGCCTGCACTTTTTCCAGCGCGACTTCAAGGTCTTCCCACATTGTACCAATCTCCTCAGTACCAATAATTTTTCCACTGATTTTTATTTGCTTAATCCAACGAAGGATATATACTTTTCGCTATCCTTTGTCACTCCTCAGCCTTGCCGTTTTGACAGGGCAGAATACCTTAGCTGCAGGTTTAATTGCAACTCAATTTCATATTCCCTGCCAACCCCGAGAAACAGGACGCCATTACATGCCCACCACAAGGGTCAGAAGCGCCTGAAACAGACCAATCCTGCGTGACCAAAAAAGAACAACGATGAGTAACTCCCCATCAACACTTCAGTTTAACGACCAGCCGCCCAGCTCGACGAGTGTGAAATACTTTCTCCTGGTGTTCATAATTTCGATTTTTTTCTTTGGCCGCATTCTCTGGCCATTCTGGTCTATTCTGGTGCTGTCTTTTCTGCTGACCAATCTCTTTCGGCCGATTTACTGCTTCATCTGCAGAAAGCTGCCGGACTCGGTCGCCTCAGCCCTCACCTGTCTGCTGATCATCGCCATAGTGATCATCCCTCTGCTGTTTTTTATTTTCGCCCTTACCGACGAGGCGCTTAACCTCTACAGCTGGGGGAGAGACAGCCGCGTCGGGTTGAAACTGCAGGTTTTTCTGCAGGAAAGTCCCTTCATCCTGCAAATCCAGAAGCAGTTGCAGGAGGTGGGGTTTCGGTTCAATCCTTCCCAGGTAACGGAGACTTTTTCCTATCTGGTGAAAAACGGCGGCTTGCTCCTGTATAACCAGGCCAGCGGCTGGGCGGCAAATATTCTGCAGTTTCTCTTTCTCTTTTTTATCATGATCCTGGTGATCTTTTTTCTCCTGATGGATCAACCGAAACTCATTGACTATATGATCCGCCTCTCCCCCCTGCCGGAGGACGAAAACCATCTGCTGATAAATAAATTTCAAGAAATCGCCAACGCGATTTTGAAAGGAAACGGCATCTGCGGTCTGATCCAGGGCATTCTCGGAGGAGTCATCTTCTCCATCATGGGACTGAACTCGCCGCTGCTCTGGGGCTCTATTATGGCGGTCCTCGCTTTTCTGCCGATTTTCGGCATAGGCCTGGTAATGGTTCCGACGGCAGTATTTCTAGCGCTCACCAGCCGAATGACTGAAGGTATCTTTCTGTTTATCTTCTATATCATCCTTTCCGGCACCATCGAGTATATCGTCAAACCGAAAATGGTCGGCACCCAGGTAAAAATGCACACCCTGCTGGTGTTTCTCTCGATCATCGGCGGCCTGAGCGTGTACGGCATTCTCGGCATCATCTACGGCCCGCTGATCATAACCGCTTTTCTCACCCTCTCGGATATCTATCTTAAAAGGTACGACCAGCGCATTCAACGCAGGTAAAGCGGACAAAATTCCTCTTCCCGGGCGACTTAAGCAAAATCAATGGGGATGACATCCCAGCAGGTCACCATATCCCTGGACCAGGTGACGACACGGGCTTTGGCGTCCTGGGAGACGATGATGCCCAGGACATCCTGAAGCTTATGGCAGAGATAATAGAGCGACCGGTGCCGTGTACCGACGCTCTCAACCAGCTCCACCCGTCTTCGGAGCGCCTCCGGGTCAAGGGCCAGAGCGACACTCTCACCCACCTCCATCGTGCCCTGGATGATGCCGCCGAAACCAATGAGTTCAAGTCCCTCGGTGGTCACCACGGCGCCGTCCACGCCTGTCAATCGAGCAATAAAACGGGCAAACTTAAACAGCCGCTCATCGAGCTGCGCCAGTTCTTCCGTTTGCAGAGAGACATAATCCTTCCATCCGGCCTGATAGTCAGGACCATAGATTCTGCCGCAATTTCTCGCCAGCACCTCCATGATCTGCAGGACGATTTTTCTCAGCTGGTTACGGGCCCCGTCGTCGGCAAAACGATATTTAAGATCGATATAGGGATTCTCCCGGGCGGCAAGCTCTTCCATCCGCGCAGGAAAAGAAATGATCGCTCCACCATGCCCCGACCGCCGCATGGTACTGATAACATGCTTGAAAAACTGCAGATAGAGATGGGGGACAAAGGTGGGGTCGATCCGCGCCCAATCTTTCTGCCCCATCCTCTGATTTTGTTCATGCTGCAGCGCCAGCTTATCGCGTACCCGACCAAACCTCTCGGCGACCCATTGCGACTGAAAAACATTGGTCGAAGGGGAAATTATCTTCCCACCGCTTAACTGGGCAAGAATATCCAGCCCTCGGCAGACAATCAGACGTCCCGACCCGACGACATTAACACCAAGGGCCGACGGCAGGGGAGTTGCCTGCTTGCTGCCGCCATGGATGACATGCATCCATTTCGAGCCGGAATGTATCAACCCCCAGATCTGCAGCCCTTCCGAGCGCCTGTAGCGTATGCCGATGAGTGAATTATTATAATCCGTCGATGGCCCAAGCTTTAAAAGTTCGTACTCATTATATGGCCTCGCCGCCGAAAAGACCAAGGTAAACAACCCTTTTGATTCACCTTGTCCACCCAGGTCAATGTCTTCCGGCTCACAGAGCATTATCCTGAAACGAAGGCCGCGCGCCTCCTCCTGCAGTTGGCTTACCTGATAACAGGTGGACACAAGCTCTTCCAGGACATCAAAGTCCGGCAGTTTTTTATAGCTCTTTCCATCAGTCTCCACACCCGAACCACCAATTCGCCAGAGCGTAAGAATTTCAAATACCAGATCTTTTGGGTACTTATGCGTCATAGGATGCGAACACCATGAAATAAAAAGCAGCTTCAATTTCCTCAACTGATGGAAATCACCGGGGACAGCGCAGGAGGGACGGACACCTTGCTGAGTGCTGCAGGCAAGGATTCACGTGTCAAGATGCATGTTTCATTGGTCGTAGAATCAATTATCTCTTCCCTCCTTGGTGTAAATAATAAGAGATTACACGAGACAAGGAAACTCTTTTGTTGCGCAATCGACCTCATCAGAGTGTAAGAGGTACAGATCCGGGTTATGCAGTCTTTTGATGTATACCGGTGAACGATTACACAAATGACAACAGTTCCTTCTGCTGTTGCCCTTTTTATGGTATCTTTTGTTCATCTCAAGCCACTGACACAGAACTGGGATACTGATCCAGAAACAACGCGGTGGTATCATCTCCAGCAAAGGAAAAAAACATGCAGATTCTGGTAGGTTACCGAGGGACCAACGTTGGACAGGAATTACTCGCTCTGGCCATACGACACGCCAAGGCCTTTAATGCGAAAATTCATTTGGTCACCTCCTTGCCGGGGGGAGAAAAAACGACGAGAAAGAAGGTCTCCGAGGCAGAAGAAAACCTTGCCCAGGCCGGAAAAATCCTTGAGGAACAGGGCATCCCCTACGAAACACATCTCCTGGTCAGGAACAGAACCGCCGGTGAAGATATTGTCCTGTTTGCGGCAGACAATCATTGTGATGAAATTATTATCGGCGTAAAAAGTCGGTCTAAAATCGGCAAGATCCTTTTCGGTCAAACGGCCCAGCATGTCATTCTGAAGGCGAAGTGTCCCGTCGTCTCGGTAAAATAATGGTAACCATTCACCAGCACCCCATTTTCGCCCGATCAGGCCACCTCACAGAGCCAACTCTAGCTCGGCTGCCTGCCTGAACGAACCTGGAGCACTGGATGAACGGTTACAGATAATGCCTATCACTATAAGGAGGCGGTCGGCAGATGTTTAACCGGATTTTTCCGGTACCTGTCACTCTGCCTGCCGTTCAGGTAGATCGCTTCGAGGTAGGATAATTTTCTCGGCAGCTGTGCCGGGGCGCCCCTGGCCACCAGAAAGGTTGCCGTTTTACCAGGTGCTATCCGCCCAAAATCGTCAAGACCGAGCAATTCCGCACCGTTGCCGGTCGCACAGCGGACGGTTTCCGCCAGGCTGTAGCCGGCCTTTTTATAGAGCTTCATCTCGTCGACCATCGATTCTCCGTGCAGGACACCAAGGCTGCCGGCGTCGGTGCCCAGAGCGACCTTGACGCCCAGTTCTCGGGCCATGGCCAACTGCTCCAGCTGGTGGTTGAGGTTTTTTTCAATCACCAGCCGATCGGCACCGGCCTTGGCGAAATTGACATTGTCCGCATAGGCCTTCATGGTAAAGAGGGTCGGCACCCAGAAGGTGCCCTTTTCGGCCATCAGCTGGAGATTGTCCCGGCCCATGAAAAAGCCGTGCTCGATGGAGTGACAGCCGCCGTGGACGGCCAGCCGAACCGGCTCTCTGCCGTTGGCATGGACCATCACCTTTCTGCCCTGCTGTTGGGCAACAGCCACCAGTTCGGCTATCTCTTTCGCGGTAAACTGCGCCGGGGTCTCCCGGCCAAAGATATCCAGGCTGTTTAACCCCGAGTTGACCAGCTTCACCTGATCGATGGAATCATTTTCTTTGCCATAAGCGGCAGCCAGACTTTCCCCTTGTGCCGGATACCGGCCGATGAGGCTGCCGTAACGGCCCTTTTGGTGCCAGGCCCGGCCAGCGACTTTCAGCACCATCTCCGCATGCATGTCCTGTTCCGATCGGTAACGAAGGGCAAAGCCGCCCCGATCGCCACCATCACGCACGGCGAGCACCCCATGGGAGAAGAGATAATGCAGATGCCGCTGCATAAACGGGCACAGCTCCTCATATCCTGCCGCCAGCTGCCACTCCCGTGTCGTGTGGTCGATGGTCCCGGACATGAACAGATGCACATGGCTGTCGACAAGAGGCGGCAGGAGGGTGCAGTGGGACAAATCGGTAAAGGCACTGTTGGCCGGCACGCTCTCCGGCGTGTACGGTTCAATTGCCGTAAATCGGCCGTCAGCAATCTTCAGCAGCACCTTCTCCTGGATCGGACCGCCACTGCCGTCAAGCAGCCAGCCGGCGAGAATATATGTTGTCGCACTCATAGTCGTACCTTTCTTTTATGATCTTCTTAGACAGCAGGAAACAGGGCGATCACCGCCCAGCCCGGCTCAGGACGCACCCGGTCATTGTCTCCTCTGACGGTAACCCTTCCTTTCGCATCGATGACAAAGAGCTGGACGATCTGCTCCCCCGCCTGCTCGACAAACATCTCGTAGGTGAACTGTTCCGTAAATGTGCTGGTCCTGATCTCTCCCCCACCAGTGAGCGCATCGAACAGAAACCCATAGGTGACAGCACTGCCGAAAAGCACCTTGCCCTTTCTCTCTGTCGGTACCCCCATCTCTTTATCATCCTGCTCCTCCGCCCGGGTCGACTGGAGCATATACACACTGTTGCGGCCAAGCTCCATGCGGTAGTGCATGAGGGCGGCAATATTCTCACTCGCATAGGGCGACAGGGCGAGCATCCGGCCGATCCCGGTGAGATGCATATGCCGGTCGATATGCCCGGAAAGAGGGTTGCCAAAATAGGTATCCAGACCTTCACTTCTGGCCTTCTTGATATTTTCCAGACCGGTATCGGCGAGCAGCACCCTAACGCCATTCTCGGCCAGCGCCTTGGCAATTTTCCTCGCCACGAGATTGGCGCCAACGATGAGAAACCCCCGGGGTTCGGGCAGGGCGACGCCCAGACGGCGGGCTATCGGCCGGGCCGTGGTACTCTGCAGCAGGACAGTGCCGATAATGACGGTAAAGGTCAAAGGGATGAGAAACCGGGCATCGGCAAAGCCGATCTGTTCGAGTTTGATGGCAAAGAGCGAGGCGATCGAGGCGGCAACAATGCCCCGGGGGGCAATCCAGGCCAGGAGATACCGTTCGGGCAAGGAGAGCTGGGAACCGAGGGTGGAAAACAGGATGTTCAACGGCCTGGCCAGAAATTGCACCGCCAGGAACACCAGCACCGCCGCCCAGCCGATCTCTTTAAGGGAGGCGATATCGAGTCGCGCCGCCAGCATGAGAAAGAGCAGGGAGATAAGCAGCACACTCAAGCTCTCCTTGAACTCGAGAATCTCTTCCAGGTCGACGCCCGGCATGTTGGCCAGCCACATCCCCAGAACGGTGACCGCAACCAGACCGGATTCCGCCTGCAGGGTATTGGCCAGAACAAAGGAGAAAAACACCAGGCCAAGGGTGGCGACGTTCTGCAGGAATCCGGGTAACCAGTGATTGCGCAGCACAAGACCAAAGCAATAGCCGCAGCCAACGCCGATCGACACCCCGACAACAATGATCCCGGCAAAGGCGAGCAGGGTATGCCCCCAGGCCTGCTGCCCGCCGCCGGAGATGATAAACTCATAGACAAGAACGGCGAGAGACGCCCCGATCGGATCAATGACGATGCCTTCCCAGCGCAGGATATTGGCCACCGGGGCCGTTGGCCGCACTGTGCGTAACAGCGGGGCGATGACCGTCGGTCCGGTGACCACGGTAATCGCCCCGAAGAGAAAGGCCAGCTCCCAGGAAATACCAATGGCCAAGCGGGCGGCAACGGTGGTGATCAGCCAGGTGATAACCAGGCCGAAAGAGAGCATGTTCCGCACCACCGACTGCAGTCCCGGAATTTCCCTGAACTTCAGGGTCAAACTGCCTTCAAAGAGAATGATCGCCACGCTGAGAGAGACGAACGGGAAAAAGAGCTCGCCCATGAGCTGTTCCGGATCGAAGATCTGCAATACCGGGCCGACAAGGATCCCGGCGAGAAGCAGAAAAAGAATTGCCGGCAGCCTGACCCGCCAGGCAAGCCACTGGCAGAAGGTACAGACGGCAAAGGAACTGGCGATAATAATCAGTGTTTCCTGGTGGTTCAAACGTTATGCCTCCGGCTCCGGCAAAAAGCGTCAGCTATCAGAAACAAAAATAAGCTTATCCACGGCAAAACCGAGCTCCCGTGCCCGTTCAAGCAGCATCGCCTTGGTTGCGGCATCCAGATCGGCTTGTCTGGCAAGGAGCCAGAGATAGTTTCTATTCAAGAAATACAGGTTTTTCATCGGCTTGTCCCGGCAAAAAAATGTGATTCTTATGATTTATCGTGCCAGCTCAACATTATATGCAGTTGTCGTAAAAATGACCAGCCCCATAATCAGTAGTGACGGGTACCATTTTTTTGTGTCCGAAAACCCTGCCCGTCCATCCCACTGGAAAATTTTCACGAAATTATCTTCCTGTCGATCTTGCAACCGTGAAAATATGCAGCATATAGTATTCCCATGAGAAGACATGGACTCGTAAAAACATAAATCTTCCGGGGCAGACACTATGAGAAAAAAATCGGTACATGTACGGAATGCCGTCGAGGCAGATGTTCCCGCCATCGTCGAAGTGGCCGCCAAGGCCTATTCCAGGTGGTCCTCCGAACAACTGGCCAACGAGCGCAACTATCGGATGCAGATCGCCGCTTTTCCGGAAGGGCAGTTTGTCGCGGTGAAAGACGACAAGGTGGTCGGTTACTGTTCCAGCCTGATCGTCTATCTCGATGACGACTCGCCCTGGTACGCCCACGGCGAGATCACCGGCTTCGGCAGTTTTTCCACCCACAACCCTTCCGGCAACACCCTCTACGGTGCCGATATCGCCGTCGACCCGGATTACCAGGGACAGGGCATCTCGCAAAAACTCTATGCGGCGAGGAAAGCGCTGCTGCGGCGGCACAACCTCAAACAGATGATTGCCGGCGGCCGTATCCCCGGATATGGCGAGTATCGCGGAAAAATGAGCGCCAAAGAGTATGTGGCCAGGGTTCTCAAAGGTGAATTGCAGGACAAGTCCCTCAATGCCCATATCCGCGCGGGATATGAAATTCGCGGCGTGCACTACGGCTACATCGAAGACGAACAGTCTCTTGGCTATTCCACCCATCTGGTCATGCCCAATCCCCGGCATAATGCCAACAAACGGGCGGTGGCTGGACAACCCATCAAAAGAACCCTCAGACGGGCCCGGATCTGCGCCGTGCAGTATGAAATGAGGAAAATACGCAACTGGGAGGAGTTGTGCGAACAGGTGGAATATTTCGTCGATACGGCGGATTTATACGACAGTCATCTGGTCATTTTTCCGGAACTGTTTATCGCCCAGATGCTCTGTACCCTCGACCGGAAGAGTCCTCTGCCGCAACTGGTATCGCAGCTTGCCGATCTGCATGGTCAGTACATCGACTTATTCACCGGCCTGGCGACCAGCCGCCAGATACTCATCGTCGCCGGCTCCGTGCCGGTGCGTCAGCCGGACGGCACCATCCGCAACACGGCGCATCTCTTTTCCCCGATGGGCAATGTCTACACCCAGGAAAAGCTGCATCTGACCCCGGCGGAATCGACATACTGGGGCCTGTGCCAGGGGGAAGGCCTGAAGGTTTTCGAAACCCATCTGGGCAGAATTGCCATTCTCATCTGTTATGATATTGAATTTCCCGAACTCTCAAGAATGCTGGTCGATGCCGGGGTCGACCTGATCGTTGTTCCTTTTGCCACCGACGAGCGCAAGTCCTACCAGCGCGTGCGCTACTGTGCCCAGGCGCGGGCGGTGGAAAACACCATCTATGTCGTGCTGGCGGGCAATGTCGGCGCCCTGCCGCGCAGCCCGGCGATGTCACTCAATTTCGGCCAGGCCGCGGTGCTGACGCCGTCGGATTTCGCCTTCCCGCTCAATGGCATTGCCGCCGAAGGGATCATCAACACCCAGACGGTGGTGATAACCGATATCGACCTCGGGGCCCTGGAGGTCGAGCGGGAAGTGGCCAATGTCCGGCCACTTATCGATCGACGCCCGGATATCTACTGCATTCAGAGCAGGATCAAGATAGAAAAATGCAAGGTCAGCTGAACCGGCGGCAGCCCGGATTGACGACGTGCTGAGAGTACAGACCGACCATTAAGCCGTTCTGCACTCTCTTTAATGGCTCTTTACTGGCTCTTTAATGGCTGAGAAATGCGTTTCTTCTGGGTTATGCCGCCGCCTTGGCCGCCGCCTCCACGCCTTTGCTGAAATCGGTGGGGATGGTCGCCACCCGGGCGGATAACTCCCGGTCGAGCATCAACAGGGCATGGACGTTGTCGCCGATCAGTTTCAGCTGGGCAATGATATCATTGTCATTTTCTTCCTCTTCCACCTGTTCGGTGATATACCACTCGAGGAATATCTGCGTTGCATGGTCCTTCTGGCTGATCGCCAGTTCCATCAGATCGTTGATCGAACTGGTTATGTACTGTTCATGGGCCAGCGTCTGGGTAAACATATCGAGCTGCGAGGAAAATTCGGCGGGAGGGGCCTTAATGGCTTCGAGCTTGACCTCTTCGCCCTGGCGCTGCACATATTCATAGAGTTTCATGGCGTGGAACATCTCCTCGTGATATTGCACCATGAACCAGTTGGCAAAACCTTTCAAGCCGCTTTTATTGGAACAGGCCGACATCGACATATACAGGTAGGCGGAATACATCTCTTTGTTTATCTGATCATTCAGGGCCTGGGCCATCTTTTTATCAAGCATGGAAATCTCCTTTTATGAGTAGAGGTAAAGAGCTACTGACTGACGGTAATGGTAAGCATAAAGCGGCCACGGGCAAGCTGGCAAAAATCACTGCCATTTTCTTTTTGCGCCGAATTTTTCCATCTCGGCGAGATATTGTTCGGATCGGTCAAGATAGAAGGCCAGGGGTTTGGAAAAGTTTTTACCGACCAGCCCATCGACAAAGACCTGGCTTATTTCCTGCTGCCGGTTGAGGACCAGTTGCGACCGATAGAAGATCAGCCATTCCTCCCGGGACATCCTCTGCAGAAGAATATCCAGAGCCTTCCGGGCTCGCGGCTGATACATCCAGAAATACATGAGATCCAGAGCGTTGACGATAATAAACCGCTCCTGCTCCCTGGCCTCGTAGTTGAGGGTCTGCATCATCATCTTCGGCGACTGGAGCATCTCGAGGACGTCTTCCTCGGGAAATTGCAGATCCAGGCGGGAAAATACGGCAAAAAGCTGCGATATTTTCGTCTGGTAGGCGGCAAGCCGTGCCCGGATATTGATCTGCCGGTCAGCCAGACCCTCGATAACCCCGGCGACACAGTCCGAGGCACATTTGGAAATGATTGCCGCCCATTTCTGCAAAATTCCCGAGGTATCGGGTATACCGCTCAGCTGGAGGACCAGACCAACCGCCGAATTCAAGACAATGGCCAGGGGAATGGCCAGAATAGAACGGAAAAAGTTGCCCACCGCTGCCGTCCTCGGCAGACCTCGGAAGGTATTATGCGTCGATATATAGATACCGTTGGCAAGGCCCATGACCGAATAGAGGAGGACCGGATTGGTGGTCGTGGTAATGCCGAAGCCCTGATCAAGCAGCAGGGTTTTCACCAGATAATCGAGGAGCGGCACGGAGAACCCGGTATACAGCAGGGAATCGGCAATACGGCTCCAGCTGACCAGGGAGTTCCACGGCAACAGGGGGGAACGCCGCAGCCCGCCTCCGCCGAGCACCGACTGGATAATGTTGCGTGCCCCGGTAATGCTGAACCAGATGAAGGCTCCCAGGTAGGCGAGGAGCCACCAGTCTTTGGTCAGGCTGAAGGTAAGAAAGGCCGGGACAAAGCCGAGCAATACCTTCAAACTATTTTTCAGGTTGGTATTGAGGTATTTCCACGGATGCTTCAGGCGCTCCTTCACCCTTCTTTCGATAAACACCTTGCCGTTGTCGCCGTTTCGCCCCAGTCCTCCCAGTGTCGCCACATTGCCGGTCTTTTGCGGATGGACGAGAAAGCCATCAAGCGTCCAGTCGCGCCAGCGGCAATCAACAGTATCTCTCCAGAACAGCAGCTTGGTCAACAAACTTTTTTCCCGGCACATTGGCGAACTATCGTGGCCGCGGCTGTGGATATTATGCGTCAACAGGGCGGTGACCGGGATAAGCGACCGTTTCTTTCTGACGATCCCTTCGCTGACAGCTTTTTTCGCCCTGCCGGGCAGGGTATCGAGCACCACCAGCCCCATGCCATACTGATGTTCAGCCAGCCCGGTCGACCCTGAACCGATCCGAGAGCCCAGGGTGCGTTTTTTGTAATAGTTATGGAACCTCTCCAGATTATAGAGAACATCCATCAACTGTACTTTCCTCTCCTGCATCTGTTGATATTCCCGGCCAAGCGTTGCCCCCTCCTGTTTGTCCGCGGGCAACATTTCCAGATGTTTTTTCAGGCGGAGTCGCTGTTCTTCAAAATCCCAGATAATGGCACGAATAACCCTCTTCAGGTTGATAACATTGTCTTCATTGAGGGCTTTCTGCAGATCGCTTATCAGGCTGTAATACTGCTCGGGACTTTTCACATCAACCGCCTCTCCCTCATGCCGCCCTTCACTGATGCCGACGCCGGAGGTTATGCCATGGGCGGCATCTTTCAGGTTATAGGCCTCGATATGACTGATCATTCCTTCGCAGGAATAGAGCAATTCCAGGGTATCCTGGACGGACAGATTGCTGAGGTTCAAGGTAAACTTTGAGCTTGAGTGCAAGGACAACAGCCTGCGCAGCTGTTGATCGAGGCTGTGCCTGAGCAATTCCGGGGTATCCGGGCTATCCTCGGGCTTGGCGGGGTTATGCACCTCCGGGTTGCGCGAGGGCAGGAGAAACCTTTCAATTATGGCTTCTACCGACACATCCCGCAGCTGGTCAATACGCAGCGCGATGCGGTTTTTTGTCTCCTCGGCCGTACCCTGCTGATTGTGGCGGAGGACATTGATTTCCTTCTGGATATGCTCCATCACCGCGTTATGAATAAATCGGCCGAGATGAAGCACCGAGGGCTGACCGACGCCGACGAACCGGAGAAAATCCTCCTGCTGCAACAATTCGAGCGACAGCTCCAGATCCCGGTTAAGGTCCAGCCGATGCCTGGTATTAAAGACCTCGAATATTTCGAAAACATATCTTTGCTGATAGTTCGAGACCAGACGCCCTGCGTCCATCAGCTCGATCACCGCCTCTTCCTGGAGAAACTTGAGAAAGGAGCGATTGTCGTTAAACCCATGGGGCTCCCAGGTAAAACGGACATATTTATCGCGAAACCGAGACGACATTTCAATGCCGACCTGCACCCGGACATCGAGTATGGCACTGGCCTCGATCAGCTCCTCAATCACCTCATGGCTGACATAGTTGTAATACACCACGGTGAGGAAGCGGATGCCTTTGATCCAGGCGTCCATGACCAGATGCGTCGGGGATTTTCGTCCCTTGGTATTCGCATCGTGCACATGATCATCGAAGGCGTACTGGTTCCACTCTTCCGGCATTTCCAGCAGATGATACCTGGCCAGTTCCGCCCGCACGGCTCGCGGATTGCCGGTGGAAACCATGCGAAACTCATGGGCCAGTTTCAACTGCCGCAATTCATTGTCGTGGGCACGCAACAGATCTTTCATGATCTGCAGCAGGACGCGGGCGGTATTTTTCTGAAAGAAGGTGGTCGAGGTGAGAAACACCTCGTCACGCAGGGAGCGCAACAGCTTGATCCGATCCCCGGCACTGCCCTGTTCAAAGGAGCCGAGCAGGCCGGCAATGGCGTAGGCGATGCGCAATCCACGGGGTGCAGCCATTTCCTTGATGCCATGCGGGTGCATATGTTCGACCAGGAGAGAACGCAGATCTTTTGATTTGCCGCCGCGTTCCAGCACGTCTTTGACCACACTGAGCAGCTGGTAATCGTTTTTATCGAAAAATATCGGTGCTGGTTTTTTATCCATCAAGTTCCACTATCCTGTAGAATACATTCTCGGACAACTTCCTGGGTCTTGCCATGACTGGACGGTGTGGAAAATCCCGGGGAAAGACAGGTAAACTGCTGTACATTGAACCTATCCTGTTTTACCATCTCAGACAATGGCAGATGAACAGTTTTTACGACGCCATCACATTTTAAAAGAGAATTTTACCATGACAACCGGCAAGAAAATGGTTTCAAGCAGGCCCGCAGGACCGGGCGAAATGACAGATCACACCGCGATTCTCGCCAAAACCTGGCGGCAAAGGGACCACAGCACGGCGACCACCATCAACCCGCCCCTCTACAAAGGTTCAACCGTCCTCTTCGATACCTATGGCGAGATGCTCAAGGTCGGCCGCCACGAATACCAGGGCATCACCTACGGCACCGACAGACTGCCGACCCAGCGGCAATTTGAAGAGGCGATGCGGCAGCTCGAAGGAGGAGCAGTGACCAGGGTATTCCAGTCGGGCATTGCCGCCATCCAGACCGCGATGCTGGCCTTTACCAAAAGCGGCGATCATATCCTGGTCTGTGATAACGCCTACGGCCCGGGTCAGCGATTCTGCAGAAAGGTACTGAAAAAATTCAATATCGACTTTACCCTGATACCACCCAACGTCGGGGCGGATATTGCAGAGTATATCCGGCCCAATACCGTGTTGATCCTGCTTGAATCGCCCGGCTCAATTACCTTTGAAATCCAGGACATTCCGGCAATCACCGCCGTCGCCCGGCAGAAAAATATCGTCACCCTGCTCGATGCCACCTGGGCCACACCGCTCTATGTGCGACCTTTTGCCCTCGGCGTCGACGTCTCCATCCATTCGGTGACCAAATATATTTCCGGTTATTCCGATGTGCTGGCCGGAACGGTGACAGTCAATGAGCAGTACAGCCATACCTTCGACAGCTTTTACAAACTGATGGAAATTTATACCCCGGGAGAGGAATGTTATCTGGCCCTGCGCGGCCTGCATTCCCTCGCTACCAGATTGCGACAACACCAACAGTCGGCGCTGACCATCGCCAGGTGGCTGCAGACCGTGCCGATCGTCGACAATGTTCTCCACCCCGCCCTGCCCTGCCATCCGGAACACCATCTCTGGCAGCGCGATTTTCAAGGTTCCTCGGGACTTTTTTCCTTCACCTTCCACCAGGACTATGCCGACGACCAACTTGCCGCCTTTATCGACTCGCTGCAGCTATTCCGCCTGGGCTACAGCTGGGGCGGCTATGCAAGTCTGCTTACCGCGGCCAAAATCAAGCGGACCATCCCGTCGCGCTACGACGGCAAAACCATTGTCCGCCTGAGTATCGGCCTGGAAGACTGCGACAGGCTCATCGACGATCTTGCCAAAGGTTTCGCCATGCTTATAGAAAAGACCTGATGAAAGACCTGCTCTTATACTGATGAAATATACCAAAGAGGTTAACCGTGACTGAAACGCCAGGACTGCACCTTGTCCCCCTGCCGCGCATCGACCAGCGTGATTGCTGCCCGCCAAAGCCCCTGCAGGCGCCGACCGAGGTACCCGACGCCCCCTGTTGAGGCCCGAAACCGCCTCCACGGTCCAGTGGATACGCTCGTGCCGGTTATGTTATTTATCCCTTTGTTGACGACTTTATCAATACGCCGATCGGCCCGGTTCCGCGGATTGCCACCTCTCTGTCCATCGGCGATCGTCTGGGCACCCTCGGGGCGAGAACCGGCTTTACCCGAAATAATTACAGCATTACCCCCGGTCTCTACTGTATCGGCACTCCGGATCAGAACGCCCCGGTTCTGGTCACCGCCAATTATAAATTGACCTTTGACGCGCTGCGCCAGGAACTCGCCGACATCCCCGTCTGGCTTCTGGTCATTGATACTCGGGGCATCAATGTCTGGTGCGCGGCGGGCAAAAAGACCTTTACCGCGGAAGAAATTGCCTACCAGGTACAAAATGCCCGGCTCGACCGGCTGGTCAGCCATCGAGAGTTGATCCTGCCCCAGCTTGCCGCCCCCGGGGTGGCCGTCCGTGAGCTGAAGAAACTGTGCGGCTTTACCGGTCGTTTCGGGCCGATTCTCGCCTCGAAATTATCGCAATTCCTGCAGGGCAAAGAGGATGAAGCGATGCGCACGGTAACCTTTTCCCTCAAAGAACGGGCCGTACTCATCCCGCTGGAAGTCTGCATGCTGTGGAAAAAACTGCTCATCGCCCTGACTGTTTTTTTCCTGGTGTCGGGGATCTCGCCGGAGGTGTTTTCCTTTGCCGTGGGCCTTGAGAGAAGCACCACGCTTCTTCTTGCCACCCTTACGGCAATCCTTGCCGGCGCGGTGCTCACGCCCCTGCTGCTGCCGTGGATACCCATGCGCCAGTTCTGGGTAAAAGGCGCCTTGGCCGGAGGTCTTGCCGCCCTGGTGTTTTTATTTACCGCCGACGCAAAGCTGCATGGGGTTGAACAGCTTGCCCTGTGGCTGTGGATCAGCGGGTGTTCCGCCTATCTCGCCATGAACTTCACCGGCTGCACCCCCTTTACCTCCCTGTCCGGGGTGGAAAAAGAGCTGCGCCGAGGATTGCCGCTGCAGATAGCTGCGGCAACGCTGGCCCTTTTGTTCTGGGTGGCCGGACCTTTTATGTAAAGAGGAGATGAAGTATGAAAGATTTCAGGTATCTTGATGAAACAGCAATTTTACGTCTGTCGGAGGAAAAGTGCATCGGCTGCGGTAATTGCCAGCTGGTCTGTCCGCACCGTATCTTCAGAGTGCGGCATGGCAAGGCCGAAATCATCGACCCTGACGCCTGCATGGAATGCGGTGCCTGCGCGACAAACTGCCCGATGGACGCCATCTATGTCAACCCGGATGACGGCTGCGGCTGTGCTGCCTATATCATCAACAGCTGGCTCGCCAGGGTTCTCGGCAAGACGCCCTCCGGCTGTGGCTGCTGAGTTTTAACGAAAAGGCACGAACCATGACCCAGACCATCGTCATAAGCAGCGGCAAAGGCGGGGTCGGCAAGACGAATATCAGCGTCAATGCCGCCATCGAACTCGCCCAGCGCAATTACCGGACCTGTCTCCTCGATGCGGATCTTGGACTGGCCAATGTCAACATCCTTTTGGGAATCAACCCGGAAAACAGTCTCGATGATTATATCTTCGGCGATAAAAATCTCAACGAGATCATCCTGCCGACAAAGTTCGGCATAGATGTCATCCCCGGAAGTTCGGGGATTGAAAAAATCGCCAATCTGGCGCAGCAGGACATTGCCGATCTTGTCGCCGCCTTCGCCCAGATACGCGGCTATGATTATTTCCTCATCGACACCTCTTCGGGTATCTCCAGAGGAGTCATCGCCTTTTGCCTTGCCGGCAGCCAGACGATCATCGTCATTACCGCCGAAGCGACCTCTCTTACCGACGCCTATGCCCTGTTGAAGGTGATGGCTTGCAACAACTACAGCGGGACAGTAAAGATCCTCGTCAACAAGAGCCCCAGCATCCCCCAGGCGAAAGAGACCTATCTGCGTTTTAAAGACGTCGTCAGCCGGCACCTGAAAATCAATATGAGTCCGGCCGGGATAATTCTCAACGACCCGAATATCGAGACATCGATCACCCGGCAACAACCGGCCCTGCTCCTCTATCCCGACTCTCTTGCCTGCCAGTGTATCCGGGCAATGGTCGCCAATCTTCTCAAAAGCAATGCAGGTCTACATCAGGGGGATGATCTCAACGGGTTCTGGCAACGTTATTTCGATTATGCCCTCCAGGATCTCGCGCTGCCGGAACTCCCCGGCAGCAGAAAGACACCGAAAAGGTCTTTTCAATTGCTCAGCCCGGCAAGTGCAGGCGAAGGCTGCGACCAGGCAGAGGAGGGGAAAAAGCTGCCCGAAAACACCGCGGAATCTATCAGCCCTTTTGTTGCGGGGGATGGCATTTTTGCACTCGCGGATCTTCCTATCCCCACCCCCCTGCTGGCAAAGGCCCTGACATTGCAGGCCCAAGGAAAAATGACCGAGGAGCTACTCCTCGATTTCTTCTGCAGCGATCCGGTGCTCATGGTCATGGCCTTAAAACTGATGCATGGATCGGCCGCCGGCACCGACCGGACCGGACGGGTAACCAGGCGACAGCGGATTATCGAGCAACTGGGGCCGGAGGTGCTGACCAACCTCCTGCGCACCACCGCCATGCACAGGGGCTTGCAGCAGGCAATGTCTGTGGAAACGGCCAAATTAACCACCGGCTTCTGGGCCCATAGCGGTACCTGCGCGCTTCTGGCCGAAAATATCGCCGAAATCACCGGTTATCCCTATCCTGAAGAGGCATTTATTGCCGGACTCATCCACGATATCGGCCGGCTGGCCCTGCAAACCGATTACCCGGCAGTGTATGGCCAATTTTGCGAGAACTTCGGCCATGACGCACCACTTCTCGAGATGGAGCGGCGGATCTTCACAACCAGTCATGCCGAAATTGCCGCAAAAGCCCTCAGATCCTGGCAGCTGGACGGTTTTCTGGTCGATGCCGTCCAGTACCATGCCGAGCCTTGGTCGAGAATTGTCACGGCCTTCAGCCTGGTGCAGATAGTCTTCCTGGCCAGCCGACTGGCTGACTCGCCGGTCGGGGAGGGCCAGGCAGAAAAGCTGAGCGAGACACTTTTTGAACTTTCCGGCGATCAACTGCACAACCTGACTGCCAATGCGGCGGTAAAAACACGGCAGCTTGCCGACCGTTTCGATATTCCACTTGCCGCGGAACCGGACGACGACAAAAGAGCAGAGACCGACAGCCGTTTTCGGCAGCAGGCAAGGGACTATGCCCTGCTGCAGAGTGCGCTGCCCGGCACACCCGTTGCCAAAACACTTCCGGAAATCATCCGCGGTCTTTTTTCTGCCTGCGATATTCTCCTTGGTATTCAACCGGCCCTTTGCCTGCTGCCGGATCGCCGGCTCGGGGTGTTACAGGGGAGAGGGTATCCCGGCTGTTTGGGCTGGGACACGCTTGCCGATATGCAATTTTCCTTACAATGGGAAAAAAGCCTGGTGGTACAGGCATTTCTTTCCAGAGAACTAAAGAGCGTGCCTGCCGAAGACAGCGACGTGCTTTCCCTGGCCGATCAGCAGTTATTTCGAGCTCTTGGTACCGATGGATGTGTCTGTGTACCGATGATTACCGAAGGAATGAACCACGGTATTATCGTGTTTGGCCTGCAAAAAAACCAACGGGTAAAGATCGATTCTTTGCGTCATCGACTGGAGCAATTCGGCGCTCAGGCGGCTAAAATCTTATGCAGGGTAGCAGATTAAAAAAATCCCCGACAATAAAACCGATCGCCTTTCTTGACAAACACCCGACATTGCATATACACTTTGTCAATAAAAGGTTATTGATAATTTTTTAAAAATGGTAACAGGAATCAGACTCATTATCATACTACCTGCATGGTACTACCTGCATGGCTGTGAGTATTATCGTTTTTTAGAGCGAATAGATTAAAAATTATCATAGGATTCGGTTTGGTCTTGCCCCGGGAAAAGGAACGATTTTCCAGTACATCTTGCAGTCTGTTCCTTATCTGAGGGGGAATGTACGATACGGCACTCAAACTCTCGACCTCGGTCGTTTTTACATCCAGCCCCGGTAAACGGGAAACAAGCCAAAATAAGTGCTATCAGGTCGGAGTCAATGAGCAGCAAGGATAACGTTTATTCCCGCATACAGCAGTCCGGCAATCTGCCGACTTTGCCGGCAATTCTCCTCAAGTTACTGGCCGCGTGCGACAATGATGACACCCCGATGTCTGATATTGCCGCCATCATCAACAAAGATCCCGTCCTGAGCTGCAAAGTCCTGCAACTCGTTAATTCGGCATATTACGGCTTTCGCTATTCTTTTAAAGGCATGGAACAGGCGGTCGTTTATCTCGGCGCGAATACTCTTAAAAACATCGCGGTAACCATGTCGGTGCACCAGGTGTTTGATCGAAAACGATTTAAAAAAGTCGGCTGTTTTACTTTCAATGTGTTCTGGTACCAGTCATTGATGTGTGCCACCCTGGCCAGACGAATTGCCCAGAAAATCGGTTTTACCGGCATGGATGAGGCGTATCTCTCGGGCCTTCTCCATAATATCGGCCGGCTGCTGCTGATTTCGACTTTCCCCAAGGAGCATGAATCAATCCTCGCCCACCCGGAGGATGGCCTCAATACCTTATGGGCCGAGACGCAACAACTCGGGGTGACCCATTGCGAAATCGGTTCCTGGCTGATACAGCAATGGCACATGAGCTCGTTGATGGCCGACGCCGTACAGTATCACCATGAGCCGCTGGAAAAAATCAAAGAGGCATTTCCTCTGGTCAAGATTGTTTATCTCGCCAATCTTCTGGGTGAACATAGCAACGACATAGAGAGCATACCTGATATCGACGGCCTGTTGAGCGGACTGCAGCGCACCGATATGCAGGCAATAGTCGAAGGAGCGGAGGAAGAGGTCGAACAGATTGCCGCCGATCTGGAAATCGTGGTGCAGAAGCCCTCCGAGGCCGACGATGTTCCAGCGATATCTGCTGCCCGGCAATCGGAGAGAACTGCTGTTGCCGGGGAGACTGAGGATAAAGAAGAGGCCTTGCAGGAGGATCTCAAGGCTCGGATAAAAAGTGTTTCCCTGCTGTCGAACTTTCTTCTCAACCTGGGCCAGGCCGGAGATATCGAGGGGATTATTGCCGCATGCGAGCAGGCCATGCATATTCTCTTCAATATAGACAAGGTCCTGTTTTTCTTAACCGATCCGAAGAACATCCTGCTCAAGGGACAGACGTCTTCGGTCAACGGTCTGCAGCAGACCAGCCGGGGATTGACCCTCACCCTGCAACAAAGCTCGAGCCTCATCGTCAAAACCTACCATGACATGTCGATGGCCTATCTGACCGCCGAAAAATCGATGGACAATCTCGCCGACATGCAAATTTTGACCATCCTGCAAAGCAGCACCGTTCTTCTCGTCCCGCTCATTGCCAATCATACATCTGCGGGGGTCATTCTCCTCGGCCTGCCACAGGAGGTGCATGCCCTTTCCGAAAATGACCACAAACTCGTGCAGGTTGTTGCCCAACAGGCGGGACTCTGCCTGCAGATGGAAAGAATGAAGGAACAACAAGCCGCCGAATTAGAGGCTGAGCGGAGGGCCGCCGTATCGCTGACTGCGAGAAAGGTGGCCCATGAGATCAATAACCCCCTGGGCATCATCAGTAATTATATTACCTCGATACAACTGAAGCTGGCAGATGACCAACAGATCAAAAACGAGCTGAGCGTCATTGATGAGGAAATCCACCGAATCTCTCTGATGATCAGGCAACTCGACCTGTTCTCGCAGGAACCGAAATACAGCGTTGCCTTCACTGATGTCAATGCAACCATTACCGATATTATTCAGCTTATCAAAGCAGCCCACTTCGCCAGGCCGGAAATCCGCATTTCCTTGCAGCCTGACGACAATCTTCCGCACATAGTAACAGCAAAGGACGCCCTTAAGCAGATTTTAATCAACCTGCTCAAGAATGGTGCTGAAGCGATGAACGACGGCGGCAGCATAACAGTGACGACAAGGCGAACTACCAAGAAGAGGTTCGTCGATGGGGAGGGAATTGAAATAATTGTTGCGGATACCGGGCCGGGATTGCCCGAATCGGTAGCCGCCAGACTCTATTCTCCATTTGTCACGACAAAATCGAATGGCCACTCGGGCCTGGGACTTTCGATAGTCCATAAAACCGTGAAAGACCTCGGCGGCACACTCTCATGTACAAGCAGTCCGACAAACGGCACCAGTTTTTCAATTTTTCTTCCCAGCTCTGCCCCGGATGAGTTGAGGCAAACGAGAATGCGATAGACATGAAATCAAATATTCTTCTGGTTGACGATGAACCACGATTTATTGACAGCCTGCACACTATCCTGCAGCATTTCAATTATAACTGCACCAAGGCAACCACCGGAACAGAGGCCATCGAGCAGCTGAAAACCAATCAATTTGACCTGGCCCTCCTCGATGTCGGACTGCCCGATATCTGCGGCTGCAACATTGTAGAATTCATCAAGACCTCCAGGATATCCACCACCGCCGTCATGCTGACAGGCATCAGTACCGTTGAAACGGCGGTCAAGGCTATGAAACTTGGCGCCTATGATTTTCTCCGCAAACCAATCAATCACGAAACCCTCATAAGCACCATAGGCAAGGCCCTGCGGCACAATACTCTCGAAAATGAACTGCAGGTCAGTGAACAAAGGTTTGAGACCCTCTCCGAGGCGGCCTGGGAAGGGATTGTCATCCACGAAGACCTGAAAATTATTGAAGCAAACAATCAGTTTCTGCAGATGTTCGGCTATAGCCGTACAGAGCTGCAGGGCTTGTTTCTCCATGAAATATTTGCCCCGGCCTCCATGGAAACGGCCAATCTTTTTCTTGACCAGAAGCTCAACGGCCACTGTGAAGTGATCGGCATGCGCAAGGACGGTACGGAGTTTTTTACGGAGATTAAGGCACGTCCAATACAGTATCTCAAAAAACCACGACAGGTTTGCGTCATCAGGGATATCTCGGAACGGGTCCGGGCCATGGAAGACAAGCTCAACTTGCAGAAGAAGCTGGCCAAAGCCAACAAGCTCAGCGCCCTGGGATTAATGGCCGGATCCGTTGCCCATGACCTGAACAATATCCTGTCGGGAATTGTCAGTTATCCAGACCTCCTGCTGCTGCAGATGAAGGAATCCGACAAGTATTATGAACAGATCAAGAAAATACAGGCGGCCGGTAAGCGGGCGGCAGCCGTCGTTTCTGATCTGGTGACCATCGCCAGGGGCGGCGCTTCGCCAAAGACGGTGGAAAATATCAACGATATTATTCGCTGTCATCTCGGTTCGCTCGAACACCTTGAACGGTTGGCAAACTTCCCCCAGGCGGTCATCCAGACCAAACTGCATAAAAATCTGTACAACACCTGCTGTTCAGAACCGCACCTGCACAAAATTCTGTTGAACTTGATCGGCAATTCACTGGAGGTACTTGGTGAAAAAGGCATCATTGATATATCAACCGACAACTGTACCTTCCTGCATCCCCTGGCGTTAGATGAACCTGGAGCACAGGCAAGTGATTATATCAAATTGACCATTTCGGATAATGGCCCGGGCATCAGGCAGGAGGATATCGACTATATTTTCGATCCCTTTTATAGCACCAAGGTGATGGGCAAAAGCGGTACCGGTCTTGGCCTGTCAATTGTCTGGAATATTGTCCAGGATCATAATGGCTGGATCGAGGCGAGGGACAACAATCCCGGGGCAATTTTTGAGATTTTTCTGCCCGCCAGCCATGACGCGGTCTGCCCGGTGCAGGATATCCCGACAGCGGATTCCTTTAGGGGCAACGGTGAAACCATACTGCTCATTGACGATCAATTGGAACAAAACGAAATTATCAGTAAAGCTCTGCAGAAAATGGGCTATGTCACCTACTCGGTCACCAGCGGCGAGGAGGGCATTGCTTTTCTGCAATCACAACCAGTTGATCTTGTTTTGCTTGATATGATGATGGGTGATGGGCTTAACGGGCGGGAAACATATGAAAAAATGCTCGGCATCCATCCCCGGCAAAAAGCAATTGTCATCACCGGCTATGCCAGGAGTGAAGAGATTAACAAAGCAAAACAACTTGGTGTCTCCGAATTTATTGAAAAACCGGTGACAATTTCCAAGATCGGCAAGGCTGTCAAGCAGTCACTTGCCTGCAATTGATCCGATGTTCCTGGAGAGGATGATGGTTTATTGATGACACGAGAAAAAAGAGCCCTCGAAAGACGAAACAAGAGTCGGAAATCTTTTTTTCACGGCGGCCACATACTCCTTGTCCGTCATGATTATTGATGGCTTCTGCGTGGTTGCGCGGAATAGCTAAAAGATATACCGGCAGCCCCCGGCGGTACAGCCATGGTCTGCTGAAAACTGCGCACTGTCTTCCATGAATCGGCAACACGATATCCGGAAGAAGCGACGATCTTCTCCTGCAATACTATCCCGGCGGCATCAAGGAACCGCAGGCGAACATCGAGTGAATCAACGCCCCAGCTATAATCAACCTCTCCAGCCACAGTTATATTGCCTTGCGCCAGGCGATAACTGTATACCACCGTCAAACCGCCCTGCCTGTAACTCCCCTGACCGGCACCCGTTCCATCAAACAGAATCCGCTCATCAACCGGCACAAGCCGTCCCACCCCGGCACAACCGACCAGCCCGAATGCTATGAGGAGAAACAGAGACAAAACAGCCGTCTTGCCGATCATCCCATACAGTATCTTTTCATGCAGTATGTTTTTCATACTCACCTCCGTTGCTGGTTTTCTTTAAGTGGTCGTAGTATTGTAAACACTGTGCCTGAAAAAGAAAAGCCGCCAGGCAACCAGGAGAAAACCATACAAGGGATGTTTCGGAAATCGGCTGAGAACAGTTTCAACAATCATTGGTCATGAAAGTTATGAAAAGCATAAATGACAGCGGAGAGAGTGGAAGATCTGCAGACTTCAAAAATCCTGTCCCGCTGTATTTTAATCCTGACTCAGGAAATTCCGTCAAGGCATTGGAAAAGATACAAAATGACGGCCGCATCAAGACGGAGGCGGTATCGCCTGAAAAAATGGCAGAAGTAATCAAAATGGCTGTCCAGCAAAAGACCAAGCGCGTGCTGGTCAGCGGAGGGGATGGAACAATAGCGCTCGTCGCATCACAGCTTGCCGGGAAAACAACGGAACTTGCGGTGATACCCAGCGGCACATTGAACCATTTCGCGCAACGTGTCGGCATACCGAATGATCCTGCTGAGGCACTGGATGTGGCATTGCATGGCCAGGCGCGGCCGGTAGATGTTGCTTACGTCAATGAGCTGCTTTTTATCAACACCAGTTCCGTCGGGGCATATCCTGTATTTGTGCGCAGTCGTAACTATCTGCAAAACCGTATGCATTATTTTCCGGCATCAATCATTGCAGGATTTGGCAGGTTGTTGAAATTCAGACGCGTTCTGGTGAATTTTGCTGGTAAGGAGTTGAAAACCCCCCTGGTGTTTATTGGTGTGGGGGAGCGTGAACTAGGTTTCCCGGCATTGGGGCAGGTAAAAGAACAAGGACGACAGGGCCTGCACCTTGTTGCAGTTGATTGCGGCACTACCTTTGAGGCATTTATTCTTATTATGAAATCATTATTTTTAGGAGAAGATCCGTGGCAGAAGGAACGACGTATTGAAACTCAGGTAACTGACACTATCGAGCTGAATTTTCGCCGGCAAAGGAGCCGGATTAATGTCGCTCTGGATGGAGAATTAGTCCTGCTTCGTGCACCACTCAGATATCGTTTCGCACCTGGAGAAATCATGGTCGCGGTTCCCGGCGAGGAAAATAATCGCCGAAAATAGTCGGAGAATTATACCGTTACGCAGCAAAAGCAGCTGAGGGATGCGGTAAGAAAGGGACCCATTGCAGTCGGCAATCATGCCGGGCAAATCCGGTGGTGCACAGATCGCTGGTGCTGGGTCCCTTTAAGAAAAATTACAGAGGTTCAAATGTAAATTTCTGCCCGCCGAGTGAAAACTCGTACATAAGACCACCCTTTGCATGCACGAAAGAAGCCATACCGTTGACATAGTCGGTCTCAGCCTGGACCCCGGTTTTAGGACCGGCGGTTGCACCGGCTCCAACACCGCCAGTTCCGACCTTGGCTTCGGCCCCCGCGGTTATTACGATCGCCTGCGCGGTGGCGTCAAATTCGAAATCACCGCTGGTGAATTCATCGTACGTCCGCTTGTCCTGGAAGAATATTATTTCACTGAAAGCTTTACCGCCCATCTGGAATCCAATCGATCCCTCAATCACTGTTGATCTCCCGGTGACCGTATCACCACGGTAAACCTGGCCTTCGCCGTAGGAGCCACCAACCACGAATCCTGCCTTGCCGATAAGTGGAAAGACTGCATATCCATAGGAATTATCGAAAAATTTGGTCACCGCGGGTGAATCTTTAAACACCTTGATGGTACTCGAATAGTCCTTCACCTCAGCAGCGACTACAGGAGTCGATATGCGAAAAATTAAACCAACGATTAATAACACCAATATCTTTTTCATTTTTATTCTCCTTTGAAGATTATGGGTTTTTCCGTCTATGTTTTTACCCAATAGTGAAGAGTGACACCCCCTCCTGGCCCAAATCGATGGGCTCAACGTTTTGACAACCATATTAATTTTTATAGCAAAAAATGTGCCATTAAGAATTAAATAGTGTGAACGGTTGCAATACCACTATAATTCTGTAACCCTTCGGTTTCCCAGCAGAAAAAAACATCAGATCGTCTTCCTGGGCAACAGTCCTGTACCACTGGATTATCCGTCCGATGGAGATCAGCTACACCAGACACGGACTACTTCTTTCTTCAGCACCAGCATAGAGTCTTATTCGGCAAGACAGATTTCCGAAGAGAGTGGAATCTGATGTACAGACCTCTGGCCAGTTGTTGTAAAAGGTCTTGATACCGGGATGTTGCGTCCATTCTCATTTTTCTCTCTTGTCTGGCCTGACCATTGCTGCTTGTATGTATTGCCTGTTAGAGGTAGATTGGTAAAAACCTCTCTGTCGAATTGAATCTACGCCCCCACCACGGTTTTTGAGATATGGTCACTCTAGCGCATATTTCGGATCTGCATTTTGGCCGTGCAAACCCCCATCTTGTCGTTGGCCTGCTGCACGCTCTTGAAGACATCGAACCACATTTGGTCGTCATAAGTGGCGATCTGACGCAACGTGCCCGTACCCGCGAATTTCTCGCCGCAAGAGCGTTTCTTGATAGTTTGCAGTGGCCTTTTCTGGTTATTGCCGGCAATCACGATATCTCGGCGGACAACCTTCCTGAGCGGTTTTTCACTCCCTGGAAAAAATGGCACCGCCATATCGCCAATACCCTTGAGCCTATAGTCAGCGATAAAAATTCTATCGCCATCGGCGTCAACACGGTGCGGCGATCGGGATATTACTTCGATTGGTCGCGGGGGCGTGTCAACAGCAGGCAGATCGCCGCCATTGCCGAATATCTGGCCGAGGAAGCGGGCGAGCGCCTGCGGGTGATTGCTGCGCATCATCCTTTTTGGATTCCGAAAGCGTATAGATACCGCCATGTAATCGGAGGGCGCGATATGGCCATCAGCAGGCTGAAGAAAGTGGGGGTGGATATTATTCTCAGCGGCCATGTCCATCTGGCCTACACCCATGTCGTCGATGGCCTGATTATCTCTCATGCAGGCACGGCAATATCCAATCGTCTGGAAGCAGATTGCCCTAATAGTTTTAAAATAGTTCGTGGGGATCGTCAAAGGTTGTCGGTTGAAACCAGAGAGTGGCGTAATACATGTTTTACCAAAACATTAGAGCAGGTATTTGTCCGTATTCAGGGGGAATGGATGGCATCTGATCGAGAAACTCCTGCATCATAAAACCTATCGTAAATTCCCGTGCGACAGGAGAGACGGGAGGATCTGAAAGCTGTCTTTCCCAGCATGAGATCCTCGCTT
>NZ_BAAHYZ010000031.1:0-35871 GCF_054657295.1 Desulfocastanea catecholica
ATGAAACTGAAAGTATTTATCCAGGGTAAGACATGCGGATCATTTACGAGTTTGGTGCAAAATAATGGGTAGTAAAATAGTTTCGGTGCCAGAGAAACTTCCCGCAAGCAATGACTTTTTGAACTTATATCTTGCGCGGTGGGCTGACAATCGCTTCGCCGTCCAGCACCACAGTGCCTTCCTGGTTGGTGCAGATGGTTTTCAAGCGCACGCGTTTTTTCTCGATCAGGATTTCAATAACTTCCACCGTGGCCGTGACGGTATCGCCGAAAACCACCGGGGCCTTGAAATTGAGAGTCTGTTGCAGGTATATGGTGCCTGGTCCGGGTAGCTGGGTGCCCAGCAAGTTGGAGATAAAACCGGCTGTCAGCATGCCGTGGGCGATGCGGGTTTTAAATCGAGTCTGTTCGGCATAGGCTTGATTGGTGTGAGCCGGATTAAAATCCCCGGTGATCCCGGCATAGAGATAGACATCTGACTCTGATATAGTTTTGCTGAACTGGGCACTCTGTCCAAGTGCCAGCTCTTCGATAGTTTTGCCTTGCATCGCTTCTCCTTTTTATTATTCTTTCAATCATACCAGCCGGCCGCAAGATAACCCATCCCCTAATTTTCAGGTAACCAAGAGCGGCAACCTGTAATATACATAAATAAATCAGTCGAGAGTTTTACCTGTGCCTCGATTATGGAAGAACTCTGCTGCATAGTCTGCTGCCAGATGGTAATGCTTTGATGCAGTGAGAGTTCCAGCAGCGACCGATTGGAGAGAAGGGTGCGATAGTCTTCGGGCTTATCCGCCGAAGGAGTCATCCACTTTCCGCAGCGTACCGGCAACTCCTCCAGCAGCAGCGTGGCAAGATATCTTTCCATCGCTTCTCCCATGGTAAAATCCGGTGAAATATCGTGGAGGACCCCCTCCAGGGTGAAAAATGATTTGCGATAGAGGACGAGTTCCGAAGGAAAAACAAGCCCCTCCATCGTCATTTTTTCCAGCAGACGAAAGGCCTTTTTCAGAGGATCACAATCGACATACTCCTCCGAGACCAACAGTTTTTTGATGGTTGCGGCAAGATATCCCCTATCCATTTTTCCATTCTTATCTGGCCGACAAGCCATACTTTCTATGACCCTGGCTAGAGTCCAGCTATCACTCTTCATGATCCCAAGCAGCAGTTCCATGACATGGATCCGCTGCTTTTTCGACAGGAATCCGGCAAGCGTCCAATCAAGCAATGCCACATCAAAACTGTCAGGAGCACTGCCGGGAACAGCCAGGATATTCCCGGCATGGGGATCTCCATGAAATAACGACAAATCTTCTTTTGCAAAAAGCGGCATGCAAAGGATTGCCTGAAAAGCCAGTTCCGCCAGTTGCAGTCGCTGTTTTTTTGTCCCCTTTATGTCGGTAATCCTTATGCCGTCAATATATTCCATGGCGGTCATTGTTCGCGTACAGAAAGGTGCCAGTTCCGGAATCCGCACGCCAGCCACGCCATCATAGAGTTTTGAGGCTTCATCCAGGTACTCCTGTTCGGCAGTCAAGTCAACCTCCCTGGCAAGATCCCCGCGAATTTCCTGGAAGAGATTGACAAGCTGCATCTCTTGCAGTGCATATCGCTTTCGATTCATTTCAAGACTCGACACCACGTTTTTTAAAATCCGCAGTTCTTCCTGTAGATGGAGGTCGATCTGAGGTTTGAGCACCTTGAAAACCCCTTTGTTGGTCTGACTACTGCCAGGGTTTTGCCAGCAATAGGGAAGGACGGTGGCAACACTGGCCTCGGCGATAATCTGGGGAGATAGCGTGATTTGGCAAGGCGAATTTAGACCTGCCAACTGTGTTCGAATGAAGTTTACTTGATTCTCCGGATCGGTACCGTAGTCACCCTGTTCCAGACGAATAAGCCACTTTTTCAGTTCTGGATCGAGTTGTGGATTGCGGGCAATCACCTGACCAAGTTTGTGCAGCGTTGGAAAGTGGAGGGCCAGGTTCAGCAAGCGCTCTCCGGGGACACTGTGTGCCTTAAGGATAGACTGGTGCAGTATTACCTTGCGAAGCCTGGGATAGGTGGTGCGTGAGAGAAACAATTCGATGCCGTCACGAACCAGTGGTACAAAGCGGGCAAGGCTGGCGGGTACTGCGTCTTCAGGGCGGGCCAGCGATATCAGAAGGGAAGCGGCCTTCTGGCAAAATTTTCGCTCGCCCATCGATTGCACCAGCAGGTCAAGTTGTTTGCCCAACTGCTCCTCGGTGGAGTTGCGAAATGCCTGCATAAGAGCGGCCTGCTCAAGGAGATCCATTATCTTTTTCTTAAAAGAGGTCGGACAGGAATTGAGTTTTCGGCCTGAAGTGCAGGACCGCAAAGAATCGTGCAAAATTGGTATAGCATCGCAATTTCACGACAAGAACCAATTTAAAATCAATTCTGACACACTAAAACCAGGAGCGATGGCTCCAGATATCTTCTTCCAGGGATATCTTGTCTTTTTCGAGCTGCAGGAACATGGAGGCGTTCTGAATAGCCAAACCGCCCTGATGGGCCAGCGCTTTCACCATCAATATAACATCGTCAGGGAATTGACGCTCGACGTCACTGAAAAGGCGCAGGACACCGATAACCTCTTCTCGCACCAGTATGGGCGTGACGATCATGGCAACGATGCCCTCTTTCTTCATGGCCGTCTTGAAGGCTGTACCACAGTCGTTGTCGGTGTCGCTGATGACCATGGTCTCGCCATTTAAGGCGCGCTGAGCTGTTTCCGTGGTGGTAATACGGCCTCCTTCCAGAAAGTCCTTGCTGAGCCCGTGGCTGGCCACCAGTTTTAATTCATTTCGGTCATCATCCAAAAGGCGAATGAGAGCCCCTTTCATCCCGAGCTTGTCGCAGATATTGACAGTGAGGCTATTGAGGACCTGGTGAATGTCCAGGGAGGAATTGATGTTTGAGGCCAGTTCCAGAAACAGCATGGCGTTTTTATGCATCCGCCGATGCAAACGGTTGTTTTCGATGGCAATGCCGGCCTGATCGGCAAGAGCACACAAAAAATCGATTTCTTTTGGCTGGAACTCACGCCGTTCAGCGGTATAGAGCGACAGTATGCCAATATTTTTGTTTTTAATTCTCACCGGCACGGTGAGCAACGACGCAATCCCCTCTGCTTTTTTTGCTTCGTGATTTTCCAGGCGTGGATCACTGGTGGCGTCGGGAAAAGCCAGATAACCATCCTTGTCGAGGGCGGCATTGCACTTTTGTGCCTGCACGGGGTCTGCATGGATATACTTGTCCGACAGTCCAGACTGTGCCTTAGCCACAAAAACATCCTTTCGTTCATCAGCCAGAAACAGGGCTGCCGCCTTGCCTTCCATTGACGTGACGGCATTGTCGACAATCAGGCGCAGCAATTCCTCTCTGGTAGCAGCCGTACCGAAAGCCTTGCTGATCTTGCAAAACGATGTGAAATAGTCCGTCTCCCGTTTCATTAAATCCTCCTCGTGATGTGATCTGTGTGCATTACCTGTTGGGGATTTTAGGTGGCATGGTCCGCCCGGTAATGTTCGGCCCGCCCAGTTTTTCGGCGTTCTTGGTGATGGTATTTTTGTCCTGTGAGTTTTTATGCACTTCTGTCGTTGTCTTGCGAGCCGCTGATTTCTTGCGCACAACCCTTTTTGGGGGTATATGGTCTCGATCTTTTAACCAGCCGGCAATCTTGGGGGCAAACTCTTTCTGGTATTTTGAGCTGACATATATGCCAATGTGTCCGGTGTCCAGGCAGATGTCCTCAGTGTCCTTGCTGCCCACGTGTTTGACTAACTGTTCACAGGCTTCTGGCGGCACCAGATGATCATATTTACCATAGATATTGAGCAGCGGCATGGTCAATTTTTTGAGATCAACCCGTTCGCCCCCGATCTCTAATTTGCTCTGTATAAGCTTGTTGCCTTGATAGCAGTCCTTGATAAATTGACGAAAGACTTCGCCCGGCAAGTCGGGGCTATCGAAAATCCATTTCTCCATGCGCACGAAATTCTCTACGAACTGCTTGTCATCCATGTGCTCCAAGAATCCGACGTATTTGTCAATCATCAGACGGGCAGGGTTGAGCAGCAGAAAACCAAGATTCATCATATCAGCTGGTAAATTACCAAAGGTATCCACCACGCGGTCTACATCGATATTCTCCATCCACACGTGCAGCAATCCTTTTTTCGTAGCAAAGTTGGTAGGCGTGACCGTGGTAACCAGGTTTTTGATTTTTTCCGGGTGTAAAGCAGAGTAGATGACGCTGAAGGTTCCCCCCATGCAGATACCCATGAGATTGATTTTTTCAAGCTTGTGCTGTTCGCGAATGAAATCGACGGTATTGTCCATGTACCCGTTGATGTGATCATCAAAGTCAAGGAAACGGTCTTTTCGCGTTGGATAGCCCCAATCGATCATGTACAGATCGATACCGCTGTCCAAAAAGCGCTCGACCACACTGCGTCCGGGCTGCAGGTCCAGCATGGTCTCGCGGTTGATCAGGGCGTAGGTCACCAGTAAGGGCGTTTTATAACGTATTTTGGTGTGCGGCAGGTAATGTTTCAGTTTGACCCGGTCTTCTTGATACACCACTTCATACGGGGTCTTCGCTATGGTGGTGTCCAGATCGTCCAACAGCACTTCGGATGCTTTGCTGGCGCGGGACTGTGCTTTTTCCGCCTCTTCTGCCAGTTTTGACAGAATCAAATCCACGGGAATTTTCGATTGTGTCATACGCTCCCCCTTTAGGAACCTGATGAATGGATTTTGATACTTTACAGGTGTCGTTTCCGGTCAGGTATTTCGCAACGGCCTAATCTGGTTTGTGCCAGGCGTACCCAAAAAAATGAAGCAGTCGGCTAAAAGAGTCAAATAATCATCAGTGGTTTATTTTTTTTGTTCCTTCTCAAGCTTTCGCAGCCGTTTTTTTAATTCATACAGTTCCCGGGCCATGTCGTCCATGTCTGATTTTCTGGCCACCGGAAGCAGGCTCAGCATGTCCTCGAGAACGGCGTTCTTGGCTGCGGAGAAATCAGCCAGAGCATTGATCGTTCTGGCCATCGTTTCATTATATTCCGGTGTTTGATAAAGGGTCATGTAATGACCTTCAAGCACTTTAACCCACATGTTGTAAAGGACTTTGCTGTCCTCGGGAAGTGTGCCGTTTTCCGCCATATCGCCGATTTTATCCTGCATCACCTGCATTGCTCGGTTGAAGGGGAGGCCCAAAAAATTTAAAAATTCAGCAAGGGTGGACTGAAAAAAGTTGTATTTATCGGCCAGCTGATTGTTTTTTTCCTGATAGGTCCGCATCAAGCCCAGTTGCGGAATCTGGAAGAATTGTTTGAATTCTTTTTCGTAAATATCAGTCCATGTACGGAAAATGTTTTCATCGATATCCTGGAACTCAAAGGCCTTAGCGGTGGCACCCACCCGGCCAAGGCGTTCAATCATCTTCGTCTGCATCTCCCCAAAACCGGCCAAAGAGGTTTGAGCCATGTTAAGTAACATCTCCGGCATGGCACCGCTGCCTTTAAGAAGCGAGGAGATGGACTCTGGCCTCGACATGGCGGCGGCCATTGCCTGCCAATTCTTCAAGGCCGCGTCCATGGTGGCCTGGGCTTTGGCGTTGGCGCTTTTGCCCGCCATTGACCAGGGCTGTTGCGGCCCATAGCCAGCCCATTGACCGGCCATGGGCCCAAAGACGTCGCCCATGGTTTTTATCCAGGTGTCGACCAACGACGCCATACCAATTGGATCTTCTTTTTTCTCATTCATAAAAGGCCTGTCCCTCTTTTAGCAGAAAATACTTTTGCTGCCCCTATCCTTTGGAACCCAAGCGAAGTCCGCCGTTGATAAAAAACACCTCACCGTTCAAGGCTTCGTTTTTGTAGATATCCCCTACCAGCATGGCTACCTCTTCCGGTTCTATCAAGCGACCAATGGGGACCTGGGCGACAATCTTATCAAAAGCCTTTTGGTTCATGCCCTTGACCATGGCTGTGCCCACATAACCTGGCGCCACCGCCATGCAACGAATCCGATCGGCCAAACCCCGCCGGAAAAATTCGGCTGTAATTACCTTGGGCATCACCGACATGGCTGCCTTGGTGGATGCATAGTTGATCTGCCCGGCGGTGCCAAGAGAACCCGTTGAGGAAATGAGGCAGATCAGCCCCCGACAGCCGTGGTTGATCATCCGTTCGCTGCATTCACGTACCGTCAGGAAAACACCGGTCAGGTTTATATCGATGACCTTTTGAAACTGGTCCAGGGACATTTTGTTCGTGACTTTGCCGGTTTCACGGTCCGGAGATACCATCATACCATCCATGATGATACCGGCAAAGGGTGCTACCAGGTTGATTTGGCCAAATGTTTCGATGGCAGTATCCGCTAATGCGCCACACTGCTCCTCCTTGGTAACTTCACACTGTGCTGTGACGACAGCCGTTCCCAATTCCTGTTTGGCCCGATCGAGGGCTTCGGCTACGACATCCCCGATAACCACCTTACCACCATGCTGAACCCAATGTTTGGCTAAGGCAAACCCGATGCCGCTTGCGCCACCGGTGATCACCGCTACAGATCCTTTAATGTCCAACATTATTTCACCTCTTCCCTATGATTATCCAGTGTCTGCAGTCCCGGCTGCGTTTATCTCCGGTTCCCGGCAGTCTTTTAGTGCGATCGAAATGTTTTCATCAGGCTTTAGGTCTTGTCTTTACCAACCTTACTGATACTCTCCATCAGTGCAGTAAACTTGTTGCTTTGCTCTTCCAAAGTACCTTTAAAAAGTTCAAAGAGTTCGGCATGCCCTCGTCCCTCTTGGTTCAGCAGATTACGCAGCTGGGTGATAGTGGTTTGCTGCTGCGCTACTTTTTTTTCGAGTGCTGCGCATTTATCAAGTATTTTTTGGTGCTCAGTTTTGCTGACCAAGCCCCATTGCTCGGCTAATTGCATAAAAGTCTGCTGAAAGTCGTCAATGGCTTTCTGCCAGGTTTGTTCATCCAGCGCACCACCTGGTTCGGCCGTGTTCAAACCATAACAGCGCCGGAACAGCGCTGTTAGGTCATCAGTGCCGGCGAAGCCATGTTTCATCCAGGCGGACATATCTTCAAGCTGTTTTTGACCTTGAGCTACACTGGTGAAGTATTTGCCCCAGAATTCATAAAATTGTCTGTTCATCGGTTCACACCACCTTCATGTCCATTCTGGCCATAGAGTAGAGGTTGAAGCCAAACGAAATTACGGCTTATTTTCACGGTTGTTCAGGTCCGGCTTGGTCGTGACTGTGTTGGGCTTATCTACCTTTTCCGGAGCGGTCTTGGTCACGGCTGTGTTGGGCTTGTCTACCTTCTCCGGAGCGGTCTTGGTCGTAACTGTGTCGGGCTTATTTGCCTTCTGCGACTCAGTCTTGGTCGTCGCTGCGTCGGTCAACGGTACGGGTTTCTTGATATCCGCCGGCACAATTTTGACTTCCGCGCTGTTCTCGACTGGGTCGTTTTTCGAGGTCGTTTTGCCGGTTACCGGATTTTTTTCAACCGGCATTTGCTTCGCAATCCGAGCTTTTGACTGGACGGGTGTCGTGGACGTCGGCTTGGATTCTTGGGACGCTTTTTTTGCCGCTTTGTTCAGGGCAGCATCGAGATCCATATGATAAAGCACCGGTCCGCGATAGTTGCCTTTGCCAAACCGGGTATGCAGAGCACAGGCAGAGTCAGGTGAGGACCAGGAGGTGGCAATAGCCACGTGCCCTTTAGGAAAGGGTGTTACCTCGGCGTCAATAAAATCAAGGGGTGCCAGCGCTGTTTCCTTTTCCACCAGATCATCTTCCGTGCCATAACATATCAGCCAGGGAATTTTCTTCTCTTTCAGTCGTTTTACATTCAACTTTTCACCGAACAATCGTACCGGTAAAGTGCCGTCCTTGGTGATCGGCACATTGTAGGAGGCAAAGCTCATACGGGTGATCTCCAAAGGCAGGTCGTAACGCTCATTGTGGAGCCAGTAATTCAAGGCAGCAGCGGTTTTACTGATCTTGTATTCCCCGTTTTTCTGGCGGGCAAACATCGATAAATCGCGGAAAAAAGCGGCTGCAGGGATCTCATGCTCGATGCTTTTGAGTTTATAGACCCATCCCATCAGCTTGCCGTCGGCCACCTGGTTGCCGTTAGGCAGAACTTTGGTACCATAGGCGAGATCGTTGAATTGCGGCGGCAACTGCGACAGAAAACGGGCCAGACCCTTGCTGCGCGTTCCGTCCATGGGGGACACGCAGGTGATGAAAGCGTCCACCAGGCCATCAAGTTGACCACTGAGCAGATTGCATAGGGCGGTGTATCCCCCCTGACAGTAGCCGTTCAGAGTGACAGGTTTGCCGTGCTCTTTCAAGATAGCCTCACAAAAGAGGCGTGTATCTTTGGCATCATCCTCTGCGGTCATGACCTGCAGGGCCGGTGAAGAATCGATATCTTTGAGGACGCGAATATAGGTGGGAAACCCCTGGTTGGCATAACAGTGCGCGTAACTGCGCTGTTCACCTGGCAAAAATCCTAGAATATTGGCGCCCAACACGAAGGGCGGAATTATCAAGATAGGTTTTGCGTCAGTGCGCGTTTTGACTTGGGTTAACGAAGGGGCAACGCGATAGAGGAGAAAACGATCGGTTTCATCCAGGAGAACATGGTTGCCGCGCTCGAAATGGAAACCATATTCGGGCTCGATGGCATCTATGCTCTTCGGGTAGTTATGAGTCACCATCTCCAGCAGTTCTACCTGACGTTTCGTGTATCGGGCCAGCTTTTCGTGTTTGAGTTCAAAACAACTCTGCTGCAAGGCATCGGTGAGGCCTTGCATCTCCAGCTGCGCATAGGCCGTCATCGTATCAGCAGTACCTTTAATGCTGCGATCCATCAGTTCAAGATTGTTTTGCAGCAGCTTGAGATAGGCCTCAAAACTCTCCGCTGGCGATTCCTCGAGTAAACGTATCCCTTCGACCCTGTTAAAATACTGACTGGCCAGTATGGCGGGAATAAAAAAATCAGTGGTATATCGTAACATACCAGCCCAGTAGGCCTGTGTAGCGGAAAACAGATTTTCAAAAACTGAAAATCCGTCACTGAAGGCATTCATCATTTCAGTGGATGTATTGTGCGTTTTTTTTGCGTCCGGCATACTGTTTACTCTCCTATGCACACCCTTTGACGGACGACCGTTTTGGTCCCCCATCAAAGGATTTTTTCACATTACGTAGTCGGGCTACTCTTTATTAAAATACTCTTCAACTTTAGCATAACTGTCGTCAACCAGCTTTTTGAAATCGTTGCATCCAGTACGATACGCCGACATCCAATCTTTAACGGCTTTCTTGCCTTCTTCTGGTAATCCAGGGGCTTGGTTGAGAAAAGTCTCGAACATCTTCTCATTCTGCTCGTAAACCATGGTCATGGCACTGAAACTGCTGTCGAACGCGGTTTTGTTGAACTGAATCATCTGCTTGGCAATCTGTTTTTGGTCCATTTGTTATCCTCCATCTTTATTTAGGGTTGTTCACCTGCTTCCAAGTGTGTTTGGTGTGTTAAGTCGTTAGGATGTAGGATAGCAGTAACCTAAAGCCTTGTCAATGAATTATGTTGCGGCGCACAAAAAAATAAACAATGATGTATTTACATCGCAATTATAATGCGTTATATATTATCCCTGTGTGCAATATAGTTACAGATGACGGATATGGTTGAGGTACTCTACGGTATGTTTTTGCATTGCCAGGTTACTATTAGAGACAAACAGGGGGGGCAGATTTTGACAGACAGTTTGATTTTCAAGAAATATGCAAACAGGCGCCTCTACAGCATGTCGGACAGTAAATATGTAACTCTTGGCGACATGTCCGAGCTCATCTGCAAGGGCCACGAGGTAAAGGTCATCGATGCCAAGACCAAGGAGGACGTCACCGCCTTTATTCTCACCCAGATTATCCTTGAACAAACAAAAAACAAGAACACCTTGCTGCCGGTACCGCTCCTGCACTTTATGATTCGATATAGGATGATATATTGATCAGGTATCTGGGAAACTGAAAATCGCGCATGGCAAGATTCTTTTCAACACAATATATAAGCCATCGTTGTTGGTATACACCCAAAGGAAATATGATCTGAGATTGTCCTTTGTACCTCTTATACCCAGTTTTGATCTGATTCTATATCGATGAAACTCAACGTCCTTCCTGCTCGATGATCAGCTCGCCGTCCTCGACCGATGTCCTGAACCAGAAAATGCCGGGCAACGGCATCGGGATCAACGGCGGGTTTTCGAGCTACATTCCCGTACCTTCCATCGACCTTTGCGAAGTGAAAGATCGCCGGGAGATTTCCTTGGAGCAGTTATCGGTGGTGGCAGACGCCGGAATGACGCCTTTTCAGGCCGCCAAGCGGGTGCAGCACGAGATCGGCGACGACGAGATCGTCATCGGTGTAGGCGGGGTTGGGCAATACATGGTCCAGATCGCCAAGGCCTTGGGGGCAGAATGCGTGATTGTCGTTGACATCAACAAGGAACGGCTTGACAAGATGCTGGGCTATGGCGTGGATGTCGCGATCAACAGCATGGGCAAGCCGATCAAGGACGTGGTCGGCGAATTCAAAGGGATTCAAAAACAGCTCGGGCTTCCCGGTTTCGGCTGGAGGATCTTCGAGGTCTCCGGCACCCGGCCGGGTCAGGCGGCCGCCCTGGCACTGCTCAGTTTCACCGGTAAGCTTATGATCGTCGGGTTCGGTATGCAGAAGGTCGAGTATATCATCAGCCGGCTGATGGCCTTCGATGCGGAGATCATCGGAACATGGGGATGCCTCCCGGAATATTTCAGTGTCTGTGGGTACGGAAAGTGGCAGGTCGAACTGCCAATACCATTTTGTGGGCCTTTGTTGGCCATCTTGGCTGTCTGTGGTCTTATCAAAGAGCAATTCAAGCGACGTTTACCAGAAGACGTCGCACGTTATATGACCTTTCAGCCGAATCGGTTAATTCGATTAAAAATGGCGTTTTACCTTTTTACGACGCCATTAACATTGACGAGACCGGCTGGAAAGACAAAGGCAAGAGATGCTACCTCTGGACCTTTGTCACCGTCCGCGTCGCCTTCTTCCTTGTTTCTCCCAACGGAGGCGCCAAGGGATAGTTCGGTGCCGGTAGACTGCTGTCTACAACCAAAACGACTGGGAGGCGAAATCCTTCCAGTCGTTTTCTTTGACAGGATACAGGTAGTGTTTTTTTGAGATTTTTTGTCTATTCTAAGATGAGAATCTACAACGGTTGGCACAGATGGTTAGGTATGTTGGTTGGTACTCAAACCGGATGCGGGGTGACAGACGCAAGGCCGAAGAGGTAGAGGGAAAATGTGAGCAGAAGGTTGGGGAGTACAATGTAATTGTTGTGAGCCTTTTCAGGGCAAAAAAGGTGCCACCTCTGATTTAGCGGGAATGCATCAAAAAAGTATGTGAGGTGGACCCGCTTCTTTGCACTCACTGTGGGTGGCTTGATGAAAATTATCAGCTTCATCCATGAACGGAAGGTGATTTAAAAGATCTTGGTTCATCTTGGTTTATCCGAGGAAGCAAAGCCAAAGCGGGAAAGGGAACCACCGTCTACCCCAAGGGTTGAGACGATTATTGAACCGTATGATGATGGCTGGCCTGACTATGGGGAGTCCTTTATTGAGATGCAAAGACTGTGATTGCATGGGACGGGGAAGTGTTGCCATAGTATCACTAGACTGAAACACAATGATATCTGGAAGTTGATATCCATGCAGTGATAATTGATGACAATGCTGTAGCCTGGTGGAGTTGGCGTGAATCCGCGTGAGCCGGAAAGGCAGGGGACCTGGCAGGAGCCAAGTGGGCGAACAAAAAAATCTTGTAATATCGGACTGAAAAGGATTACGATAATAATCGTAAATGTAGCGGCTTCAATCGGGAAGCCGTATTTTAGGAATTCCTTAGAAAGCGATTTCTTATCACCCTCACCATCACACCATCACCATCACTTTACAATGTAGAAAGTAATCTGAAATCGCTCCTGCCTGCGAAAGCCGGTGATCGGCTGCAGCGCCACCTAAACAGCTGCTAACAGGATCTTGCGGCCGGATTGATTCAATTCAGCCCTCCCGAACAAGAGGAAACGCGACATGCTGGTCAGTGAAATCATGGTCCCAACCAAGGCTCGGATCCACCCCTGGGAGAGTATTCGTCGGGCCGTCCAACTCTTGAAAAGCTCTAAGTTTAATGGCTTGCCGGTGGTCGACGAAACCGACCAGCTGATCGGCTACTTCGGCCGCTCGAATCTGTTCGACTGTCTTTTGAACGACCCCAGCCTTGACCGCCCGATTGATGGCCACTACATCCACGAGGTTGTCTATCTCCGGGAAGATAAAGCTTACGAAAGTCTTTCGGAGCTGTCCCATTGGCTGTCGACCTCTCGGGTGGGACAGACAATCGTCGTGGATATGGCCAACCAGCCGATCGGCATGCTGACCCAGGCCGGTTCGGTCATCGATCTTCTCAACCGGTCCGAATATCTGTACAACGAATTGGCGACAGTGCTGGAGAATGTTCAGGCGGGGATTCTAACCACCAGCGACAACGGTGTCGTCACCCTGGCTAACCAATATGCCAAGGACCTCCTGCCCGAAATTCGCACCGGAGATTATGTCGGCACCTATTTCGCCGATTTGAAACAGGACTTTTCGGTCATCCTCAATGGCGACTGGATCGCTCCGCGAAAAATAGAGCATCAAACGCTGAAACTGATCGTCACGGCGGTCCCCATTTATCAGAACGCTCGGGTCCGGGGTGTGACCTTTGTCATCCAGGATCTGACCGATGTCGAAGGGATCGCTCACGAGCTCGACAGCGTAAAAAAATTGAAAACAACCCTGGAGATGGTCCTGGAAGTTGCCTACGAGGGGGTCGCGGTGCTCGATGAACAAAATCTTATCACCCTGGCTAACGCACGTTTCTGCGCCAAGGCGGAGCGATCCAAAGAAGCGGTTATCGGCCAACATATCCATAAATTCATCCCCATGATCAATAACGACACGCCACTGCAAGTTCTTGAAATAAAAAGTAAACCTTGCGTTCTTTCCACTCTGCCCATGAGCCAGGAAGATGGCGCCAAAGGTGTGGTGGTCAAGATCTACGAGGATCTTGATCAACTGACCGAGGTCATGCAGCAGCTCAATCGTTTAAACATGCAGCTCGATTATTATAAGAACGAACTGTATAAGGCCAACGGAACCAGCTACACCCTGAGCAGCATCATATGTAAAACCGATTCGGTAAACCAGATCAAAGCCAAAATCCTCAAGGTGTCCCGCAGCAATTCGACCGTTCTGCTCATTGGCGAAAGCGGCACCGGCAAGGAATTGTTTGCCCATTCAATTCACAATGCCTCCGACCGTCACAAGGAACCGTTCATCAAGGTCAACTGTTCGGCCATCCCCACGGAACTGGCGGAAGCCGAGCTGTTCGGTTATGACGAAGGGGCTTTTACCGGCGCCCGAAAACAGGGGAAACCCGGAAAGTTCGAGCTGGCAGATGGCGGCACGATCTTTCTGGATGAAATCGGCGACATGCCGTTCCTGTTGCAGGGAAAGCTGCTGCGCGTCATCCAGGAGAAAGAGATTGAAAGGGTCGGAGATACCAGGACCCGCAAGGTTGATGTTCGCATTATTGCCGCCACCAATAAAGACCTCAAGAGCCTGGTCAGTGAAGGCACCTTTCGCGCGGATCTCTATTTCAGAATAAACGTCATTGAGTTCAACATACCGCCGTTGCGCGAGCGCAGGGCCGACATTCAAGTCTTGACAGAGCACTTCATCAAGAAATACAACAGCTCCTTCAACAAGCAGGTGAGTGGCATTAGCGGCCCGGGGCTGGCGGCGCTGGAGCAGTACCACTGGCCCGGTAACATCCGGGAGCTGGAAAACATTATTGAGAGAATCCTAAACTACGTGGATCGAGATCTGATTGAGCTGCAGGATATCCCCGAGGAGATCAGGTCGCCGCGACATCAGGTCAGCATCAGCGGGCAGAGTCTGGAAATGATGGAGCAGGAAGCGATTCGGGCCGCTCTGGCCGAAGCCCAGGGCAATAAATCAAAAGCCGCCCGTTTGTTGGGTATCAGCAGATCGAAATTGTACGAAAAGCTTTCACGCCTTGGCTAAACAGCAACCAGGTGATGTGTCCGGGAAGCAGACAACTGTCTGCTTCCCGGACAGTTTTTGACCTGGCCTGGATGTACAGATTTACCTCCCCTGGGATTAACCCCATTCCCATCTCCCCGAGTTCTCGACCAATGCACGGCTCAGCGAGGCCGAAAAAAGACCATCTCGGCAAAACGGTACGAAGATTGCTTTGACTCTGGTAGCTTCCATAGCAATCAATCGGCAATTAACCAATAATCAAGAAACAAGCCTCGCGGGCAAACCTCAGCATCAGATGGAGACAGCATGAGCAACGAACACCAAACTCCGCTGCAAATTGACCTGCAACTGCAAAAGTTGCTGGACGAGAGGGGTATTCGCCAAGAGACCCTTCAGCAAGTGATTTCCTCCGCTGAAGCCGACCACCGCTTTTATACCGATCCTGTCACCGGACATCAGCTTGCCTATCTCAGTCTTCCCCAGGTGACTTACTGGGTGGAATATCAAAAGGTGGCGCAGGGATACACCATCTTCAGCGCCTATTCCCATCGCATGAAAATCCTCGAAGGCTTCAATTTACCGCCCAAGCAGGCCGCGGCCCCCTTGACCTGGTGTTGCGCCGCTTGTGAGCTCGCGCTGGAAATGGCGACCGTCAAGCTGACCTACCTGGATGAAACCTTCGCCGTAGAACTGCCTGCCTGCCCAAGCTGTCAGCGGGTTTTGATCAGTGAGGAAAACGCCGTCCAGAAGATGGCCCTGGCGGAGAAGATGCTTGAGGACAAATAACCCGAACCTTTGCGCTCTGGCCGAATTATGACCACCATGACCGAATGGCAACTGAAAAAGTCGCGCACCCTGCTGGATGCCGCTGAGGGGACCTTGAGACCAGGCGGAGTCGGTCTCACGACAGAAGCTCTTGAGGTCTGCCGATTCGCCCAGGGGAGCCGAATATTGGATGCCGGATGCGGCACCGGGGTTACCGTTCGGCATTTATCGAGTCGCGAAAATTACAAGGTTTTCGGCATCGACCGCTCTCCGAGTCTGCTTGCCGAAGCCTGCAGCCAAGCGCATCGACCTGTGCTCATCTGCGGAGACCTGGAGAGCTTGCCCTTTGCCAACCAAAGTTTCGACGGAATTATCTGCGAATGTACGTTATCGCAAACCAGGGTCAGCGCCGTCCTGGCTCAATTTGGCCGCGTGCTGCGGCCAGGAGGCGCTCTTATCCTGACCGATCTGTACCGAAAGCGGACGCCAAAAAGCCCGCTGTCCGGCTTTAAAGAGAGAGATTCTTTGGCAACGAAAGACCAAACCATAGACCTGCTGAAAACCGCCCAATTTCAGACGACCCACTGGCAGGACCGAACCGGCGACCTGAAGCAACTGGCGTTTCGCCTGATCATGGCTCCAGGAGCATGTCTGGACAATCTGTTCGGCTGGAGTCGGCAGAGCGGTGACGCGCAGGAACAGGCGTTGCGCAACGATTGGCAGTCGCTCGGTTACCAGCTGCTGATTGCCCGGAGAATGACGATATGACCCGAGAACTGTCCGGAGAACTTCAGTTGAGCGATCTCTTCTTTGAGATCCTGACCCTCAATCAAGGCGGCTATTGCTGCAGCCAGATCATCATGAAGCTGGCGTTGCGCGAGCTTGGCCAGGAGAACCCGGAGCTGGTCCGGGCGATGGCGGGGCTCTGTTTTGGCGCGGGTTCGCCCGAAGGAGACTGCGGGGTCCTGACCGGGGCGGCATGTGCTCTATCGCTGAGCATGGGAACTGCAGAGCTGCCGGACTCGCGCCTGCCCCTTCTGCTCAGCGAACTGGCCGACTGGTTCAACGCCCGGGCAGAAGGCGCCTACGGCGGGACGAGTTGTGCGGCGATTCTGGCGGCTAGTCCCAACAAGCGCGCCTGCATGGACCTGTTGGCGGCCACAACTGAAAAATTACGGGCCTTGTTGGCCAACTCCGGAGCCGCAAAGAACGGTGATAATTATGTCTGAGGTTCATGTAAAAAGACTGGCTGCCACCGAGAGTGTTTGTCCGGTGTGCCTCAAGCTGCTCCCGGCTGCGGTGGTCTCTCGCGGCGATGAGGTTTTTCTGGAAAAGACCTGCAAGGACCACGGCTCCTGGCAGACGCCGATCTGGCGCGGAGGCCCCAGCTACCAAGAGTGGCAACGACCGAAAACGCCTACGCACCCGGAGTTGCCCTACACCCGGGTCACGGACGGCTGTCCTTACGACTGTGGGCTTTGCCCGGAGCACCGGCAGAACCCCTGCTCGGTGCTGCTGGAAGTGACGCAGAAATGCACTCTCGGCTGTCCGGTCTGTTTTGCCGACAGCAAGGCGACGGCAGCGGCCGAGACCGATCCGTCCCTGGCCGTGATCGAGAACTGGTATGAGCGGGTCATGGCGGCTGCCGGCCCCTGCAATATTCAGCTCTCAGGCGGGGAGCCGACCATGCGCGACGACCTGGAAGAGATCATCGCCCTGGGACGGAAGCACGGCTTTACGTTCATCCAGCTCAACACCAACGGTCTGCGGCTCGCTCAAGAAGCAGGTTATGCCCAAAAGCTCGCCAGGGCCGGCCTGACAACGGTTTTTCTACAGTTCGACGGTCTCGACGAGCGGATTCATCAGCAGTTGCGGGGGCGCTCGCTGGCCCTGCAGAAATTGACCGCTATTGAACGCTGCGGGGCAGCGGGTTTGGGTGTTGTCCTGGTTCCGACCCTGGTTCCCGGGGTGAATACTGAAGATATCGGTGCCATCATCCGCTTTGCGCTGGAGAAGGTGCCGCTGGTCAGAGGGATTCATTTTCAGCCGATCAGCTACTTCGGACGCTTCGCTGAGGGTCCCTCTTCCGGCGAACGCTTCACCCTGCCGCAGGTTATGCAGGCCATCGAAGCCCAAACCGAGGGTCTGATCCAGGCGAGTGACTTTATCCCGCCGGGGACTGAACATGCGCGCTGTTCCTTCCACTGCAGCTTCATGATTCTGCCCGACGGCCGCTTGCGGCGGATCAGTTCTGCCTCCGGCAGTTGCTGCGGCACCGAGGACGGGCGCCAGGGCCTGCTCAAGACCATCGACTCCATGGCCAGGCAGTGGTCGGCGGTTCCGGGCGGTCAAGCCCAGAGCAAGCCGCTTGTCGGTGAGGAGAGGACCATGGACCTTGATGCCTTTCTGGAGATGGCCAGCACGCACAGCCTGTCGATCTCCTGCATGGCCTTTCAGGACGCCTGGAATCTCGATCTGGAGCGCCTGCGAAACTGTTGTATCTCGATCATGTCCCCGGCAGGGAACCTGATCCCCTTTTGCGCCTACAACCTCACAGGTCAATACGGCAAGTCGCTCTATCGCAACCGCCAGGAATCATGCTTATGAACAAGACGCCGCTGGAAAACTGGATTCGCGACAAAGTGGTCCCGGCAGGTGCGGGTGCACTGACCACCTCGCTGCTGGAAGCCTATCAACTGGAGAAGATCCGCGAGCTGGTCGCTTTTGCCCGACAGGAGAGTCCGTTTTACCGTCAGCGGCTGGCTGAAGTTGACCTCGACAGTCTGGGTGATTTTGCCGGCTTCGAAAAGTTGCCGTTTACCACCGCGGCCGATCTTCGGGTCCAGGGCATGAAAATGCTCTGTACTCCGCTGGAGCAGATTGAACGAATCGTCACTCTGCGGACCTCGGGAACCACCGGTGAGCCCAAGAGGGTGTTTTTCACCGCCGAGGATTTGGCGGCAACGGCCGACTTCTTCCGCTGCGGCATGTCGACTCTGGTCCAGCCGGGGGAGACCGTTCTCATTCTGCTGCCGGGCGAACGGCCGGACAGCGTCGGCCATCTGTTAGCAAAAGCCCTGGCCGGATCGGGGGTCAAGCCGGTCGTGCTGGGACCGGTGACAGATGGTGCGGCCACCCGCGCGGAGCTGTTGAATCATCCTTCGGCCTGCCTGGTCGGTATCCCGACCCAGCTCCTGTCCCTGGCGAGAACCGATGTCGACGGCATCATCGCCAAGGGATGGGTGAAAAGCGTGTTGCTGTCGACCGATTACGTGCCTGAGGCAGTTCAGGTGGAGCTGGAACAACGGTGGGGCTGTCGAGTCCTGACCCACTACGGTATGACCGAGACCGGGCTGGGGGGTGGCGTCGAATGCGAGGCCAGGGCCGGTTACCATCTGCGCGAGGCCGATCTGTACACCGAGATCATCGATCCCGCGACCGGGAAAAGGGTTGCCGATGGCGTCAGGGGAGAAGTCGTCTTTACCACGCTGCGGCACCGCGGAATGCCGCTGATCCGCTACCGCACCGGGGACCTGGCCAAGATGCTGGCAGAACCATGCCCCTGCGGGACGGTGCTGAAAAGGCTGGCGCGGGTGCAGGGGCGAATCGATTCCTGCGTGCCTCTGCAGCACGGGCTGAACCTCAGCATGGCGGCCCTGGACGAGTCACTCTTCCCGATTCCCGGATTACTGAATTTTAGCGCCAGCGTCAACCGCGAGGCCGGTCAGGATCAGCTTCACCTGTGTTTCCAGGTTTGTCAGGGCACCGAAGAGAGAGTCGCTCGCGAAGCGCTTGGAGTGCTGTTACGGAGCGAACCGGTGGCAACCCTTTTCCGGCGGCGGGCACTGGCCATGGGGAGCATCAACTTCAATGCGGCGGGCTGGTTCACCAGCGGCACCGGAAAACGCCGAATAATTGATGATCGACAGCGGCAAGGCTGATGAAGACTGCCAAATATTTCAATCAGAAGCAACACACATAGAGGTTCAGATCCTGTGGCTATGGTTCGAACCAACTGAAGAACAATAAAAGGAGAAGTGAAATGGCAGAGAAAAAAACGATTTTTACCGCCTGTTGCCTGTGTTACCAGAGCTGCGGGGTGGAAGTAACCGTAGAAGACGGCAAGGTCACCAAGGTGAAAGGGCAGGATTCACACCCGCTCAATAAAGGGAAGCTCTGTGTCAAGGGGCAGGCGATGATCGAGCATCTCTACCACCCGGACAGGCTTAAGTACCCGCTGAAAAAGGTGAACGGAAAGTTTGAACGGGTTTCCTGGGAGCAGGCTTTCACCGAAATAGCGGCTAAACTCAAAGCACTCAAGGAAGAGTTCGATCCCTCTGTGCTCGGGTTTTTCTGCGGCTCCATCGGCGTCGAAAACCTCGAATTGGGTTCGCTCACCCATCGCTTCAAAGCCGCTTTCGGTTCCTCCAACTTCTTCTCGGTTGAGAGTATCTGCTTCCGCATGAGAATCCGGGCCCGCCAGATCACCTTCGGCAAGTATCCGGTCGAAGAGATGGATTCAAAACTCTATATTCTCTGGGGTCACAACCCGGCGGCTTCCGACTTCGCCTTGGGTATCGCCATCCAAGAAAACCTGAAGAAGGGGGCGAAGGTCGTGGTCATCGACCCGCGCAGGATTCCCCTCGCCGATCAGGCCGAAATGTACATGTCGATACGTCCCGGTACCGACGGCGCGCTGGCGCTGGCGCTGATCAACGTCATCATCAACGAGAACCTTTACGACAAAGAGTTCGTTGAAAAGTGGACCTTCGGCTTCGACAAGCTGGTACCGCATATTCAGCAATACACCCCCGAGTGGGCCGAGAAAATTACCTCGGTCAAAGTCGCGGATATCCGCGCGCTGGCGCGGCTCTTCGCGACCACCAAAGGGGCGAGCATCTGCCACGGCACCTGCACCCAGGATCAGCAGGCCAACGGCAGCCAGACCGGCCGCGCCATGGCCATTCTGCAGTCGATCACCGGCAACATCAATGTCCCCGGCGGCTGGGTGATCAGCCCGCGGCTGCGCCTCGCCGACGTCAGCCTGCCCTTCCCGGGCAAGCCCTTGGGCGCCGAGGAGTACCCGCTCTTCTATGAGCTCTGGAATCGGACCAGCCCCTACGCCGTCATGAACATGGTCCCCGAGAGTATCCCGAGCAAGATCAAGGCCTTTCTGGTCTCGGGCGGGAACCCGCTGGTCACCATGTCCGACTCGAACGCGCTGACCGAGGCTTTCAAAAAACTCGACCTGCTGGTGGTCTACGATCAGTTCCTGACCGAAACCGCCCAGCAGGCCCATTACGTGCTGCCGGCGGCTAATCAGCTGGAGTTCTGGGGCCTTGGCTACAACTATAACGTCTGCCACTGCCTCCCCTATTTGATGCTGCGCGAGCAGGCGGTGGACCGTTACTACGAATGCAAGACCGTCCTCGAATTCTATAAGGAATTTGCTGAAGCCTGCGGGTTCGGTGATCAGTTTCCCTGGCAGAACGACAGGGAACTCGTGGCTCACGAGCTGGAGCCATGCAGCCTGAAATTCGATTATCTGCATGAAAATCCGGAGGGTGGTTTCTATCAGGAGAAGACCTACGAACTGAACGAGCGCTCTTTCGCCACCCCGACCGGCAAGATCGAGCTCTACAGTGAAGCTTTCGAGCGCCTGGGGCACAGCCCGCTGCCAACCTATCTGGAGCCGGAAAAGAGTCCTCAAGGTCCTCGTTGGAAGGAGCTGGGCGAGGAATACCCGCTGGTCTTGTCGACCGGCCTGCGCACCATCCACTATAACGGCTCCCAGTTGCACAACCTTGAGTCGATGCAGAAGCTGGCGCCGCACCCTCTTGCTGAACTGGGTCCGAAAACCGCGGCGCAATACGGGGTCGCACATGAGGATGACGTGCTTATCACAACCGATCGCGGCTGGGTGAAGATGAGGGCCAAGGTCAGTGAGCGCACCATGGAAGGGGTGGTTCTGGTCCCGCACGGCTGGCCGGGCGAGGGGAACTGCAACCGCTTGACCGACACCAACTGCCGGGAGCCGATCATGGGCTATCCGCAGTGGAAGGGGCTGCTGTGTAACATCAAAAAAGCGGTGTAAGTGGTCTTTTGAACAGCGACTTCGCGGGGCATGCGGGGATTTCCGTCATGCCCCGCGAAGGTTTAGCAGAGAACCTCCCCAAAGAAAGGTGGCCGATGTCCGATCACCCATTCCATCAGTTCAGCGGGACCGAGGGGTATGTTGCTTCGCGGGCGCTTCAAGATGCGATCAACGTCGTTCTCGCCCTGGAAAGGCCCCTGCTGCTCAAGGGGGAATCTGGCATTGGCAAGACCCTCCTGGCGCATCATGTCGCCGCAGCGCTGGGGATGGAGCTGCTCGATTGGATTCTCGCTCTGCTGGCTAGCAGGGCGCAACTCCCCAAAGGGCAAGAGGTTGATCTGAACGCTGTCCCCCCTTTAGGTACCCCGATCAAGTTGGAGGAGGATGCCAACAACCTGTCGCGTCGCGCTGCCAGAACTACCGACCACTTCAAGTATTTTCGCGCCTTCTATTTTCACAATTGCATCTACGAAAAACTCTATACTGATTTCGAAAAGAACAGCTTTGTTACCACGGCGGAACTGATGCGTGAGTACGGCAAGCGTTACCGCCTCATCCTGGTCGGCGATGCCGCCATGTCACCCCCATGTATTGTTTTTTGGCTGTCATTGATTTCACCAAGATAGAGAATCTGTCTCTGACAGACTTTGCCGTTCGGTAACCTCTGGTTCTCAACTTTGGACCAGTACCGATGCTCCTTGCCATCTTTATATCGTTTTTTGGCTCGTAGAAACATGCCCGTATTTTGTCGGATATTTCCAATAAATCAAGAGGGTAGATCGGCACCACAAGCAGTTTCGATGAATCGGAAAGGTAATTTCAACAGGTTACGCCTGTATTTAGGCTCAAATCAGCGGAAATTGGCCAAGAACTGCGAAAGATGCTCTAGTCTACTTGGACTAACCGACCTCCTGAGCTGCTGCGTACTTCGGCTGGATTGCCGACATCCAAGAAGTAATGAATTCTGAAGTAACTTTTGATTTCAACTTTGATTATTTCTTGACATAGACGAACCAGTCGGTTTATATAGAGGACACTCTATCTCCATAGAGAGCAAAATGAGTAAAGTCTACCTGAAAAGGATTTACGGATAGAGCGCATAAAAGGGGTAACAGGTCAAATGACACTGAATTTCAAAAGGGTTCCTGCCATCGAAAAATGTTTTTCTATTCTTTCGCTTCTGGCCGAAGAAAAACGTTCACTTGGCTATAGTGAGATTGTCAGGAATCTGGACCTGAACAAAAGCACGGTATTCAATATTCTCCACACGCTGAACGAACTCGATATCCTAGAAAAAGACTCCAATGGGCAGTTTCGACTTGGTCCCAGTCTTTTTATCCTGGGAAATGCGGCTGCCGGTGGCTCCGAACTGATCCAGGCTGTACATCCTTATCTTGAGGCAATAAATAACCGATTTAAACTGTCTGCATTTTTCGGGGTTCTAGCAGAGCATGAAGTGATCATAGTGGACAAGGCTGACCAGGCAATTCCGATAAAAATTTCTTCGGAAGTGGGCATGAAAATTCCAGTTTTTGCAGGGGTTGCAGGCAAGGCTCTTTTGGCACAACTCCCCTCTGACAAAATTGATGCAATTCTCTCGCAAATAACCCCTAAAATATATACGAAAAATACTATTGTAGATAAGACTGCGTATAAACAAGAAATACTGAACATTAAAGAAAGCGGGATTGCCTATGACCGGGAAGAATATATTGAGGGGCTGACGGCAGTTGCAGTCTCTTTTAAAACGTACAGAAAAGAACTTCAGGCGGTTATTTGGGCAGTGGGACTGAAACAGGAGTTTAAGGCAGATATCATGAAGGAGATCTCTCTATTTCTGCTGGACATTAAGAAGCAGCTCAATCAGCGTTTCTCAATGATTGCAGGCCCGCCTGGCAAAATCGCCAGGGAGTTGAACTAATCTTGTAATAGGTAAATATATTCTGACTTTCATCAAAAATCATAGAAGGGATTTAAAATGAGATACGGAGAGACAGGAGCACGTCTGGAGATCGATCTATCTCGGGGAAATATTGAAAAGATCGATACCGATCCAAGAGACACAGAACTTTACCTAGGAGGACAGGGAACTGCGGCAAAAATACTGTGGGAAAGAGTGCCGCCGGAAACGGATCCATTTTCTCCTGACAACCTGCTGATATTCACCGCGGGCTTGTTGCACGCCACCCCGGTTCCCGGAGCTAACAGGGTGGCGGTGAACACATTTACTCCCCAGACCAATTTGATGTCCCACTCACTGATGGGCGGCTTTTTCGGGCCGGAGATGAAGCATGCCGGTTATGATCAAATCGTCATCCGCGGCAAAGCAAAAGATCTGGTCTACCTGTATATCAACAATGACAAGGTTGAAATCAGGGATGCCACCCACCTTGCGGGCAGAGGTGCCACGGAAACCGGTGATCTATTGAAAAAAGAACTGCACGACGACAAAGTCCAGGTGGCAGCCATCGGCCTGGCCGGGGAAAACAGGGTATGGATGGCTTCGATCGATCATGGACATTCCAGTGCCGCCAGGGGTGTTGGTGTGATCATGGGAGATAAACGGCTGAAGGCCATTGCAGTCAGGGGGACTAAAGATATCAACATTGCCCAGCCGGTTGAACTTTTTGAAAAGTGCATGGCAATGCACAAAAAAATTGGCGAAAGCGACGGCTGCGGCGACTGGATGGCCTATGACGAAGATGACAGTTTTCACCACAATCATTTTGCCTGGGGCAACGCCCGTACCCGGCGGAAAAATTTCTGGAGCGAAGAACTGCAGGATCGGTGGACCAAGCTGAAATATGACAATATGAGCCGTCAGACCAGCTGCTATAACTGTTCTAAAAATTGTCGAAACGTCATTAAATATAAAGATGGCAAACGGTTTGGTTACAAGTGTTACGGAAAAGACACCTACCACATGGCAGCCTTCAAGGAGCTGGATTTTAGTTTTGAGATTCTTGGGGTTGCCCAGGAATACGGCTTTGATTCCTACTCTACCCCCCAGGCCCTGGCCTTTGCGGTTGAACTCTATGAAGCTGGTATCCTCACCGATAAAGACATGCCCGACTTTCCTAAGGACAGCGGGGAGCGGATGTGGTACCTGCTGGAAAAAACCGTTCGCCGTGAAGGGATCGGGGATTTTCTCGCCGATGGTGTATCCAGGGCGGCCGAAAGGATCGGCAACGGTGCCGAAGCCTATGATCACAACACCACCAAAAAATTTGAGCAGCTTCCTATCAAACTGGGCAAGGTCAACATGGCATACTTTCTCATGATCGCCACTGGGGAAAAAATGAGCATCACCCAGATAGAAGGGTCTTTTCCCCAGGATCCCATGCGGACCATGGAAGAGAGGCAGAAATTTGTCAACAAGTGGACCTCGCCACCGGATGACCGGTTCAAAAAATATTTCCTCGAATGGGAAAAAAGAAATGAGATGTCTGATCAGGCGTTCTGCGACATTGTCGACTGGAACGAGGCCATGCACTATATCGATGACTCCACCGGGCTCTGTGGATTCGTATCCTCCTTTAGGGGGCAGTTTGGCGGCGATGTCGCCTACAATATCCACAACATTCCTGAAATGATCGAGTTATCTACCGGAATTCCCATGGACAAGGAAAAGCTGTGGAGGGTGTTTGAACGGATCAGGACCCTTGTCCGGGCTATAAATGCCAGACGTGGCCTGAGAAGAAAAGACGAACGTCCGCCAGAAGACCACTGGGCGATCAGGGATGAGGAGATGGAACAGAAGCTGCTCAGCAAGTACTACATGTTCAAGGGGTTTAACAGGGAAGGAATCCCCACAGAGGAGAGGCTTGAAGAACTGGGCCTGGACTTTGTCGCCAAAGACCTGATTGAAAGATGCGTATTACGAGAAGAGGACAATTTTACCGAACAAGAACTGGCTGAAGCACCGGAGAATAATATACTCAGGGGGTGATCGCTGTGAATAGTGACCGAAAGAAAAGAGTGATCAAAGAGATAAAAGTGGACATAAGCAAATGCACGGGATGCCGGTCCTGTGAACTGGCATGTTCCGCATATCATGCCATGCCGAAATACAGCAGCATTAATCCGGCCAGGGCCAGGATCAGGTTATACATGGATGAAATCAGGGACCAGTATATCCCGATCCGCGCCGGCAGTTACACCCAGGCGGAATGCGCCGGCAGAAACCAGTACGTGATTGGCGGAGAGGAATATTCTGTATGTGCTTTCTGCCCGGCATCCTGCCCGTCAAGGGACTATTTCAAAGATCCGGATTCCGGGCTTCCTTTAAAATGCGACATGTGTGAAGGTATTCCTCCGCTCGAAGAACCGATGTGTGTTCAGGCATGTAAATTTGATGCTCTGACATATTATGAGAGAGAAGAGGAATATTACCATGAAGGGGATCAGGAGACTGCCGATCCTGGCGAACTGAAAACTGCTTTTGACGAATTGGTCAAAAAACATGGGCTGAAAACGGTAATGCAGTCCTTTTCGCAACTGTCAAAGCGGTAAAACAGCATATCCGGATAATACAAACACATTTGGCGATAACGGGATATAAGATATGGAAAACAGTAAGGTCGGAGATGTAATGGTCGTTGGCGGAGGGATAAGCGGTGTTCAGGCTTCACTTGATCTCGCAAGAGCCGGTTTTAAAGTCTTTCTTGTGGACAAGGCACCTGCCATCGGCGGGCATATGGCCCAGCTTGACAAGACATTCCCGACCAACGACTGCTCCATTTGAATACTTGGGCCCAAACTGGTCGAGGTCGACCGGCAAATGAACATCGATGTTCTTACCTATACCAGTGTTGAAAGGATAGAGGGAGAATCGGGCAATTTCAATGTTACGCTGACAAAAAAGCCCAGGTATATCATTGAAGACAAATGCACTGGATGTACCACCTGCGTGGAATATTGCCCTGTCTCGTATCCTGACAAATTCAATCAGGATATATCAGTGAATAAGGCTGTTCATATATACTATTCACAGGCAGTACCTCTGGTAGCGTATATTGATGAAAGCTGTCTTTATCTGAAAGAAGAGAAATGTCAAATTTGTAAAAATGTTTGCAAGAATGGAGCCATAGATTTCTCCCAGGCTGATGAAAAAATTGAGATAAACGTAGGCGCTATAATACTGGCGCCGGGATTTGAGCCTTTCTCGCCTGGGCGCAATGATCAATACGGTTATGGAAGGAGAAGGAACGTTGTCACCAGTATGGATTATGAGCGGCTGATGTGCGCAACCGGTCCATATGAAGGAAAAATTCTCCGTGCTTCAGACATGAAGCATCCGCACAATATTGCCTGGATTCAATGTATAGGTTCCAGACAGGCCCCCAAAAAACTGGAGGGCGGTAACAGCTATTGTTCTGCGGTTTGCTGCGCCTACACCCAGAAGCAGGTGATTTTAACCAAGGATCATGATCCTGATGTCAAGTGTACGGTATTTCATAATGATATCCGTGCATTCGGCAAGGACTTTGAGAGTTTTTACCAGAAAGCTGATAAGCTTTCTGATGTACGCTTTCTTAGAAGCTATGTATCAGTAGTAAAAGAAGATCCTGCAACAGGCAATATAACCATTAGATATAATGCAACTAATGGAACTGTAGAGGAAGAAGAGTTTGATATGGTGGTACTATCAGTCGGCCTTAATCCACCGGTTAACCATGCTGAGTTGGCAGATACGTTTGGGATCGAACTCAATGAACATGGCTTCTGTAAAACTCTTCCCGCCAATCCGATGCAAACGACCAGGCCCGGAGTCTTTGTCAGCGGTGCATTTCAGGGACCGATAGATATTCCGGAATCTGTTTTTACCGCCAGCGCGGCAGGTTCGCAATGCGGAGAGCTCCTTCATTCCCGGCGTGGTGTACTTTCTGCGGAAAGAGTCTATCCTCTTGAGACGGATGTCACAGGTGAAGAACCGAGAATAGGTGTATTTGTATGTCATTGTGGTGCGAATATAAGCCGTGTGGTTGATGTGCCGTCAGCAGTGGAACACGCCCTCACTCTTCCACATGTCGTATATGCCAAGGAGCAACTCTTTTCATGTGCTACCAATTCCGCCAAGGAAATTACCGAAACGATAAAGGAGAAAGGGCTTAACCGCGTAGTTCTTGCCGCCTGTTCTCCAAGGACGCTTGAAGTATTGTTCAGGGACACAGTACGAGAAGGTGGAATGAACCAGTATTATTTTGAGTTTGCCAATATTCGTGAGCATTGCTCCTGGGTTCATACAAAGGAAAAGGACGAGGCTACGAAGAAAGCCTTTGACCTGATAAGTATGTCTGTTGCACGGGCTGCGCTGCTTGAGCCGCTGCAGGAATTCAATTTACCTGTAAATAAGAATGCGCTTGTCATTGGCGGTGGTGTGGCAGGTATGACCAGTGCACTGACCATGGCAAAACAGGGACACAAAGTTTATTTACTGGAAAAGGAAAAAGAACTTGGGGGAATCGCTCGGAGAATTCATACAACGTTGGAAGGAATGGATGTTCAGAAGTATGTAAAGGATTTAACCGAGCAAATATATCAGAATCAGTCAATCCTCGTATATCACAATGCTGAAATTGAAGATGCGACAGGATATATAGGCAACTTTGTCACCACAGTTAAATCCGAAAAAGGAGTAACTGAAATACAACATGGAACTGTGACAGTTGCCACTGGCGTTGATGTATATGAGCCGACCGAATACCTTTATGGAAAAGACAAAAGGGTAATGACCCACCTGGAACTGGAGGAAAAGATTGCTGCTAAGGATGAGCAAGTAATACATGCACAGACCTTAGTCATGATCCAATGTGTCGGCTGCCGCAGCCAAGAGAGAAATTACTGTTCACGCACATGCTGCAACGAGTCCATAAAGAATGCGCTTGCCCTGAAGGAATTACATCCTGAGAAGAATATTTATATTCTTTACAGGGACTTAAGAACTTACGGTTATGCAGAAGATTATTACAGAAAAGCAAGAGGTAAAAAGATCAGGTTTATCCGCTATGAACCTGACGATGGGCCTGTAGTAGAAAATATTTCAGAGAAAGGCAAAAACGTTTTAAGGATCAGTGTAACAGATCAGACCTTACATAGAAAAGTTTCTGTAGATGCAGATACGCTCGCTTTAGCAGCAGCTGCTATTCCGTCTTCGCAGACAAAGAAAATTGCCAGGTTATTCGGACTTTCTCTGAGTTCTGACGGATTCTTCAAGGAGGCTCATGTGAAGTTAAAGCCTGTTGAATTTGCTGCTGACGGTGTTTTTCTTTGCGGGAGTGCGCATTATCCCAAGATGTTATCTGAAACTATCAGTCAGGCTTACGGAGCAGCGGGCCGCGCATTGACGGTACTTTCGCAGGATACTATTGTCGCTTCCGGATCGGTTTGTGACATAAACGAAGCGAAATGTATCGGCTGCGGCGCCTGTGTTACAGCCTGTACTTACGGGGCAATCAAGTTACGGGAGTCAAAGAAGATCGGTAAAGCTGCGATTGTTCCTGTTCTCTGCAAAGGATGCGGCCTGTGCAATGCCAAGTGTCCAACAGCAGCCATACAGTTGAAGCATTTTACAGATCAGGAAATAATTTCTCAAATTGACGTGTTTTCTGCAGAGAAAGAGAGTGAGGAACACCTGATACAGTTGGTACCTTAAAAAGGAGATATTGCATGAGTACAGGCACAAATTTCAGGCCGAAAGTACTTGGTTTCGTGTGCCACTGGTGAGCATACGGCGCGGCCGATTTAGCTGGAGTTTCCAGACTACAATACACAACTGACATAAGGCTTATCCGCGTTATGTGTTCCGGCAGGGTAGACCCGGAGTTTATTTTCCGCGCCTTATCTAATGGAATGGATGGGGTTTTTATAGGTGGTTGCTTACTCAATGAATGCAATTATACCACCCATGGCAATTACCAGGCCTTGAACATGACACTTTTGTGCAAGAAGATAATAGAGCATATTGGTCTCAACCCTGACAGGTTGAGAATAGAATTTATGTCTTCAGGCGAAGGGATGGCTTTTGTTGACACAGTGAATGCTTTTGTCAGACAAATCAAGGAACTTGGTCCTATTGGCGAGACTGAAGGAATGACTGGAGACGAGCTTGCGACAAAAATTGCTGAAGTCAGAAAGTTAATTCCATACATCAAGATGACAAAAAGAGAAAAACTGGAGACCCGTCTTGAAAGTAAAGAGGACTATGCTGGATTCTATACCTCGGATGAAATTGAGGAGCTGTTTAGCGAAATAGTCTCGTATTATATTGATCCTGAAAAGTGCAAGGGATGTATGCTTTGCGCGAAGAACTGTCCTGTGGATGCGATTGAAAGCGCTAAAAAACAGGTTCATGTTATTGATCAGGAAAAGTGTATAAAGTGTGAAACGTGTTACAAGGTTTGCCCGGAGAAATTTTCAGCAGTTACCAAGATAGTATCTGCCCCTGTTCCGGAATCTGTGCCGGTTGAGGCAAGGGCAATAGCCAGAGGTGAATCATAATCGATGAAAGAACAAATATTGCACATAGACACGAATAACTTCAGTGATTCGGTAGAAGCTATTGGTGGTATTGATGTCAGCTTTTGCTACCAGTGCGGTAAATGTGCTTCAGGTTGTCCTGTTGCTTATGAAATGGACATGACACCCACCCAGCTCATGCATGCCATTCAGCTTGGACTGAAAGATGTTGTTTACGACAGCAAAACTATGTGGTTATGCGCTTCCTGTCAGACATGCAGTACGCGTTGCCCTCAGGGCGTGGACATTGCTGAAGTGATGGACTCCGTTAAGATCCTTATACAACGGGAGAAGAAAGAAGCGCAGGTACCTGATGTGCTTAAATTTAACCAAAGCTTTGTTGAAAACCTGAAGTGGTTCGGGCGTCTTTATGAGCTTGGCATGATTGGTGTACTTAAATTTCGCACACTGAAATTCACCCAGGATCTGGGCATGGGAATGGCAATGATGAAAAAGCAGAAATTCAGTTTTCTGCCGAGTTTTCATGGTTCCAGGGAAGTACGCAAAATATTCAGACGAATAAAAAAACTGGAGAAAGCATGAAATACGCATATTATCCAGGGTGCTCCCTGCATTCGACCGGACGGGAATTTGATAAATCTTTGCTGGATGTATGCAATAAACTGGGTGTTGAACTGGTTGAGCCAAAGGAGTGGGTTTGTTGTGGTTCGACAGCTGCTCATAATGTTTCCAAGCTGATGGCAACAGCGTTACCAATGACTAACCTGGCGCTTGTGGACGAAATGGGGCTTGATGAGGTCATAGTTCCCTGTGCAGAATGTTTTTCCAAGTTCAAGATTGCTCAGCATAATGTTAAAACAGACAAAAAGCTCAGGAAGGATGTCGTCAAGGCAATTCACAATGACTGCAATGATGAGACAAAGGTTCTCCATCCATTGACAATATTTGCCGAGGAACCCCTGATTTCAAGTATTCCTGCTCTTGTCAATCGCGATCTCTCAAAGCTGAAAGTAGCCTGTTATTATGGATGCCTTCTCGTCCGTCCTCCGGAAGTCACGCAATTCGATGTTGCTGAGTATCCGGAAACTATGGATAAAGTGCTGCGGGCAGCAGGAATTACTACTCTGGACTGGTCGCACAAAACTATGTGCTGCGGAGCTTCGTTTGCTGTTTCCAAGCCGGACATTGTTGTAAATCTCAGTCATAAGGTCATTGAGGCCGCAAAATCGGCCGGCGCTGATGCTATTGCTGTTGCATGCCCCATGTGTCATGCAAACCTTGATGCACGTCAGGAAGATATGGCAAAAGAATTTAGTACTCATCCGCAGATGCCTATTCTGTATTTCACGCAGCTGCTGGGTTACAGTTTTGGTGTGTCACCTGAAGAGCTATTGCTGAATAAACATCTGACAGATGCGGAAAAAGTGTTGGCGAAAGCAGCCTTGAACGCATAGCGCACGAAAACGCATTATTTTTTTAATTATGCAAAAACCATGTAGGATCGAGTAGCCTCGGAAGTAGAAACCTTAGGAACCGTTAATATATAACTGTTATACATATTGCCCTAAAGTGGTATATTGTCGTCATGACGATTATAGAAGACGACATTAAACTTATACGTATCAAATTCGAGCTGCTTGAGTGGGCCCTGGATGAACGTCTGAGACGCCTGTTCGCTGCTGCCGAGGCCTCTGCTTTAGGTCGCGGCGGTGTGACAAAAGTTGCAAAAGCTACTGGAATTTCGAGACGGGCAATTCATGTCGGTCTAACAGAACTGGCTGCCCCAAATATTCCGATTGAAAGCCAGGATAAACGGATTCGGAAAGCCGGGGCTGGCAGGAAATCGGTCATCGAGACCGAACCTGGGGTTATGTCTGCGCTGGAAAAATTGATCGAACCAACGACAAGAGGCGATCCTGAATCACCATTACGCTGGACTTGCAAAAGCTTACGTGTGTTAGCAGGAGAATTATCTCTCAGTGGATATAAGGTGAGCTATCCCAAGGTGGGAGATTTGTTGCGAGAATTGGGCTACAGCTTACAGGCAAATCGTAAAATGTTGGAAGGGACGGATCATCCGGATCGTAATACCCAGTTCGAGTTCATCAACGACCAAACCAATCAACGATTGGTGGCGGGCAATCCTGTTATTTCAGTTGATACGAAGAAGAAGGAGCTTGTCGGCGCATATAAAAACAATGGTACAACCTGGCGGCCTGAAGGGAAGCCTGAGTTAGTTAAGGTGCACGACTTCATTGACAAAGAGCTTGGACGCGCTAATCCCTATGGTGTCTACGATGTAGCCAGTAACACTGGGTGGGTCAGTGTAGGAACAGACCATGATACCGCTAGTTTTGCGGTCGAGACAATAAGACGTTGGTGGAATTCGATGGGCAAGCAACGTTATCCTGATGCCTCAGAATTGATGATTACAGCCGATGGCGGTGGCAGCAACGGTAGCAGGGTGCGACTCTGGAAATTCGAGCTTCAGCGATTGGCCAACGAGATTAACATCCCAATCTATGTCTCTCACCTGCCACCGGGCACCAGCAAGTGGAACAAAATTGAGCATCGCTTATTCTCATACATCAGTATGAATTGGCGCGGTCAGCCTTTGATTAGTCATGAAGTAATCGTTAGTCTCATTGCGGGAACTACCACAAAAACGGGATTGAAAGTCCATGCCGAACTGGATGATTCCCTATACCCGTCAGGCATAAAAATCGGTGATTCAGAGTTTGAAAAAATTCATATTACACGATATGAATTTCATGGCGAATGGAATTACAAGATAGACCCAAATCCCGACAATTAGTTACACATATTTATTAACAGCTCCTTACTCTTTTTGTTGGCAATGTTTTTACATCCAGGCAGGCTCCCCAATCGGCAACCCGCCTGGTAGAATCTTTTTTCAGCATCGACTAAATAGTTTTCTTGAGGGAAACGCCTGGCTATCTGCAGGGCAAAGGTGTTGAGCCGGTCTGGGGACCGATATTCCGCAACAAGTACGCTCGCGCGGGAGATCCAGGACTCGAACGGCTACCTAATAGAATTGAGGCAGTGGAACGACTGAAGGAACGGCGCAACTTAACCAGGCTCCAGAAAAGCTTCCATCCCGGCGCGAATGTCCGCCGGGATTTCCTGGGCAAGGACACCCTCGGATACCAGGCCGGCGGAGACCATGGTGGTTTCCACCTCGATACGCAGCTCGCCGCCGCAGGAGGCGCTGGCCGTCAATTTCACCGACTTGACTCCGATCTTGCGTACTAGCAGCCGCCAGTTGAGGAGGTCGCCGACCCGGCTCGGCTTGTGGAAAGAGACTTGAAGATTGAGCAGTGGGAAGCCCGAGTGGCGCTCGGCATGATAAGCCCCCAGGGGCACCTGCAACGCCTCGCCGAACCATTCCTCGAACAGGCGGTTGAACATCACGAGGTAGTTCGGAAAAAACACGATGCCCGCCATGTCACATTGGTCAAAGTGGACCTTGTAGGAACGTTCGAAGCTGGCCATGAGTGTTCGTCTCCCTGGTGAATTCATCAAAGTTAAAGTTTTGCCGTTTCGGTCTTAGCCCTTAGCCAGACAATAGATTGTAGCTACAATGAAGGTAAACGATATCTCTATACTTACAGTCTTGCAAGACTTTCCTCGTCCACCTATTATTTCCAGTCAAGTATCATGAAGAAAAGTGTGGGCATAAATATGTAAACATATTAAGTATACTGAGTCAGTTGGTCGGGTTTACCACTTTGTCCCATGGTTTGAGAAAAAGGAGATAATGAGGAGAGTCCCCATGAACGAAACTAAAAAACTCATTGATGTCGCCCTTGGCCGTGCCCATGGTGACCTGGCCATCGTCAATGTCCGAATCGTCAATGTATATACTGGTGAGATCCTCGACAACATGTCGGTATGTACGAGTGGTGCCCGCATAGCCTGCCTGGGCCCGGACGTCAGCCATGCCATTGGTGATAGCACGCAGGTAATCGATGGTGATGGCGCCACCCTCATTCCCGGACTGATTGACGGGCATGCTCACCTGGCCTGGCTGTTCACTGCCGACGAGTTTGTCAAATATGCAGCTCGGGGCGGGACGACGACCATTATCACCGAAACCTTGGAAGTCTATCCGGTGGCCGGTGTAGCCGGCGTGCTGGATTTCATGGCATCGTTCAGTGATCAGCCGATCAAATTCTTTGGTACCGCCCCACCGATGGTTTCCATCAGCCGGGCAGTAAGTGGGATCGATAGTGACGATCTGGAACAATTACTCAAGCAACCCGAGATCATTGGCCTTGGCGAATCCTACTGGCAATCGGTGCTTAAAGACCAGGATATTTTCTTGCCGATTTTCGAAAAAACCAGAGCCCATGGCAAGGTGCTGGAAGGTCATTCAGCCGGAGCCCGGGGTAACAGTCTCCAGGCCTATGTTAGCTGTGGAATCTCTTCCTGCCATGAGCCTATTAAAGCTAAGGAGGTGCTGGAGCGGTTGCGGCTTGGTATCTACGTGATGATCCGTGAGGGTAGCATCCGCCGGGACTTGGCTGAGATTGCGGCCCTCAAGGACATAAACATCAATACGCGACGGCTGATTCTGACCACTGACGGTATATCACCAAAGGATCTGATGGAAATAGGATACATGGAGTATCTTGTGCAAAAGGCTATCGACTGCGGCTTCGATCCGGTGACGGCCATCCAGATGGCGACCCTGAACGTGGCCGAGCACTTCGGCCTTGACGATCGCATCGGCGGCATTGCTCCGGGGAAAGTTGCGGATATGGTTTTAATCCCCGATCCCATGAACATCAAAGCCCGCTGTGTAATAAGTGACGGCCGGATCATTGCGCAAGACGGACAGCTGACGGTTTCACCCCGCCACCACATCTTTTCCCCAGCAAGCCTGGACACCATCAACATCTCTAATCCCGTCCAGCCTTCAGACTTTTCCATTAGTTATACCGGAACAGACCAGACCTTGAGCATACGGACCATTGAAATGGTCACCGACCTGGTTACCAGAGAAGTCGTTCTTGACCTGGCTGTTTCAGACGGAGAAATAATGGCCGATAGTACCAATGATATTATCAAGATTGCTGCTATCGACAGAAAAAATACACCGGGGAAAATGTTTACCGGTTTCATTAAAGGGTTTGGGATGAAAGCCGGAGCCATGGCCTCCAGTGCAGCCTGGGATACCACCTGCATCATCGTTATCGGGGCTGATGAGAGCGACATGGCCTTGGCAGTCAACCGAATCCGTGAGCTCAAGGGTGGCACGGTGGTCTGCAGAAACGGTAACATTACCGCCGAATTACTCCACCCCATCTTCGGGTTGATGACTGATATACCAATTGAGCAGCTGGCTGAGAAGATTACTGCAGTGAAACAGGCAGCCAGAGAAAATGGTGTCTGTTTTCCTGATCCAATCTTGACCATGGTCACTTTGACCGGAGCGGCGATTCCTTTCTTGCGTATTTGCGAAGAGGGTTTGGTAAATTTAAAGGACGGGCAAACAAAGGGGTTGTTTGCTCCGGCCCAAACGATTTGAACAAGTTCGGGTCGGGGTTGCCCTAGGTATAGGTATAGGCAAAACCGATCTTTTTCTGGCCGTTCAGGCAGCTTTGGTACTCCCAGGTTAACAACAAGAACTATGCCGCTAACGGCAGAGAAAATCAATAATTGAACAAAAGATCTATTGAAAGGAATTTGAAGGTTATTATACTTATCTGACTATTAACCCAGCGAGATGGGCAAATTGGCGAAGGTGGTTAATTCGAAATAAATCGTGCGCTTGCGTACTGGGGGCTCGAATCCCTCTCTCCCCGCACTAACAATAGCAAAGGCTATCTGAAATCCAACGACACATCAAAGATGTGGTTGACTAAAAGGAGCAAACATCTATGGCAACACCGCCCATTAGAACCGTACTTATGGCTACCAACCTTCAGGAGTATAACAAGGTCGCATTTGATGTAGCATCTTCAATTGCAACACATCATCAAGCCAATTTGGTACTCCTTCACGTTCTTGAAAAAATACCCAAAAATGTTGAAGCAAGGTTGAATTGGCTTTTCGGGGAGGAAGACCGAAAGAAATTCTTGGACTCGCATGTTAAAAATGTGCATAAAACATTAACTGGAAAAAACATCTCCAGTCTCGTAATACAACGCGCACTCAGTGATTATTGCAAAAAATCCGGCATGGAATGCGGCGTGGACTGGAGTCCGGCGAGAGACATACTGGTGGATGAAGGAGATGTGGTGGAGACCATACTGAGAAATGCCTATGAACTCAAGGCCAGTATG
>NZ_BAAHYZ010000032.1:0-34835 GCF_054657295.1 Desulfocastanea catecholica
TGTTCATCTATATATGCTAAACTATATTTCTATTCACGTAAATATGTTTTAACGTATAATTAATCTGGGGACCTGGATAATATCCGGCGCGGCATGCTGATATTGACCTGCCCACACCCAGCCTTTATAATCAGGATTATTCACGTGATCGGCCAGAAGGCCAGGGGCGGGAACCGTGCCATTATCATCGAGCACGGTTTCTATCCACAAACCAATAGCTTCCCGGCTTTTTTCAACCGCCTCATCAAAAGCGTTAGCTATCTCCGACCCAAAATTTCAAATTTCAACTTGCTATCTTCGCAGCCTGCCCCCTGGCACACGCAACCAACCAAGCAACAATCCGCTCAGCAGCATGCCCATCCCACTTCTCCGGCACACTCCCCTTGCGCCATTGTCCATCCATAACCATACGCGCAGCCGACAAAATCGCCCCAGGATCATTGCCGACAATTGTATTCGTGCCAACCTCGCAGGTAATCGGCCGCTCGGTATTCTGGCGCATGGTGATGCACGGCACGCCAAGCACGGTCGTCTCCTCCTGCAGGCCGCCGCTGTCCGTCAAGACCATTTTCGCATGCATATTCAGATGCAGGAATTCAAGATAGCCGAGAGGCTCGGTCAGCCATATTCCCCGAACCTCACTGCCGCTTTTAAAGTAGTGTTGCAGGCCAAATTGCTCGGCCATCTTCCGGGTGCGCGGATGAATAGGGAAAACAATCGGCAGATCAGAGCTGATCTGCTTCAATGCCCCTAATATCCCTTCCAGCGTCGCCCTGTCATCGACATTGGACGGCCGATGCAGCGTCAAAGTAGCGTATTTCCCCGGCTCCAGTCCCAATCGCCTAGAGATATCAAGCTCCGAGGCCATCACCCGGTGTTTCATCAGGGTATCGATCATGACATTGCCGACAAAGACGATCTTTTCTTCCGCAACCCCTTCGGCTCGCAGATTTTCGTCGGCCAACCGATCGGTGGTAAAAAGAAAATCACACAACACATCGGTGCAGAGCCGATTGATTTCCTCCGGCATCGCCATATCCCGCGAACGAAGCCCGGCCTCGACATGGGCCACTTTAATACCAAGTTTTTTCGCGGTAATCGTACAGGCCATGGTCGAGTTGACATCGCCCACGACAATGACCAGGTCCGGTTGCTCGGCAATACAGACCTTCTCAAAGGCAATCATAATCCTCGCCGTCTGCTCGGCATGGCTGCCGGACCCCACCTCCAGATCAATGTCCGGTTTCGGCATACCCAGATCATTAAAAAAGGATTTGCTCATCTTCTCATCATAATGCTGGCCGGTATGGACAAGAAGATGTTGTATATCTTTGGGGTGATGGTTCATGGCCTCTATGATCGGCGCCATTTTCATAAAGTTCGGTCTTGCGCCAACAACGTTAATCACCTTCATTCTTGATCCTTTTTCTCGTCTGAAATTCATTTTTTAACTCGCTTCCTCCAACAGCATCCTTCCATTTTGGGAAAGCAAATATTTCTGTCGTGGGCTGTTTGGTTTATCCGGTTCGGCTAACTCGATTAAACCTGCCTCCAATGCAGGAAGCAAATATTTCTGTCTTAAATGCTTACGATCCTGCAAACCTAATTTGCTCTGAATCTCTTGACGACTCAGCGGTCTATCCAAGGTGCGAAGTAAACGCAAAACTTCAAGCGAAACTTGGGGGGTAACTTGGGGGGTGCCTTGGGGGGTGACTTGGGGGGTGAGATCACGAATCTGCAACACAACTCTAAAAAAATCTGCAACTTCCTCTAAGGAAAACACTATCTCAGGGTAATCCTTCAGAAACTCCCGTATCCTTACAAAGCCGGTCCCATACCGCTCGATATCTCCGGTTAGGTAAAATACTTCTGCAATCAACCTGTTACGCAGTGAAGACACATAATCGTCGCGTTGCAAATCGGCAATGCTAAGCCGCCCGAAAAGCGTGCCCGGATTCGTAAACTCTATCTTGTCATCAAAGATTTTTACTATGATATCAGAGGCATATTTATAGTCTCGATGGACAATTGAGTTAAGCAACAACTCTCTTATAACCTCGAGAGGATACTGCCACCGCTCCTTCCTTTGAACGCTGCCGTCAAAATGATAGGAGAGATTGATGTGCTTCTTGATGTGCGTCATCGCTTCATCAACCAGTGGATACAACGGGCCGGATAAAACGATGTCATCGATGATGGTTGCTTTAGATTTAAAACGCCCAATCCGAATGGAAGTGTCAGGGTTGCCGAAAAGCAGGTGGGCGGCAAAGGTGATCTTTTCGTCGCGAACAAGGTTGAGCTTTTTCAGGTTGGTGACAACATCCCCCTTGAGTTCGACTCGCCCTCTCTCATTTACGCGCGCAAAAAAATGTTCTATCAATTTCAGGTCTAGAGAATTTAGTTGCTCACCACGGGTGACAGCGTCAAATGAAACTGCCAATGACTGTTGTTGAAGATCAACGATTTCCTCTAAACTCAGCAGGTGGTTGCTATTATGCACCCTTTTATAATACCTATTCTTATAGGCAACAGGTTTGACAGGATACTCATTTATTTCAAACAGAAGAACTGCATGTCTCTCTTTCTCTATGGTTTTAACAGAAGGGAACAACTGCGGATAGGTCGAGGTCTTAATCTCATTGATGTAGCGCTGTATCGTCTCGGGTCCAACGTGCACCCCACAAAGCTCGCCATTATCCAGCACTCCGACCATGACTTTGCCGCCCTCGCTGTTTGCAAAAGCGACTAGAGAGATAATAACATCCTTCCCGAATGATTTTTTATACTCTATCTGCTGATTTTCCATATGACGAACCTCATTTTTCCACAACTCCATGAAGTGCATGCAGCATCTTCTCTGCTAATACTCCTCTGTCATATTTTACCGCACCTGCGAGGCAACTTTTCTGCAAAGCACGATATTTTTCGGAATTGTTTTTCAATTCCAACAATTTTTCTATCAAATCATCGCTGTTCTCAGGCTCAAACACAACACCTGCGCCCTCCTTCTCTACTATCTCAGCTGATTCTCCGGTAACACCATGCAGAACCGGAAGCCCCATGCCCATGCATTCAAAAAGTTTCGAGGGAATGACCGTCGTAAATAAAGGAGTGTTTTTCAAATGAATGATTGAAAGATCAAGGATCGACCAGTAGCGAACAACTTCTTCTTTAGGCACAGAGTCAATGAAAATGACATTATCAAGGTTCATTTCTTCTGCTTTTTTCTGCAGTTCTTTCTTTCTCGCTCCGTGCCCAAGCAAAATAAATCGTATATCCTTGCCCTCATCATTGTTCATGAGCTTTTCCGCCGCTTCAAGCACCGTCTCCAGGGCATGGGCCATGCCATGGGTGCCGATATAACCGGCGACAAACTTTCCTTCCAGATCATGCTGCCTAAGCAACTCCGCATCCTTTTCCCGTGGAGTATAGCGGGACACATCAACGCCGTTGGTAACCACCTGTATCTTTTTGCCATCGACTCCTCGGCTTATTAAAGTCTTTTTAAAGGAGTTCGTCACCGAGACAATCAGATCAGCCTTGCGGTAAAGAAACAGCTCTATTTTCTCTAATAATCGTATGACCGCGGAATCACCCATCGCACCAACCGCCTTGACTGACTCCGGCCAGATATCACGGAGCTCAAAAACAAAGGGGATGCGCTTTAGCCCACTTACCACAACCCCAGAACATGCCGTGAAAAACTGCGGCGATGTCGACACAACAAGGGCCGGCTTGCGAACAAAGAGAGCAGCTATTGTGGCCGAAACCATAAAGCTCTGGTAATCAAGAATCCTTTTTACAAACCCCTCATTGGCGGTGATATAGCTCCAGACCCGTATCACCCGGACACCGTCTATTTCCTCAGCCTGCCAGATTTTGTTCCTGTAGCCATCATAGACCTTTCCCTTAGGGAAATTCGGTGCACAGGTAATAACCGTCACCTCATGACCAAGCCGCACCCATTCCCGGCAATGCTCAAAGGTTCGGCTTGCCGGCGCATTCACTTCGGGCGGGAAATTATCTGTCAGAAAAAGAATATGCATTGCCAATCACCACCCGTAAAGTTTACCACGAAAAAACCGTCGCACACCGGCCCTTAGTCAGAGAGACCTGCAGACATCTATTGCCAACACTAAGGCCAAATTGCGGATGATAGGTGGATTCCAGCAGGCGTGCCTCCCCGCCTGAAAACTGTATTGTCACGGTCTGCCCATCAGGAAAAATTGCCCTGCCGCGTTCTTGTGCATCGAGCAGAAGTTCCACCTCGGGATGGAAATGAAATCGAACAACCGACCGACAGTCCCCGCCAGTAACCGTATCCTGCACACAAACCCTTTCAGCATCCAACTCCCAGGTGCGACAATGGATGATACGGTTGCCTAAGCCCAGCCGGCCAAAGCCATCATGGCTGCAGGACACCGACACCGGCGCGCCGTTGTCACAAATTTCCAGGTCCAGCGGTGTGGCTCTTTCGGCAACTCGAAACCCGCCCCATACTTCGGAAGAATCCATCTGCTCGACGCTGACGGTGTTATGCGCCAAGGTCCCCCGCTGGCGCAGCCGTTCTTCACTCAAGCCGTAACAGGACGTGCCACTATCGACAATGAAGCGGCGGCCAAACAAGGACATTTCGAAAGAAAGGGTATCCGCATGGGCATGCCCCGGCAGATAGTCTGGACCAATTTCGCCGACATCCATAAGCACATAGGTATCTTGCCCCTGCCAGCGCACATAGCCACTTTCTGACAAATGGAGCAAGCCGGTAGTTTTACCACGGCTGTTCTCAATGCCCAAGCGACCTGCATATTCCTGTAAAGCGTAAGGCTCGGCGGCAATGGCCAAAGCCGCATCGTTGAACAGGGCAATTTCACCATCCGGATGGCACATGGCCGTAAGCCAATGAAGCATCTGCTTTGCCCGTCCAGGCCACGATGCGGGGATCGACCTGCCAGAGGCGGCAATAATATTTATAAGATCGAGAAGATCTTCGAGGATTATTGCATGATACATCGGGCTCCGTTCAAAATGCCCTCCGTCCTGTAAGATTTGCTCGGCTACCTCTTTTTCAAGAATCCGCATCCCTTTCACAAACCAGCTCTCTGCTTCAGGCCCATCAAAAAAAAGCCCGGCAAACACCAGAGCCTTGCCATTGGCAAAAAGATGGTTGCCCAAGAGATGATATTCCAGGCGCTTTCGCAAAAAACGGGCTTGCACGGCCAGACTCTGCAGTAACTGCTCCGGACATTCATTGCCGGCCAAAAACCATTTTACCAGATTAACAATGCGCAGAGATGTTGGATACGGCTCCCAGCCATTGCCGACACCGGGTGGATTCTCATCAATCCATTGCAAAACCAATTGCCTGTGCAAGCCTCGTCGTTCGACAGCTTCTCCGCATTGCAGGTCATCAAAATAATGCAGATTATACAGCCACAGTTTTTCTATATCGGGATTATTCCAATCGGGCGGAAAACTACAATCACGGCTTACATTCAGAAAAGAAAATCTCCAGGGAACAGACAGGCATGCTGGTTTAGAAACAGGAGAGACCCACAGCCCAGGCGCAGCACGCCGTCCAGGATGTGGGGTTTGATTAACTGCCGGGCGATATGCCAGGAACCAGATTCGAAAAAGGATCTGACTGATCTTCAAATACTTGACGGTGTGATACAGGCGGATGAGCTTGCGTAATTTTTGCATTATCCATCACACCTGATCACTTAGATGGACGTTTCTTGTCGTCCATCTATTATGCCCCGGCCAGTTCTAAGGTTACCCGGCTTACCTCAAAGATCTCGTCGACAGGAATCGGGGCAACACCGCCCTCTCTGATAGCACCAACAAATGCAGCAGCACATGCTTTCTGTCCTTTATCCTGCTTGAACAGGTTCATTTTTTTGAAGCCCGGCCAATCATATCCCTTCATTTTACGAAAATTATCAAGCTGCAAGATTCTCCCAGCAGCAAATACTTCCAGCCGCTCCTTGGGGAAACTCTTGCTGCCGTTTGCCAGATAGTGGACGGTACCAATGGAACCGTCAGCAAAGCCAAGTTGAATGGTAACTGTATCACCAACACCACCTGCCATTTTGGTGATAGTGTGCTGGCTAATCGCATGTCCGGATAAAAACCGCAGCAGATCAATAAAGTGGCACGCTTCACCAATAATCCGGCCTCCACCAACAGCAGGGTCCTGCGTCCAGTGATCTGGCGGTATTGCCCCGGCATTCACCGTCATGACAAACGATTTTGCCCCCTGAACACTGGTCAGCAGACTCTTTACCTTCTGAATCTGTGGGGCAAAGCGGCGGTTAAATCCAACCATAAGCAGAGGAGGCGCGGTCTGTGCAGTGCCGAGAGTGGAGTATAACTTTTCGATTTCATCCAACTCGCCAAGAGAAAGACACAATGGCTTTTCGACAAACACATGCTTCCCAGCCTGTAAAGCTGCAACTGTCTGCGACGCGTGAATGTTATGCCTTGTGGTTATAACCACAATATTGAGCTGCGGGTCGCTGAGAAGACTTGCCGTATCGGTCGTGGTCTGGTGGAAGCCATATTTCTTACCGACATGCACACCACTCACACCGCCACTTGAAGCGACTGTTCGCAGCACTGCGCCGGTTTCTTTAAATGCAGGGATAAGCACACGGCCGGCATAATTTCCAGAGCCGATAAACCCGACGACAGGCTCACGTACAGCGACATTTGGAAAAACCGCATCGCTCAAGACAACTGTAGAGTTACTCTTATCAGCTGTTGCATAATCATCCTTTGGATATTCTAAAAGAATACCCATGGCCGATCGATCTTCCGCCAGCACTTTATAGGCACTCACAGCCTGCTCAAGCGGGAATCGGTGGCTTATAAGCGGTTCCACATCAAGTCGCCCATCGGCCATCATATCCAGAACAGCCTCAAAGTTTCGTTGTTCAGTCCAACGAACATAGCCAAGCGGATAATCCTGCCCTTGTTCTTCATAAAGCGGATCGTAACGGCCCGGACCGTAAGAGCAGGAAACCTGGAAGGTAAGCTCCTTTGCAAAAAAATCGGCTCGGGATAATTCCAAGCCAACCACACCGACAAGAATTATACGACCACGCTTGCGGCACATCGAGGCGGCCTGGTGCATGATCTCGTTGCCTTTCGAAGATGCGCAGACAAGAACACCATCAACTCCCCGCCCACGAGAAAATATATCTGCAGCGGCTAGAGGATCTTCTCCCTTGGAAAGATCGACGGCTACTGCCCCAAAGCTTTTTGCCAAGCTGCATTTTGCCCCATCAAAATCAATTCCCAATACCCGGCAGCCATGGGCGAGGAGCAACTGGACCGTCATCAGCCCGACCAGCCCCAAACCAGTCACCACGAAGCACTCACCAAGTGTGGGTTGGGCAAGGCGCAACCCCTGCAGGCTGATTGCCCCTATGACGGTAAAGGCGGCGGATTCATCACTGACATTGCTGGGTATCTGCGTACAAAGATTGGCAGGGACATTTACCACCTCGGCATGATTCCCGTTGGAGGCAACCCTGTCACCAATTTTGAAGCCACTTTTTTCATCCGTCTCGATGACTCGGCCGACATTACAATAGCCCATAGGTAAAGGCTGATCCAGTTTGGCCTTCACGGCCTCTATTGTTGGTAGCAATCCGTCGGTTTTTATCTTATCCAGGACCATCCGGACTTTATCCGGCTGCTGTTTTGCCTTTGTAACAAACCCAGCCTTGCCAAAATCCACCAACATCCGTTCTGTTCCTGCAGAGATAAGACTTGCAGAGGTTTGAATCAGGTTACAACCAGTTCGGGAATGGGGACAAGGGATGTCAACAAGCTCTGTCTGGCCTGTTTTTAGATTTTGGAGAATTTGGTTCATGGAAAGTTTTATCCTTTAATCAAAAGTGGAATTTTCCCTGCTGGTGTTTTTATCGGTTCGCTAATACACAGATAATTAAAAGCTACCTCAACGTGACTGGTGTCAAATCCAGCAGTTATCTCCGCATCGGAGAGGCTTTCTCCCACAGGGAGTGTGATCATGAGCGTTGCCTCTCCGGCTCTGTCTTGTCTTATCTGAAGATAGCGGGCTGATCCGAAGATTTTATGATGGCGACCAAAGATGAGTGCGGTGAGACTGACTCGCTGCCCGATCCGATCAACAATGAATTCACCGACCCTTCCTTCAGCAATCCTAAACGAATCAAGTATTCCATCAGCGAATAATGGAAAAATTAAGTCTCCAGTATCATATCTAATAAATGGTGATCCTTCATTGAAATAGGAGGTGCCGACAAGTCTGTAGTTCCCGCTGCCATCGAGAACCGCCTCGCAGTATCCATAAGAATGAAAAGGATGATATTTGCCATCTTCACTCTGTTCATAGGCTAGTACGGCCATTTCGCTATGACCATACCAAGATATTGTAGGCGCCTTAAAAACCTTTTTAATCGCGTCACGATATATCGGGGCAGGATATTCAGAGCCAAGGAGAATACCTTTTAGCGTACGATTCAGCTCTGTAACAAGCTGCTTATCACAACGTGCCACTTCCAAAGCAAAGTTATAAATGGTGCTGGGATAACCATGCAGATATTTAATTGACTTTTTTTTCACAACTTTTTCGATGGCATCAATAACAATTTTTAAGGGCAAATAAGTGTTAACCACATATTCGTTGTGGACCGGATTGTAACGCAACGGTGAGCTGCCGAGGTTCTTTCCGCGAAAAGTTAATTTCAAGTCGGTCGGCTGATAGTCGACCTGCGACCAGATGGTGTGCATATGTGCCCATTCCCGTGCGAAAGCCTGACGATCCAGATAAAACTCTAAAGGATCACCAGACGTCCCGCCGGTGTTCACCAGGAAACCTTTCGACTCTGGTGTGGTGCGCTCGGCAAGTGAAACATTTTTCAAGTCTGCCTTGGTGATCAACGGTATTTTTTGTATATCATCAAAGGAGCGGAGGTCATCAAGATAGAAGCCCGCATCGGCATAAATTTTTTGGTAAAAGCTGTTGTGGCCAATGGCGTGGGTAATAATTTTACGAGTTTGTTTAAAGATGAAATCCTTTTTCTCATCTGTAGTCGCAGAATCAAAAAAACTGATATTCTTTATAGAGGCGTTATAATCAGAACCAAGTCGCATGGCATACGGAACATAAGCAAAATACTTCCCTATTGGTTCCGGGATTTTTTCGATCACTTTTTTCAGCCGAACAATCATTACATTTTCTCACAGTCAGTTTGGTGAGCCTTTTAATTTCAATTGTACAAGTGCTTTGATACATTTGTGGCGGATAGAAACAACGCAATCTTTTATTGCATTAGCAAAATGATGATTCATATCTTTGTAAATAGGTAAAAATTTGCGTTTTCTACGATTTTTTTTAAACCACGAAATGTATTCTTGATGTGACATATTCTTAAACGGGGTCAGTGCAGTAGTTATCGTACATTTTCCCCATGGCTGCTTTTCAATAAAATCAATATCGTGTGTTTCAGGGTTATATTTAAACAGATGGCAAAAGCTCTTATTTTCAGTTGGATCCCACTCAAAAGCCAGTTGATCGTTGGAAAAATCCGGAAATGTCAGTTTACCATCAAAATAAAAACCATGGGGGAAGTACCAGTTGCCAAGGCCATAAACAATTGGAGCATCTTTGTAGAATTCAATTCCCTGCAGACAATGACTATGACATCCAATTATGGCGCTGGCCCCCTCGTCTATTGCAGCAAATGCCAACTGTCGGTGCATCGGCTGCGGGTAAATTTCCAGCTCATAATTCCAGTGCATCAGCAAAACTATCCTGGCTTTAGGATAATTTTTCTTTGCTGATTTTAAGGATTTTATTACGTGGCGTGGATCAAGCGGGTTAACACCAGGGCTGTTGATTTTGGCAGTTTGGCAACTAATAACTTCCCAACCAAAGGCAAGAAAAACATACTGCTCATTATTGTAATCACAAACCAGCGGTCTTGATGCTTCTGAAATATTATCACCGGCACCGCAAAAGAGAATCTCTCTTTGTGTTAGTTTATTGATTGTCTCGACCGGCGATGTCTGTACGTCAAAGATGTGGTTATTAGCCAAAGAGACCACCTTCACGTTTAACGATTCAAGCAGGTCAAGAACCGAAATATCGTTAAAAACAATCTGATTCTGAAGTGAAGCTTCTCCGGCAGCGACAATCCCACCTTCCAGATTGCACACAACAAATTCGTTCGAAAATCTCTGAAATTTATTGATATTCCCGGATGCTCTAAATGGACTAACTATGTCACCAAGAAAAATCACTTTACTAAACCTTTTACTAGATCCAAAAACATCTCACGATTTTGTGCAATTACGGAACTGTCAGCCGAGACCCGTTGTGCATACGCATACGCTTTTTTCCGCTGAGTATTACGAGTAGAATTATCAAGTTTAGCTTGTGCCTGAATGACTTCCACAAAAGCATGCTCATCAGATAACGGCCGCACAAAACCAACGCCCTTCTGGTCAAGATCTCGCCAGGGGGTCTGATCGCTGATCAAGACTGGGACACCCGCTGCCAGAGCTTCTGGGATAACGTGGCCGTAATTTTCTCCACGAGTAGGCAAAAAGAAGAGATCATATTTGCGTAAGGTTGGAACGACTTGATCATGTGGGACCACCCCATGATAGGTGACGGTTATATTTCCAGGCAGATGACTTATTTGACTCTGGCAGTCGCGCCAATACAGTTCATCATCGACGATCCCGTAGATATCGAAGGAAACCGGAACATTGACTTGCCCAAGGACCCGCAGGGCAAAATCAAGGTTTTTCATCGGGGAAACCCGAGAAAGAAAGACTACCCGGATAGGACCCCCACTGCCGCCTTGCGCTGGTACGCACCCGGACTCGTCATTTGCATTGAGAGCGGGAAGGTTCGGAGCAACCACGATGTCATGAGCAGCACGACCTATCACTCTTCGGATATCTTCCGATTCGTGGTCGCTCGAAGCCTGCCAGGTCACGCCACGAAAAAGGCCCATCTGTCGCGACACAGCAATGAAAGGTTTCTTTTTCCATACCTTAATTTCAAGTGCGCCAGCGGAAAACTCACCACGCGGGGCGAGGATAACAGGCTTGAGCGGAACACGCTTCAGCCAGCGCGCCAGCAAAGGCAACCCAGTAAACCTCGGGTTGAAAAAGCTATTCAGATACAGTGCATCATGAGGTGTACTGCGTAACAATTCAGTGACCCGAGTTAACCTCAATGACGATGGTGACGCATAATATACCTGCGTGGGGCCCACGGTATTCCACGCATTGACCTTGATATCAGGATAAGGTGTGGTCTCAAAAGAATCCCGGTCGGCAGTAATAATCCGAAAGTCAAACTCATGTCCCAGTTGATCGACCATATTGGCGATGGTTCGAACAGGACCTCCGGATTTGTAACCGGGGAGGTAATAAGCGACAAATGTTAATATTGTCGGCCTCATTATATTTCTTCCTTAAAGCATTTCATAATTTACCCAAGGTGGTGACGGGCGGTCTGCAGCTCCATCAGAACATTCCCAAATAGACCATAAGTATCGTGCACCGGCATCTCCCCCCAAGCACTGCGCTCACTCGGCCAAGGCCAATCTCTCATGGACAGACAACCTCCCTTTTTCCTGTACGTGTTTCAAGCCAGCAACCTTATATAAACAAGGGTGGACCAAGCTATCGCCTTGATTATTCGTCATTTAAACCAAAACAAAACATGTTTTCAGTGTTTAGATGTCCATTTTTTCATGGGTAAAACGGGGTTTGTAAGCAGTGTCTTGTTCTCTCAATTCATAATGGCTGCAGAACCTCTTTATCATTAAGCTCTTTTAGTCTTGGTTGTAGCTGTTCCCTGATCCCATTGCCGAACGACCTACTTCCCATACCATAGCGATACTCTCGGTCCATTCTGTTTCACGTTTATTTCCACTGCTATTGAAGATGGGTTCTTCCAGCCATTGACGGTGCACTTTGCGAAGTTGTTCCTCTGGCCCCAGACCGAAGGATGGCGAACAGCTCTATTTCTTACCATATTTAAATCAATATACGTGATACATCTGATAAAATGCTCTCCTGGCTATACCGCCGTTACATGGTAACGATCATCCCAGTAAGCACCTTTTCGATTTTTTCTCCTATTGAACCCCTGAGTTGGCTTACCTGCAACGAGATGGAGACTCCGTGGTACCACCTCCGCATCTCCATCTACAACGAATAGGTGAATATGGTTTGATGTGACTACGCAGTTGAGGACCTGCAGTACATGCGCTTCTTTCCCTCAAAGAGGCACTGTAACCATCTTGACCTCTCACGGGCAAATTTGAGAAGAAACTCCTGTTTGTGGCATCGATGGGTAATGTGCCAGAATTGCACTGGAATATGATGTCGATTGTCTCTGCCCATATCCGTTTATTCCTTAAACCTGCCATTTGGGCCATCAAAATGACTTTGTAAGGGCACCCAAAGCTTACAAAAAAACCGCAGAGAAACGCGAAATTAACAGTTATCTCGGTCCGATCCGTTGCTTGCTTGATCTCTTATCTCAACAAGAACCCCTTGGTTAATGGGTTCTTGTGCAAGGCAGCGAACACTGACAAAGGAGCGGCCCGCTGTGCGGGATAATGAGGCCGTGACATGAAGAAGCTTCATAATTATCAAGTCAAACAAAACAGAATTGATTAATGCTCATGACTAAAATTTTGCTCTTGCTAGGATCGCGCAAGCAAAATCACAACAGTCATAAATTTAGTAACAGTCTACCTATGAAATACCTTGTTAATTATCTTGAACTTCACAATAAAAATATAAAAATATAAAAACAAAAAACTATTTATCATGATAGGTAGTATAGAGGATATTCCACCTCTATTTAGGTTATAAGAGATAAGAACTATTATGTATGAAAATAAAAATAATGTCTGTTTTGTCCTCTCAAGGAGCCTTACAAAAAAAGCAGCTATAAGCCCAATAAATACGGCATGGAGCCAGAAAAAGTGGGACCCAAAAATATACATCGATTCAACGACAAGACCGGGAAGCACTACGAAAAACCTATAATTGCTCCTCGCTAATCCGAGTACAATTTCAGACATTTCATAATTTATCCTTGCCCCACCAATTTCTCCCGTTAGAATTTTTGGTATCGGAAGCGTTAATATCCATTTCAGATATTCGCCTATGTCAACTTGTCTACCAGAGTTAAAAACAGGTATGCCCGCGAAAACAGGAAAGGTTGTTTCATTTTCAAAGATATTAACTACAGAATCATAAAAACTAACGGTATAAACCTTACCACCAAGCCTAATGATTGTGTACAAATCGGCCACAACAAGCAAAAACGGTAAGCCCACGACAACAAAGGTTACAAGGTAGCAACGTATTGCTGGTTTCCAGACCCAAAAAGAAATAAATAACACTAGCAAGATTAGTAAAACAAAGGACCTCCCAATATAAGCATTGTCAACATATTGGAGGTAAACTAACAAGAGCATAATTGAAGAGACTGTCCATATCCGATCTCTTAGGCGAAAAAGGCTAATAAAAAAGAATGGGGTCAGTAAGACACGTAAATAATCGACGATTTTTCCTATAATATTTACGTCGTTTTCGGTAAATCTTAAAGAAAATGCTGTTTTTAAATCAGGTGTAGGCGGTGATAATAAATCTGACAATCGAACTTCTGGGTAAATCAAAGGGAAAAAATGCATTCCAATATAAACATATAAAACTACCTGCCAAAACAAACCCGTATCTATATCATGAACGATATAGAATAAATTTTTACTTAATCTCACTCCAAAGTTTTTTAACAATTTTAAGAAAATTAGAAAACTGAGAAGGAAAGAGATTAAAAAAGTAAAGTATATCAACAAGTAACTTTTTGGCATTATTACATATGATGCACCTATTCCGCTATATATAAAGAGACCTAAAATAAATGAAAAAATTAAAATTCTTTGCCAAATACCATCAGCAAGGATTAACCCAATCCATGTGATAAATATCGTACCACAGACGACATATAATAAAATCTCGGGAGATAAGTTCATTGTATTTTACTTCAACATACCTTTGATAACATCACGTACACTATCTATCTCGACATATATTGGATTTTCAGAGATAAGTCTTTTTAGACCGGAACAAAATTTTTCTTTTTTCTTAGCAATTCTTATTATAGAGTTTGCAATATCATTTGGCGACCCATCGTTCAAAACAGTCTCTCCAATTGAATATGTTTCAATTAGTTTTCGAAGTGGGGGTTGATTTGTGGCTATAACTGGCAAACATGCCTGTGCATATTCAAAAAGTTTGTTCGGGGCACAGTAAATGTTATTAAGCCCTGTATTTGGATAGCAAACAATCCCAACATCGGCAAGAATTGTTAGACTATTAAGTATTCTATTTTCAATCCTACCTAACAATAAAAGACGATCACTTTCTATTAGATCACTTGCTAGCGATGATAGCTTCACCCTGAAAGGGCCATCTCCTGCAATGATCATTCTGTAGTTCTCTGGCAAATAACGCAGGGCCTCCACAAAACGACCAATACCTCTATCTTCTGCGATAAAACCTTGATAGAGAGCCCATTTTTCGTCAGACGCCTTATTCGCAAGCGCTGGAAAAACACGTAGCAGCTCATTGGGTTCGCAGTCAATATTACAGGGGGTAGGAATATTCCTCATGACAATTGGTGTGTGAGCCAATTTGTAGTGCTCTTTCATGAGCACTGCTCTCTCTATATTTGCTGCTATGATTAGATCCGCTTTGTTGATAACGAATTTTTCCAACCTATACCAGAAAAGTGCACGGCATTTAAATGCCCTTGATTCGTCAGGTATGATAAGCTCATGTGCATCATAAATAAATTGTGCCCCGCAAAAAACGGATGCCAACCATGCAGGAAATACAGTGAAGTAATCCTCACCAATGATTATCTTTGGCTTTGTTTTTAGAGCAATACTGACAGCTTTACTCCAGAACAATAGATGGCGCCAGATCGTCTTTCGTTTCTGTGGGAATGACATTCTAATTCTATTTGGAATATTATTGTCATTTGAATTACTTGAAGCCAGATCCAATAAAAAATATTCACCCAGTGGAGCTATGACTTCAAGCACACGCTTGACTCGCCCGTCATACTCCAGGTTACCGTAAAGTAGAACAAAAAAAGTAGGCATGAGTTAACTATTCCGAGCTATTAAGACGTTTTTTAACCTTCTACCGGTCTCGACACAGGCTTTAACAACTTACTTAGATATATTGTTTGCCATAAAAAATGTAGTAAGTAGGAAAGCATGTTTGCTAGTGCAAGACCAAGAGCTCCAAAGCCTTTTTGAATAAATAGCAAGCAGAAGACTATTAAGGCTATTGCCCATGCTAAATTAAAAAGCAACCCTACCCACATACGGCCTTTACTTGCTATTCCCCTCCCAACTACGGTCGTAATGGACATCGGGATAGCAGTCAAGATGAGGACAATCATTACCCAAAACCCCGCTTCGAACCCAGCCCCGTAGCTTGCCATAATCCATGGGCTTAAAAGGGCCACAGGCAACCCGACGGCAAGTGCACACCCGCCATTGATAATAACGTTCCACTTGAGGACTTTACGATAACGCAATTGGTCATTCAGTCCATTCAAGTTGGAAAGCATCGGTAATACAATCTGGGCTACCATACCCGGGATGAAGAGAATTGCCATCTTCCAATGGTTCGCCGCATCATATATGCCCATTTGGCTATAACCATCGGGCTGATTTACTAAGAGAACATTACATACCCAAAAAACCGGAGTAACCATAAAACCGCTGATCGCTGCCGGAAGGCCGAATCTCCAGAGTGTTGGTAACTCTATTAGGCAGTCTTTCATATTTGAATGAACAGCCCACTTCGTGGCCTCTATGCGCAATGCTTTATGATTCAACCACCAGTTTATGCCCGTTGTTGTTGCCAACGCAAATACTGTCCCCCGCACCCCCCCCCAATTGGCTCCAGCCACTAATAAAGGGAATGACGTCAAGCCCACTAAAGTGTTTATCCGAGCGATGCTTTTAAATGCTTCAAATCCGGCCAGCGCTCCTATTTGGGCACCGTTAAGAGCATTAATGAAGAGGATGACAGCACCAACACGCAATTCGACCGAAAGATGGGGGGCGTTAATAGTAGATTCAGCGAGCCAAGGCGCAGCAATATAAACAGTTGTTGCAACAAAGGCCCCAGTAAACAATGCAAAAAGATTAGTGATGGCCATTATCCGCCCAACTCGAGCTGGTTCGCTTATGCGGAACTCTGCTACGAACTTAGTAGCTGTCAGACCAAGGCCAGCCCCTGCAAAGACAAAGAACATGCCAACTGTTGAACGGATAATCCCATATTCTCCGTAGACCTCCCGGCCCAAAATCCGGGCAATAAAAATGGAAGCAAGGAGCATCATCCCTCTGGAAATTAAGGCCCCTGTAATAGACCAGAACGCGCCTCGCGCAAGTCTGGAACCAACGTCCGATTTCTCGACCCGATCCCAGTAGGGGCGGAGTCGTTGCGGACATCGTATGTAAAAGAATTTTTTGATCGAAGCAGACGATATTCTCATTTACCGCCAAATTCCCCTCGTATCAATCACCACCTTCTCTTTCAATAGCTCCCAATCAATCCCCTTAAACTCCACGTGATCCACCAGCACCAGAAGAATATCAGATTCTTTCAAAACCTCGTTTAAATCATACAGCGGAAACTCCCCAAAACCGCTATTCACATTCGGCTCACATGCCATCAACTGCCCAATCCCGCTGGCCATTAACGCCCGAGTAATCTCCAAAGCAGGTGACTCCCGCAGATCATCGATATTCGCTTTGAAAGCCAGCCCCAGGCAACCGATAACCGGGTTTTTGAACCGTTCCGCCTTGGCCCGAACCTTCTCCAGCACCCAGTGCGGTTTATAGTCATTCACCTCTCGCGCTGTTCGGATCAGTTTCGCCTCCTCTCGCGCCGCCGCCACGATAAACCAGGGATCAACCGCGATACAGTGGCCGCCGACTCCCGGCCCCGGCTGGAGAATATTGACGCGGGGATGTTTATTGGCCAACTCGATCAACTCCCAGACATTAATGCCAAGACGGTCGCAGATCAGGGAGAGCTCGTTGGCAAAGGCGATGTTCACGTCGCGGAAGGAGTTTTCCGTCAGCTTCGCCATCTCGGCCGTCTTGGCGTCGGTGATGAAGATATTGCCGCTGCAGAAAGACTTGTATAACTCCTGTGCCTTCTCTGCCGAGGCCCGGTTAATGCCGCCTATGATCCGGTCGTTGTCCACTAGCTCGCGGATGATGTGGCCGGGCAGGACCCGTTCGGGGCAGTGGGCTATGAAGATAGGCAAGAGGCTATGGGTAATGGGCGATGGGTTAGAGATGTTTGGCAATAGGTCTGGGCGGAGTTCGCTGATAATGTCACGAATCCGTTCGGTGGTGCCGACGGGCGAGGTAGATTCGAGGATAACGAGATTGCCGGGCTGAAGAAAGGGGACAATGGCACGGGTGGCTGCCTCGACAAAACTGATATCGGGAATCTTCTCGTTGCTTGATCCGTTCTTGAACGGGGTCGGCACTGCCAAGATGAAAGTGTCGGCCTCATTTGGGACCAGCGATGCCTTGAGATTACCGCTGTTGACTGCAGAGCGGACCAAGATGTCCAGGTCGGGTTCGACGATGTGGATCTTTCCCGCGTTGATGGTATTCACCGACGCTTCATTGACATCCACACCCAGCACCTGATGGCCCTTGGTGGCGAGCATGGAGGCGGTTGGCAGGCCGATGTAGCCAAGCCCCATAACCACAATATTCTGTTTTGCCTTACTCATACATACTCCTTAGCAACAAAGGGTTGGCATCTTATATTCACCCAGGATTTCAGCGATTCTTTTTGCGGCCAGCCCATCTCCATAAGGATTATGGGCCTGGGCCATTCGGTCATAAGCATTTTGGTTACAAAGAAGCTCAGTCGCTTCGCCAACGATCCGCTGCCGGTTCGTCCCCACCAGCTTGACCGTCTCGGACAGGACCGCCTCCGGCCGCTCGGTAGTCTCCCGCATGACCAATACCGGCTTGCCCAGCGAGGGTGCTTCTTCCTGCACCCCACCTGAATCGGTGATAATCAGATAGGAGCGGTCCATAAGCCAGACAAAGGGGAGGTAATCCAGCGGTTCGATCAGGTGCACGGACGGGCAATCGGAAAGGAGGCGCTTGACCGGTTCTTGGACGTTGGGGTTCAGATGAACCGGGTAGATGATTTCCACATCACCATGAGTCTCGACAATCTCTTTGAGGGCGAGGCAGACGTTTTCAAAACCTTCGCCGAAATTCTCTCGGCGGTGGCCGGTTACGAGAATCATGCGATGGGCTTGGGGCGATGGACAAGAGGTGTCGGACGGTGCATTCAGCATAGTGGCAAGATTTGGATATCTGGAGATCAGATCCTGCCCGATGCTCTCGGCCAGTTTGCCCGCCGATAATTTCTCCCGGACCATCAACAGGGCATCAATAACGGTGTTACCAGTAACATGAATTGTAGTATCAGGCACGCCTTCATTCAGCAGATTCCGGCGGGCTTGTGCGGTAGGGGCGAAGTTGAGGTCAGCCATGCAGCTGGTGACGCGGCGGTTGATCTCTTCCGGGAAGGGCGCGCGCTTGTTACCGGTGCGCAGGCCTGCTTCCACATGGCCGACCGAGATGCCGGAATAGAAGGCGGCCAGGGACGCGGCCATGGTGGTGGTTGTGTCCCCATGCACGAGAACCAGATCGGGTTTTTCCTTTTCCAAAACTGGTTTTAACCCTTGCATCACATTACAGGTCACATGAAACAAATCCTGCCCCGGCTTCATTATATCCAGGTCATAATCGGGCTTAATCTCAAAGAGATCGAGCACCTGGTCGAGCATCTGCCGATGCTGAGCGGTGACGCAGACGAGACTTTTGAATTGCTGAGGATATTTGTTGAGTTCGCGGATCACCGGTGCCATCTTTATGGCTTCTGGTCTGGTGCCGAAGATGGTCATTATTTTTTCCATGATCCTAAGTTTTCTGATCTCTTTTGTGATAGAAAGTTGAGAACGTATTTCTCAAAATCAATTAATCTTCAAATATTCACTAATGCGATACGGCAAAATGTCATGGACATAATTGCACCACAGGCCAAGAGAAACCATTGAATATCGGGCTCATAATCAAATATTCTTTGGCGTCCAATCTAATGTTGCACTTACTTACAACTTTAAAGGGGAAATGGGGGACGGAGGCCCCATTTTCTCCCATTGCTGAAAGATCCAGATCAAGCCAGCGCCACATCAAGCGCACTGCGAGCCACATCTTCCCCATGCATCAGGCGGATTTCCTTCAACGGTTTGGGCATGGCATGCAACCAGTCGACAAGCATTTGCTGATCGGCATGGGCGGAATAGGCGGTCAGGGTGTGGGTGGGTTGGGGGTTACTTGACCAACACCCGTTAACAGACTTGACTTACCAATGGCATTGCTTGCCTTGACCAATATCTTAAGGTTGAACACTAAACCTTATCTGCCCTTTGAAGTAAATAGGGGTCGAAAAGGGGGGTCAAATCTTTATTTTTGACAAAACAACTTGAAACAGAGACCAATCTGTTCTTGCAAAGCTGAGACACCAATTTCCATATATATATTGTGCGTGTCATGGTGAGGTATTTTAAGCCTTTAAAGGGGAAATGGGGGACGGAGCCCCATTTCCTCGCGGTGCGGAAAGATCAAACCAAGGCCAGACCAAGCGACCGGCGGGCCGCAGTTTCGCCATACACCAAGCGGATTTCCTTCGGCGGCTCGGGCATGGCATGCACCCAGTCGACAAGCATCTGCGGATCGGCATGGGCGGAATAGGCGGCCAGGGTGTGGGTCGGTTGGGGGTTACTTGACCAACTACCTGGAGGTTAGACACTAAACCTTATCTTCCCTTTGATGTAAATAGGTGTAAATGCCCATTTCGCGTTGGATTTGACAATTTTATTGAAAATTTGGGGACAATACTAATTTAAGGTATGGGTTCCGGGTCAGGTGTGGAAAGACGGTGGTGCAGATAGGGGCAGGCTTAGAAGTTGACAAATTAACCCATTCAGCTGTATTGTCGACATGGCACGCAAACCTCGCATGCATCGCACCGGTGGACTCTACCACGTCATTCTCCGCAGTAACGCAGGCCAGGCCTGGTTGGTAGAGCTGGACGCGGGAGCGTCCCTCAAGCATTGCCACGCAGGGCGTAGGAACGAGAGAACTGAAAAAGAGAGCGTTGATTCCATCTGTGCCCGTCGGCAATTGGCGGAGGTTTTGGTGGAGATGAAGTCAGCGACTTGCAGATCGCCGGTTTCCAGGTCGCCCTGCTGATGAAAGGTTCTTCACTCAAGGAAATTACCTATCTCGCCAAAGCGATGCGGGAAAACTGCATTCCCTTGCGGCCTGACTTGCAGGCAGAACTCATGGACACCTGCGGGACCGGAGGCGGTCTCAGCACCTTCAATATCTCCACGGCAACGGCCATCGTCGCGGCCTCGGCAGGGATTCCCGTTGCCAAGCACGGCAGCCGTTCCATCTCAAGTCTTTCCGGCAGCGCCGATGTGCTCGAGGCACTGGGCGTCAATATCAATCTTTCTCCGGCCCAGGCCGAAAAAATGATCGAGGAGATCGGCATCGCCTTTCTCTATGCCCCGTTGTTCCATCCGGTGATGGGCAAAGTTCTCCCGGCTGAATCCGACCTTGGCATCAAAACGATTTTTTATACCATCATCGGCCCCCTGATCAATCCGGCCTTTGCCACCAGGCATCTCCTCGGTGTCTACAAGGCGGAGCTGCTGGATACCGTTTCCCAGGTGGCCAGGGATCTGGGCTACACCAGGGCGATGTTTGTCCATGGTGAGGACGGTCTGGATGAAATCTCCCTCATCGGTGCAACGAGAATCAATGAACTGAAAGACGGCACGATCACCACGTATGCCATTCAGCCCGAAGACTTTGGCCTGGAACGCTGCACCCTGGAAGAGATCAAATCAGGCACCCCCGAGGAAAACGCCCAGACCATCCGCGGCGTCTTCTCGGGCGAAATCACCGGACCCAAACGCGACGTTATCGTTCTCAATGCCGCCGGGGCCCTGATTGTCGGCGGCAGGGCAGCTGGCTTTGCCGAAGGCATTGCCCTTGCCGGCCAGCTGATCGACAGCGGTGCAACGGCGGAAAAACTGCACCAGCTGAGCGCGCTCTCCAATTCGTTCGCGGGGTAAACCGATGCACACCAGGTTTTCAGATGCACTAATCGCCAGAAAAGAGGCAGGTTTTATTCCCGTCATCCCCGATATCAAATGCACCTCCCCCAAGGAGGGCGACCTGCTGCGCGGAAGAGACCCGCTGGCGGTGGCACGGCTCCTGGCCCAGGCCGGCGCGCCGGCCTTGTCGGTGGTCACGGAAACGAAAGATTTTGGCGGCTCGCTGGACCTGCTGCGGCAACTTGCCAAAGCAACCACCCTGCCGATCCTCCGCAAGGATTTCATCACCAGCGTGGAGGATTTGACACTGACCAGGGAATGCGGCGCGCAGGCAGTCCTGCTGATTTGCGCCCTGCACACCCTGCCCGCACTGACCAATCTCTATCGCCAAGCCCTGAAAATCGGACTGGAGCCGCTGGTTGAGGCACACACCGAGGAAGAATTGGGCTGGGCGGGAAAAATCGGCGCAAAACTTGTCGGCATCAACAACCGGAACATCCTCGAGCTTGAAAAAGATGACGGAACGGTATCCGCAACAGAGCTCCTGGCCAGGCATAAACCCAAAAATGCCCTTCTGATCAGCGAAAGCTCCATTCGCACACCCGCGGAAGGTCAAGCCGCCATTCGGGCGGGTGCCGAAGTGCTGCTGATCGGCACCGCGCTCTGGCAGGCGGAAAACATGGCTGCATCGTATCAGGCCTTCAGCCGGGGCAGTGGAGATCCACCTGCATGAACGGCATCACGGTCAAGATCTGCGGGTTGCAGCGACCAGCCGATGTCCGACTGTGCCTGCAGCTGGGGGTGGATATCCTCGGTTTTGTGACGGAGTACCCCCTGCCGATTCCCTGGAACCTGAGCCGCCAGGAGGCCTTGCCCCTGCTGCACCTGGTTCGGCCTCCCTGCCGAAGCTGTCTTGTCACCGGCGGCCCCCCTGAAAAAGTGATCGAACTGGCGTCCAGCCTGCGGCCCTCCATGGTGCAGCTCCATTACAAGGAAACACTGGAGGATACGATCAGAATATCTGATGCACTGCACAAACTGAATATTCAGGTGATCAAGTACGTGCCGACACAAGCGGAGGACCGCATGGCCCAATTCGGCACAGCGGATATTGCCGCGATTGTTGCCAGGCTCTGCACAACCAGCCTCTACGCATTGCTGGCCGATTCCCGATCTCCAGCCAACGCTTCGCACGTCGGTGTCCCGCTGGATCTGCGTTTCTCCACTGAGATCATCAAACTCTCCTCGAAGCCGGTTTTCATCGCCGGAGGAATCACCCCGGAAAATGTCCGCCCTCTTCTGGAACAAACAGGTGCGCAATATATTGATATCATGACCGGCGTGGAAAGCAGCCCCGGCATAAAAGACGCTGAAGCCTTGTCCCGTCTAAAAAATGGGGTCAGGCTTCGAAGATGACAAGTTGACCGATTCAGCTCTATTCTTCTGGTACCTACGCTCTGTTTCTTCTGGTGCCTACGCTTTGCTTCTTCTGGTGCCTACGCTCTGTTTCTTCTGGTGCCTACGCTCTGCTTCTTCTGGTGCCTACGCTCTGCGTGGGCACCTTCTTTCGACGCTCCGCGTCACAGATTTTCACGTATGCACGAGATTCTAACCATCGGGCAGGCCGGCCCTGGTTGGTAGTGCTGGACGCTGGAGCGTCCCTCAAGCATTCCCACGCAGAGCGTATGAACGAGAGGAAAGAGGGGTCAGGTCCCCAGATTGATGCCCAGACTAACGCCTAAGAAACCATTCATTATCGAGAAATGCTTATCCAAAGAGTAAATTTGGGATATGTTCTGTATCGCATTTTGCACAATTATCAAGTCGGGAATGCCTACACCATTTAACCCATTCTGAAGGCAGAGATACTGAAAATCAATTATTTGATCCCATTTGATATCAATCGGCAATCTGCTGATATTGTTTAACAAGTCCACGAGATTGTGTTGTTTCCTTATCTTTAAGAATGGGGTAAGCTCAGCAAGAATCAGGTCGTTCGTTACCACCAAATTCTCATCTATGAGGAAATCAACCTTCTCAGAGTTATTTCCATTCCGGAAATATTCAATCCATACAGACGAATCGATTAGAACTGACATTTACGACCTCGGAGTTCGCTCAGGTCGATATCAAGGTCAACTTTCCCTTTATAATTTTTGATTTCAGCTAGTTTGGTTTTTCTAATCAGTTGTTCAAGTGCTGCGACAATAACTTTTGTTTTGGTTTTTATATTGGTCGCCTTCATCGCCTCTTCAAGCAGGTCTTCCGGTAAATCGAGCGTCGTTCTCATGATGTCCTCCTTTGCATTTATGCATATAATTTTACATATCCATGCATAAAGAGTCAACAACAAGTATGGAAACAGTGGGGTCAGGCTTCGAAGATGACAAGTTAACCGATTCAGCTCTATTGTCGACATGGCGCGCAAACCTCGCATTCATCTCACCGGTTGACTCTACCACGTTTTTCTCCGCGGTAACAGAGGCCAGCCCTGATTGGGCATAGCTGGACACGGGAGCATCCCTCAAGCATTCCCACGCAGAGCGTAGGAACGAGAGACACTTTCCGAGGCTCGGGCCATGGTTGGCTGGCTCGCCTATGAATCGGGTTGCGTCACCCTCTCCGAGGTCAGCCGATATGTGAATCGTGATGTGGGCAGTATCAGTTCAGCCGTCCGAGCGAAGACCTTGAAAACGTTGCTTAGAAAACAAACTTGATATCTTCGAAGCCTGACCCCAAGTTTAGCGCAAGTGCCCGGCGGGCCGCATCCTCGCCGTGCACCAGGCGGATTTCCTTCGGCGGCTCGGGCATGGCGTGCACCCAGTCGACCAGCATCTGCTGATCGGCATGGGCGGAATAGGCGGTCAGGGTATGGATGGTTGCCTTGACCGGGATCTTTTTCTCGATCATCTTTCTGCCGGGGGTGCCTTTGGCCTGGTAGCCGACAAAGAAGATGTCGTTGGCCGGGTCCTTCAACCCCTGCCGCAGATGGTCGACAATCCGTCCGCCGGTGCACATGCCGCTGCCGGCGATGATGATCGCCGGGCCGTGGACATCCAGCAGCTTTTTATGGTCCTGGAATTTCTCCACGGCATAGAGCCCCTGGAAGTCAAAGGGGTGGTCGCCCCGCGCCTTGAGGTTTTTCGACTCTTCATCCCAGAAGGCGTCCAGGCTTGCATAAATTCTGGTGATCTGCAGCCCCAGGGGGGAATCGACAAACACCGGGATCTTCATGCCGATTCGGTCCAGCTCGTAAAGCAGCTCCTGGGTTCTGCCCAGGGAAAAGGCGGGGATATAGACAATGCCTTTGTCGGCCAGGGCCTTGTCGAGCAATTGCCGCAGCGCCTCGATGCGCCCTTTTCTGCTCGGATGCCGGCGATCGCCGTAGGTGGATTCGAGGATGAGCAGGTCACAGCTGTCGGGCGGATCGGGATCGGGCAGGATGGGCGTGTCGGTGCAGCCGAGATCACCGGAGAAGATCACCCGATACGCCTTGTCCTCATCTCCGGGAAAAGTGAACAGGATAAAGCACGAGCCAAGGATGTGCCCGGCATTGCTCAGTTTAAAGGTGATCTTCTGTTTCAGGGAAAATGTTTCGTGCAGTTCAAAGCCCCAGGCCAGCTCATCGATCAGGGCTTCCAGGCGGCGGACATCCTGGTCGGTCCGGCTGGAAAAGGACATGGCGTCGCGGAGCATGGGCAGGAGCAGTTCCCTGGTGGCATGGGTGCAGATGATCTCGCCCCGGAATCCGGCATCGAGCAGGTCCGGCACCCGGCCGATGTGGTCGATATGGGCGTGGGTGAGAAACAGATAGTGTATTTTGCCGGGCGGCACCGGAAACTGGTCAAAGGGCAGCAGCGGATCATCGCCATAGGCGCTGCCGCAGTCAACGAGGATATTTATGCTGTCGCTGGAACCTGGATTGCTTTCTATCAGGTGGCAGGAACCGGTAACGCATTCCTTGGCACCCAGGTGGGTTATTTTTAATTTCATGCGGTAATCACAGCAAAAAAGTCTTCTTGAAAACTCCCTGGGCCTTTTTCAACACCCTTAAGAAAAAATCAAGCCTGATCACATCGAACCTCGGCTTTGAGCAATGGCCCTCTTTCCTTAAAAACGATCATTTGACAGCGGCCCTGATCGATCGGCTGACGGAGCTCAGTCACATCGTCAACATGAAAAACTGCGGCAGTCTGCGCCCCAAATTGATCTCCTGATGAGCCGGCGATTCAGCGATAAACAATTGCATAAAGGACGCAACCATATCCCTATCCGCCAGGTGATTGAAACCCTGCTCGCCATTCCCTCGAAAACGGTCGAAGGCATCTTCAGGTTCACCTGCCCCTTGTGCGCCGGTCACCACACGGCGGTCAAACCCGAGACCAATCTATCGAGGTGCTTTCACTGTAACCGGAACTTCAACGCCATCGACCTTTGCATGATCGTAAAGCGCATGAACTTTGTCGAAAGCGTCACCTTTCTGATTGAGCGTAACGGCCGATTACCATCACCCGAAAGAGAAGCTGCTCCCCGGAAATAAGAAGTAACCCAGTCTCTACTACAGAGAGATATATTCGTAGGGGTAGAGTCGGTTAGGCCCGCATTAAAAGTACTTTCTAAACCAAAAACCACCCGGCAACCACCAGAAACAAAACAGGCACTTAACGAAAGTCGCTAAGTGCCTGTTTTTATATGGCGTCCCCAACCGGATTCGAACCGGTGTTGTCGGCGTGAAAGGCCGATGTCCTGGACCTGACTAGACGATGGGGACAATGTTTCTGGTGGGTCGTGCGCGATTCGAACGCGCGACTCTCTGATTAAAAGTCAGATACTCTACCAGCTGAGTTAACGACCCATGGAGGAAGTCTTTATACAAGGTCGGCTATTATGTGTCAATAGGTTTTTTACTCTTTTATTTCTTTTATCACTTGTATCGAGATGCGTCAAGTAGAGTAGACCATTTGGCGCCTGTATTGCCGGCGTTCGGTATAAAAAAGTTGAGACACGGAGCAAGGAATGCTATATGAAAGAGCTGAGTCTTCCTAAGCATCTGCTGCTTGATATGGCAAACAATTTTCACCAACCTCTACCGATGAGTTTTTTAAGGGTTTTCTATGGGTTTATTGAAGGGTTCCGCGAGTTTTGTGAGGTTTTCTGTTCTGGGGGAATTACCGGAAAATACACTGGACTTCATCGCTGACAGGATAATCGCCTTTTCCTTCCAGGATATTGACGACAGTTATGATGAATATTCCATCGGCTGGGTATCCATTCTCAATATGTTTGATTCGCAGTTTCAGTATGCATCCTACGCGGCCGGGGATTATATCACCCTGACCATGCGCATTGACGAAAGGAAGGTCTCTCCGGCAATACTGAAAAAAGTTGTCCAGAAAGAAGAAGAACGGGTCCGGCTGGAACGGCAGCTGCCGAAGCTGAGCCGGCCCATGAAGGTCGAGATTAAAGAGCGGGTGCGTACCGATCTGATGCGCAAGGCGATACCGATACCGTCGATCTTTGAGTTGTGCTGGAGTCTTTCCGACGCGACCCTGCTCTTTTTTTCAACCAACCAGAAGGCGCATGCCGTCCTCGAGGATTTTTTCAAAGAGAGTTTCGGCCTGCTCCTTCGACAGCAGATTCCCTACACAACGGCAGAACATCTGGTCGACGAAGATCAGTTGGCGATGCTGGAGCGAATATCTCCTGATATTTTTGTGTGAAATAACCAGGTCTTTAGCGAGACATTTTGCAAGGCGGCGAAAGAGTAATGGATTTAGTTGATCTGATAATTGAAAAACGATTCCTCGGCCAGGAGTTTCTTACCTGGCTGTGGTGGAAAAGTGAAGAACGTGGCGGCAGTGTCGAGCTTCCCGGCCAGGGAGATATAACGGTCGTATTTGAAAAACACATGCTGCTCGAATCCGGAGAAGGGGAGTCGACGGAGAAAATTGTCTGTACCGGTCTCCAGGCCGAGCTGCAGGAGGCTCGTACCGGTCTGCGCATGGGCAAAAAACTGGAGCAGGCGCGTATTGTTATCGGTCACAACGACTACGAATACAGTTTTACCCTCGCCGCGGCGTTGATGGAGTTTAGAAATGTGCGCCTGCCGAAAACGGAAACAACGGAAAATGACAAAAGTGACAGTCCGGAAGAGGTCGAGGGAATGATCCTGGAACGTATCTACCTTTTTGAGGAGCTCATCAAGCTGGTCAATGCGTTATTCAAGATGTTCCTCGACGTGCGCTTGACTGCGGCGTGGCGTGATGAGTTGCAGAAAATCAGGGGGTGGGTCGCCAAGTCCGCCGAAGTCGGTTGAGATGTACTCAAGTACGTCGTAATGATAGAAAAATTGCAGAAACGAAGCAGATAAAGAGTTTTTACGACGCGATTATTTTTGAGCCACTACATATGCAGGAAAGCCATGGAGTTTGAAACGGTAATAGGGCTGGAGATTCATGCCCAGCTGAAAACAGTAACGAAGATCTTCTGTGGGTGTTCGACTAAGTTTGGTGCACCGCCAAACAGCAACACCTGCCCCATTTGTCTGGGCATGCCCGGCGTGCTTCCGGTGTTGAATAAAAAAGTGGTTGAATTCGCCATCAAGCTTGGTTTGGCGACCAATTCCACAATCAATCGTTTCAGTCAGTTTGCCCGGAAAAACTACTTTTACCCCGATTTGCCCAAAGGGTATCAGACCTCACAGTTTGATCTGCCGATTATCGGTCGGGGCGAGGTAAAAATCGAGGTTGATGGCCGGGAAAAGACCATCGGCATAACCCGTATCCATATGGAAGAAGACGCCGGCAAGCTGATGCACGACGAGGTGGAACCGGTCTCCCATGTCGACCTGAACCGTACCGGCACGCCGCTGCTCGAGATAGTCTCCGAACCGGATATCCGTTCTCCCGAGGAGGCATCCGCCTATCTAAAAAAAATCCACGCCATCCTGCGCTATCTGGATATTTGTGACGGCAACATGCAGGAGGGAAGTTTTCGCTGTGATGCGAACATCTCCCTTCGTCCTGCCGGCGAGGAAAAGCTGGGCACCCGGACCGAACTGAAAAACATGAACTCTTTTCGCCATGTCCAGAGTGCTCTGGAGTATGAGGTCCGCCGACAGAGAGACATTCTGCTTGACGGGGGAAAAATTGTTCAGGAGACACTGCTGTGGAATCCCGACAAAAACTGTTCGGAATCCATGCGCGGCAAGGAGGATGCCCATGATTACCGCTATTTTCCCTGCCCGGATCTGGTTCCTATTGAGATCAGTGACCAGTGGATTGACGAGGTGCGTGGTTCCCTGCCTGAACTGCCTGATCAGCGGAAAGCCAGGTTTGCCATGCAATACGATCTGCCGGAACACGATGCCGTGCTTTTGACCGCTGACCGCGAAGTGGCGGACTATTTTGAGGATACCGTCAAGGGCGGACCACAGGCGAAAAAAGTTTCTAACTGGATCATGACCGAGCTGCTGCGCGAGCTGAAAGGTGAGGAAATATCTTCCTGCAAGGTTAGTGCGCCGCAGCTGGCCGCTCTGTTACTCATGGTCGACGAGAACACCATCAGCGGTAAAATCGCCAAGACCGTTTTTCTCGACATGATGGCCAGCGGCAAGGACCCGCAGACTATCGTGCAGGAGAAAAATCTGCTGCAGGTCTCCGATGCCGGGGAGCTGCTCTCGCTGGTCCGGGAGATAATTGCCGCTCACCCTGCTCAGGCAGAGGATTTTCGCGCTGGAAAAACCAAGCTGATGGGTTTTTTTGTCGGTCAACTTATGCAGAAAACCAAGGGAAAGGCCAATCCGCAGCTGGCCAATGAGCTATTTTCCAAAGAACTTTGCGGCTAAAAAACGGTACCTGGAGTGGATAAAGAGCTCTGGCAGAAAAAGGGAGACGGCCATCGGGCTCGCTTGCGTGATCGTTTCCTTGACAAGGGTCTTGACGGCTTCAGTGATGCGGAGATACTTGAACTGCTCTTGTCCTTCGGCACCCCGCGAAGCGACTGCAAGGAACCGGCCCGCACCCTTCTTGCCAAATACGGCTCCTTTGCCAAGGTCCTGGAAGCACCGCTCACATCCCTGCAGGAGGTCAAGGGGGTTGGTCCGAAGAACAGCTTTGCCCTGCATTTTGTCCACGGGGTCGCCGGCCACTATCTGAAAGAGCGACTGCACGGCAAACGTTTTCTCCACTCCTCCAGGGAGGTGGCGGAGTACCTGATACACTCGATGCGCGGCCTGAAAAAAGAGGTTCTCACCGTTATTTTTCTCGACTCCTCCCACGCCATAATCGATTCGGAAATCGTCGCTGAAGGCACCCTCAATGTCAATACCGTCTATCCCAGGGAGATTATCAAACGGGCAATTGAATTTAACGCAGCGGCACTGATCATTGCCCACAATCACCCCTCCGGCAGTCTGCAGCCTTCGGCGCAGGATATCAAACTGACTAAAACCCTCGGCCTGCTCTGCCACTATATGCAGCTTCAGCTGCTCGATCATCTGGTAATAGGTGACGGCGCGTATAGTTTTGCCGACAACGGCTTAATGGAAACCGTCAGGGCAGAATGTCAGGTGGCCATGGATAACTTTGGCGGATAATGGCCTCCCTCTATCTGCATATTCCTTTTTGCCGCAGCAAGTGCCGCTATTGTTCCTTTCAGTCCATCGCTGCAGGGGAAAGGCTCTTTGCCCCCTATGTTGCGGCCCTGACCCTGGAGTTGACCCGTCTTGCTGAGCTGATAAATAGTGCAGTAGAGAGCAGCCCGAAGCTCAGCACCCTGTTTGTCGGCGGAGGTACGCCGACATGCCTGCCGGTGGGGCTGCTGCAGGGCGTGATCCGCTCTGCAGTTGATCTCTTCGGCGCAGAGCCGGACGCGGAGATCAGCGTTGAGGCCAATCCCGGCACGGTGGACGCCGTTTATCTGGAAGGACTTCTCGCGGCGGGCGTGAATCGGCTCTCTCTTGGTGTACAGTCCTTTGATAACGGGGAACTCCAACGTATCGGGCGTGCCCATGATGCGCAGGAGGCCTGCTCGGCCATCAAGGCTGCGGTTTCTGCCGGCTTTCGCAATATCAATCTTGATCTGATGTACGGATTGCCCGGCCAGACGCCTGCTTCCTGGCGACAGTCCCTGGAAAAGGGGCTGTCGTTTCACCCGGAACACCTTTCGTTATATCAGTTGACGATCGAGGCCGATACGCCGTTGTACGCCCTTGTCGCAAACAACACCCTGGCGCTTCCCGACGAGGAGGCAATCCTGGAAATGGACGAAATTACCACACAGCTGTGCGGTTCTGCCGGACTGCAGCAGTATGAAACGTCAAACTATGCCGGCGATGGCCACCAGTGCCGGCACAATATCAACTATTGGCTCAATAATGATTATCTGGCTGCCGGAACGGCAGCCGTGAGCTGTCTGCACGGCGTGCGCGAGCGGCGCCTCGCCGACCCGGCAGAGTATATCCGCCGGATACATACACAGCAATCGGTTATCATCGAGACGGAACGGTTGTCCGGTGAAGGCTCTTTCCGGGAGACGGTGATTATGGGCCTGCGCATGATGCAGGGGGTCTCGCGCAGAACCCTGTATGAACGGTATGGTCTTGATGTTCAGGAGTATTACGGTTCGACCGTGGAAAAACTCCTTGCCTTCGGCTTTGTCGAGTTGACCGCGACCCACCTCCGCCTCACGGCAAAGGGCCGGCCGCTCGCCAACCAGATCATGGCCGAGCTTGTTTGACGAAAGGCACAGCGTCTTTATCGTGGTTAAAGCGAAAGATAATCCTCCGGTAACTGTCCGGCAGTCTCCAGTCCGCTGATCGCACTGTTGATATGCGCTATCACCGCTGCGCCGGCCCGCTCGACATCGTGGTTGACAATGGCGTCGACAATAGTCTCATGTTCTTTTGTGGGATAGTATTCGATTTTGTAGAAAGGGTCGTAGAGGATAAGGAAGATCCTGGTCCTGTCGAGAAGGTCGTGGATATAAGAACAGAGGACACGATTGTCGGAGAATTCGGCTATTTTGAGGTGTAAGGTGTCATTTGCCTCATAGTACTCATCCAGATTGTTTTTATCAAAACCCCTGCTTTCCTGCTCGACGAGATCAAGGAGTACCTGGCACTGTTGTGGGGTGATTTTGGCTGCAGTCAGTCGGGCGGCCATTATTTCCAGCTGGGCGCGGACCAGAAAGGTCTCTTCGATTTCCCTCTGGGTCGGCGTGATCACAAAGGCCCCTCGATTGGGAATGCTGTTGACCAGTCCTTCAGCCTCAAGTCGTTTGATCGCACTTCGTACCGGAGTGCGGCTGACACCGAGTTGCTGGGCCAGGGCGACTTCCACCAGCTGGCTTCCCTGGCGGATGTAGCGTTTACGTATAGCCGTTTTCAGCTTTCGGTAAACAGAATCCTCAGAATTGATCTTCCGCATTTGTCCCATCTCTTTCCTGCTTAGCTGTTTATTATTATCGAGTGCTTTCATCCTTTACACAACCTATTGTATTGGTATTGTTTTGTCGACACAAACATTGCATACCATGTCGGTATACCTTTGGTAACACCCTTGTATTACCTTACAGATTGCCTTTTTACAAGGAGACAATCTGAAAGGTAATAAATCCCGCAACTTCAGGTGGTGGGCCAGAAGAAGATCGTCGAAGCACTGCAGCAGGGTCAGGAAAAACTATTTTTATTTTAACCATAAAAAGAGTTGACATGTCGGTTGTGAATGTCGTAATTGTTTGTTGTGTGCAAAAATTGGATACAATTTTTAAAAAAAGAGAGAGCCGCTTATCCGGGCGCAGAAAACATCAAAAGAATAATCTGAACAGGGGATTGCTATGTTTAACAAAATGATTGCCGGGCTCTTGCCGTACATGCCAAAAAAATTAGTATGGATCTTTTCCAAGGAATACATAGCCGGCGAGACCCTGGCCGAAGCCCTTGTCAATGCAAAGAAACTGAATGCGGAAGGAATAAAAACCACCATCGACGTTCTGGGGGAGTTTATTACCACCCTGGATGAGGCGCAAGCCAACAAAGAAGAATATCTAGAAGTGATTGAAGAGGCGGAGAAGGCCGGGGTCGATGGAAATTACTCCCTGAAGCCGACGTTCTTTGGCTTGCTGCTCGATAAAGACGTCGCCTACCGGCATATCCGCGAGGTTGTGGCCAAGGCTGCCTCCTACAATAATATGGTCAGGATTGATATGGAAGATTCTCCCTGTACGGACATGGAAATAGATCTCTACAGGAAACTCAAAGAAGAGTTTCCGGCCAACGTCGGCCTTGTCGTGCAGGCGTATCTCAAGCGGACGCGCAAGGATATCGAAAGCCTGAAGGATTTGCATACACCGGAACACCCGGTCAATCTACGGGTCTGCAAGGGAATTTACGTTGAACCGGAAACAATCGCCTATAAAAAATATCAGGAAATAAACGACCATTTCCTCGATGACCTGGAGTACATGTTTCAGGAAGGGATGTACCCGGGCATCGCCACACATGATATTCCGATAGTTGAAGGCGCTTACCGGCTTATCGAAAAGTACAAGGTTGCTCCGGACAAATATGAATTTCAAATGCTCTATGGGGTAACTCCGGCCCTGAGGAAATCGATTATCGACAAGGGACATCGAATGCGGGTGTATGTCCCCTTCGGGAAACAGTGGTTTGGCTATAGCACCAGAAGACTGAAAGAGAACCCAAAGATGGCCGGTGTCATTATTAAAGCCCTCTTTAAAAAAGGATAAAAGGAAGCGTGTGAACTATGAATCTCATGAATAACGCGATAATCAGCACTCCGAAACCGATAAATGAACCTATTTTAAGCTATGCCCCAGGCAGCCGGGAAAAAGCCGCAATAAAAGCAGCTTTGGCCGAAATGTCCGCGAGGCAGCTGGAAATTCCCCTCATTATTGGCGGCAAAGAAGTAAAAACCGGTAATCTGGGCAAGGTCGTTATGCCCCATGACCATCAGCATGTCCTGGCAACTTACCATAAAGCCGGACCCGAAGAGGTGCAGCGGGCAATCGACGCAGCGGTTGCGGCCCAGCCGCTGTGGCAGTCTTTTCGCTGGGAAGAGCGCTGTGCTATCTTTCTCAAGGTGGCAGAACTTCTCGCTGTTAAGTATCGGCCGCTGATAAACAGCGGGGCCATGCTTGCCGGGGGGAAAACCGTCTATCAGGCAGAAATTGACGCAGCCTGTGAATTGATCGATTTTCTGCGTTTTAATGTGCGCTATGCCCAGGAAATCTATGAGAAACAGCCCGAGTCGTCCCCCGGTGTCTGGAATTTTATCCAGCATCGCCCCTTGGAAGGCTTCGTCTTTGCCGTAACACCGTTTAATTTTACCGCCATCGCTGGGAATTTGCCCACCGCTCCAGCCATCATGGGTAACACAGTGGTCTGGAAACCGGCATCATCGCTGGTCTATACCCCGTATCTGATCATGCAGATCCTTGAAGAGGCAGGACTGCCGCCGGGGGTTATTAACTTTGTTCCGGGCTCGGGCGCCAGTGTCGGCGATATCTGCCTCACCGACCCGAATCTGGCTGGAATCCATTTTACCGGTTCGACCAGGGTCTTCCAGCAGATGTGGAAAACTATCGGAGAAAATATTGGTCGGTATAAGGCCTATCCGCGAATCGTCGGCGAGACCGGCGGCAAGGATTTCGTCTTCGCCCATAACAGTGCGGAAATCAAGCCGCTGGTGACTGGTCTTGTCCGAGGAGCGTTCGAATACCAGGGCCAGAAATGTTCTGCGGCCAGCCGTGCCTATATCCCCCGTTCTCTCTGGCCGGCGGTTGAAGCCGAACTGAAGAAGCAGATTGGCGAGATCAAGATGGGGCCGCCCACCGATTTCCGTAATTTTTTTGGCGCGGTTATCGATAAGGCGGCATTTACTTCCATTAGCGGTTACATTGAATACACCAGGCAAAACGACGGGGGCGAGGTGATCATTGGCGGCAACTGTGATGACAGCGTTGGCTATTTTGTCGAACCAACGGTCATTTTGGCCGTTGATCCGCATTTCAGAACCATGGTTGAGGAAATTTTCGGACCGGTCCTGACCGTCTATGTCTATGAAGATGAACAGTTTGAACAGACCCTGGAACTGTGTAACAGCTCCTCAATGTATGCCCTGACCGGAGCGGTTTTCGGCAGGGATCGGGTGGCGGTCAGCACGGCCATCGCCCGGCTTGAACATGCGGCGGGAAATTTTTATATCAACGACAAACCAACCGGTGCGGTGGTCGGCCAGCAGCCCTTTGGCGGCGGCAGGGCCTCGGGAACCAACGACAAGGCCGGTTCACAGGCAAATCTTATGCGCTGGGTTTCCACCCGGACCGTCAAAGAAACATTTGTACCGCCGACTGATTTTAGGTATCCTTTTATGGATGAAGAATAGGAGCCGGTGGAGAAGAGACAACATGTGTATCGCAAGGGGAGTATCCCCGGCGCAATGTTGCCGCAAACTGTAAAGGTTGATTGCCGATAATCAACAGTCAAGAGGATGACATGGCCAGGCAGAAACTAAAAGAAATCATCATC
>NZ_BAAHYZ010000033.1:0-32153 GCF_054657295.1 Desulfocastanea catecholica
AATTATTATTAGCTCCGAAGTGGACGCTGAACTTTAACAGAGAGAAGAAAAATGACCAAAGGGAAATCATCAGAGAACTTGAGTCCCTTGGAGTTGGCACAGCAGGAAGCTTGCAAGCCTGGAGTGTGCGGTACGATATGGATTCAAAAACTAAGGAAGGGGGAAATAACGGAAGAAGAATATCGCCGGAGGCACGAGCCGCAGAAAGATCTGCAGGAGCCTTCGGAAAAAGAATAATATGGAATTATCAAGGGCAAGCAAGGTTGAACCAGAATAGCCCTTCCAGTCTTCGGAAGCCAAAAGCGGAGAACAGCAGAATTATTTGTCAAGTTTCTAAGCACTCGATCGTCAATCAAGGCAGTTATGGGGGACGGCTCCTGCCGGTTCTGCCGTTTTCAGGAAAACGGCAACATAAAAATTCTCCTATTAATTTGATTGATTCATTGATGCCCGAAGGTGTAATCTTCAATAAAAATCAGCTCACGGCTTCCGGAAAGGAATTCCTTTCCATTTTATGCATACGAAATAATGGAGATCCTGTCATGAAAAAGGTTGTATTGTTAGGCTTAACTATGGTTATCCTTGGTGGAGCATTATTCATGATCCCTGTTCAATCACATGCCAACCAGAATGTTGGGCAATGTATGGGCGACTGTGCTAGCGAGCAAGGATTGTGCATTTCAGAGTGTCAGGGAGATGGCCAATGTATCGGTAGGTGTGGTGCAACGCATGGACGTTGTGTTGCGAGATGCCATTAAATCTATTATCCGACCTCGAACGTCTGGTGTGCAATTTGTTTTAGACCGATCCGCCTACTGCAGAAAAGGCCAAACCGGTGTTGATGCCTTTCTAATCATTTCATGGACGTAAAAAATGAAAATACAAATCAAGAAGTTAGCATCGGTCACTATTCTAATATCTTTTTTTGTCTGCCAAGGTGCCTTAGCTCTGACACCTGCACAGAATAAGCAGATTGAAGAAATTGCACAAACTATAGCTGAACAACATAACGCGAATTCCAAATCGATGTTAGATGATGTAACTGTTTCTACTCACGCAGTCGCGATTGCGAAGAATGTGCAGATTGAGTTTGTACTGCGGCTTAAAAAGAACATTCCATCTGAAAAGATGAGAGAATGGGCGGATGGGACAAGAAGCGAGATAATATCAAGGGCATGTCAAACAAACGCCAATAACCCCGCTTTCGATCGTGGCCTCTATTACACGTTTGTGTATGCCAATATGTATGGGGAGAAACTCATCGAATTTGTAGTCGATAAGGCGACATGCAAGCATTAATGCCCTAATTTGAATTGATTTGGCGAAATCTGCAACAGAGTACGCCCTGCATTATTGATACAAAATAATGAAAAAATCCGTGAAGCTTTCGGAAATCAACTTAATGGCTAGAGCGTAGTTGGTAAAATTTACTATTTTCTGGCTTTCAATTTATTTATAACATCAATGTGTTGAGGTGAAAATGAGTTTTAACGAAGAAGAATTGTCAAAAATTGAAAAATCTACATCAGGATTTTTTAAAAAGAAAGCACGCACTTGTATATCAAATGCTCTTTCATCTCTAAGGCCTTATGTTGATGAAGCTATGGCAAAAGAAGAACCTGAGCGTAAAGAAATGCTAAAAGCTCTTGTTGGTCATGCTACTGGTTTAAGACAAGAAGCTGTACAACAGGGCGCGAGATCAGACAGTCATCCTGAGTGGGCTGCAGCTGCATCCTGTGAAAGTTGGCTACTTGAATTGCTGATTGGAGACAAAGACAGTATTTCGCGAGTAGAAAACATAATTCAAAGACTAGAAAACAGGTAAAATTAAAAATAAATATTAGCCGGACCATCTGTTGCACCGGACCGGCAGTCTATTCGAGGCTGGCGAGACAGAACGTTCGATGGAGAAAAATCATGTTCGGATTCTTAAAATCTAAGGAATTGACATCTAAAGAAAATCAAGTAACGAACATTGGTAAGATGCTATTCGGGCAAATTGCAGTTGTCAGAGACAAAGCAAAAGCTGGCAGAATCAATGTAAGTGTGTTCGACAAAAGAATGAATAGCATGTTTGCTGTTGGGTATCTTATTGGCTATGTTGATGAACATTTAAGCGAATTATTCGACGACGATAAATCAAAGAGTAAATACGCGAGGCGTATATTTGAGGGAATTTTTCCTGGCTCAGGTGCCAATCTTGTTCAAAGTAAAATAGAAGCACGAAGAATTGGTGAAACTATATCTCCAGATAGCCTTCAATATTTTGAAGTTTTATTAGAATGTCAACAATTCGACACTGGAGTGAATGCTGGGGGGTATGAAGTTTGTGAGTTTTTATCGAACCGAGAATATACACCTAACAAACTAGAAAGATATCTGTCAACTGGTGAAATAGAGTGAATAGTCATCGAACCAGGCGTTCGAGCTGATCGGCGTGATCGCCGGAAGCTCAACTCATCGTTGGGCAATGCATGGACACTGTGTTTCGAGATGTACTAAATTTTATTATCTGATCTGGAACGTCAGGCGTCCAATTGTGCTGGACCGAACCGTTACTGCAGAACAAAATAAGCCGGTTTGGTGCTTTCGAATCACTTACAAGGAGCGTTGAAAATGATTAGGCACAAAGGGCTTTGGTTGTTGGTTGGAATGGTAATATTTCCATCAAAAGTATTCGCTCAATATGAAGCAACAGGTCCTTTCCAGGCTAATTCGTGCAAAGGGTTTGTCATTGAAATATGTGGCCCAACCAATTTAGATGCTGTTGAAAAAGATGGAAAATATTACGAAATGAAAAAAACATGGGACAAGGTTGACGATTACAGGAATGGGGAATGTTTATTACGAGTGAATGAATCAAGCGCTGTTTGGTTTTATTCAACGAAACCTAACTTCTACCACTATAACGAGAAAGGTAAGTTAGAAAGGGTTAAAATTGAGGGAGATGTAACTTTTCCTTGTCGAAAAACGTGATCATGACAAAGACGATCAATTGGTCGCCAGCGCCTTCTTCCGGTGTGTCGATTCCATAAAGCCAGATCTTGTGTTGGGATTTTCCAGAGAGGATGGTGATAGTGTCGCCATCTCTTTATATGGCAATTGAGGATCAATGGAACCTGGGGCGGCATACGCAACACGCAACGCAACGCCTATACTGCAACCATGGAGATATCTTGTCCGGCGGAATGACCTCCATGGTACGAAAAAGGGGGGGGGACGTACGTGCGGCGAGTAAGGTTTCAGGCATGGTTTCAGGCATGGTTTCAAGTATTTTCCCACGATATGCCGGTGCTCGGTTAACAGCAAATCGACTGGTTAACAGGCTGATTAACAATGAACCGGGCTAAGTGGAGAAGGATGTAAACGACATGTTGTAGTCCATGACAAGAGGTTTCCGGGTTCCCTTTTTATGGCTTCTAAAAATTCAATCCACAATGCCAGTGGATGACATTGAACCTGAGACTTTATGATCGAATTTTAACACTAAAACAGCCTATTGGGATGAGGAAACGGAGACCCCTACTTATCGACACACTGAGAAATAAAGATTAGTAAATATGATGAGCTATCAAAAACCCGTAAAACATTGTCGCCGGAGTCGGTATATCGTGCCAGCCATTCTGTGGGCCGTGATCTCATTTATTGACAACAATTGTCGAGCTAATGAGCAAACCTACGAACTTCACGAGTCTGACATTATATCACCTGAAGCAACAACTTCCGCAGAAAGGACAACACCGCGTCACCTCACTGATAAAGAGATGCAACCGCCTCCATTTGATAAATTGATACCCAAGGAAAATCTTAACCCGAACAATCCCTACGCCAAGTATCTCACCGAAGCCCCTGTTGCAGAGAGCACCCCCGCCAAGAAGCAAGGCAAGAAAGAGAACCCGTTCGCTGAATTTTTACCTAATGGCGTTCCACTTGAGCCGGAAGCGGAGGAGCGCACAGTCGATAAGTATATCAGAGAGATCAGAGGCATGTGGCCGAGATCGAATTATTGGGAATGTCTGTTGGAGGAAATGCCAGGAGTGAAAAATGATCCTGCTGCAATAGAATTAATGAGAAAGTGTAAAGAAAATTATCCAATCAGTTCATATGTAGAGAAGAAGACGCCTTTATTTGGCGTTAAAAAAGCTGGGGAGTGTGTAATAAAATATGGGAAGGATGTATCAAGCCCTAAGGGTGCAGACGCTATTAAACGTGCATGTTACAAACTATATCCCCGCTGACGCCGGAACTTGTCAGATTGTTCCAGCGAATTATGCGAAGTCATTGAGATGAGTAACGTTGCGGGAGTTTCTTTAGTCCCTAAAAAGAGATATCTACGGTAGGCATACAGTGATGATATAGATAACACCCTTGTGGAGAACACCATGAACCTCGTCCCACTGAATACCTTTTTGAAAAATATTTTCCTTAACCTCCGCAGGAAGCATGTCAACCCAGCCGAGAGCAACTATACCTGCGTCACCTGCCGTCTCACCAAGGAAGACGGCACCCCTGGACTTAGCTATCGGAAGCCCGTTGATAACATCCCGGATAAGACCAAATGTGACGGGGGCAATTGACCGTTCTGCCTCTTTGCGCGAATAGAGAGCGGTTCCCTTGTCCGTCTTTCCTGGTTTTCTCAGTGCCAAACAATCCATCAAAAGCCTCTTCTAAAAATAATTTGTTCAGGCCCGGCAGGAGATCATTCTTGACCGGGCTTTCTTGTGTTCTGTCGAATAACGTTTCCGGTAACTGAATCCAAACTTGGACTTAGATGTTGCATTGCTCCCCCGTTTTGGTGAGCGAAGACATTCAACTGTTGCAGATCATAAGACCGGCTATCATGTTACAGTGTAACGGCCCTGCTGTGGTCATGGCAGCTATGCTGATCTTGACCTACCCACCTTATAAAGAAATCTATTTAGAACTGATATTCCAAGCATTTACGCACATCTTATGATTGCCGGCAAGCGGTAATGGCTCGTAAGTGCTTGATTTACCGAACTTCATATAGTGGGGAGAAGAAATAACCCCCAATGGGGAGAATTGCCAAGCCTCAAGATGAGGACGGCCAGCAATTACGTTACCGGAAACTTTATTATTGATGGGGATGTTTTGGGGAGGCTGTGGATAATTATTTCAGTGATTGGTTTCTATTTCCGGGGGACAACTTGGGGGACAAATTGGAGGCAACAAAAAAGCACCTACCGACATTTAGTCAATAAGTGCTGTAATTTCAATGGCTGGGGGACAAGGGCTCGAACCTTGATAAGCGGAGTCAGAGTCCGCTGCCTTACCATTAGACCATCCCCCAGCGTCTGATGCAGTGTGGCGAGTTTATAAAAGATTTCAGCAGAACTGTCAAGAAAATTTCAGCTGATCAGGACACCGGCATAACCGACTACCTGGCCGGTATCTCCGGAGACATATCCCGAATCGGTATAGCCGATCACTTTTGCCTGCGTTGCTCCACAGGCTTTTGCCGCAAGCAGGGCAATGGTCACGGGGATGAAACCACACATGGATATATGGTTGTCGAGGACTGTGTGGTACAGTCCGTGAGGATCCATCCGCTCGATGCATTGCAACGCCGATTTGTCCTTTTGTTCCGCAACCCGTCTGGGCTCGTAATGACTCATATCGCTGGAGGCGACGATGAGCAGGTCCTTATCGCTGCCGTTAATGGTCCTGGCCAGAGCTTCAGCCACTTCCTCGCAGAGGGTGTAGGACAGCTGGGCCAGGACTAACGGGACGATGCGCAGATTTTTTTGCAGCATCTGCAGAAACGGCACCTGGACTTCCAGAGAGTGCTCAAACTTATGGGCTGTTTCGTCAATTTTTATATTTCGCGAATATTTGAGGATTTGTTCGGCTATAGCCGTATCGACCGGGACACTGCCGAGCGGCATGTCCCAGGTTTCCATGGACAGAGAGACCGGCGCCCCCTGGCCGTGGTGATTAGGGCCAAGAATGATGACAGTTTCCGGTATTTCGGCGGCGTAAAATGTCTCTGCGGCAAGGGCACCTGAGTAGACATAGCCGGCATGGGGTGAGACAAGAGCCAGTGCTTTGGTCTTTGCAGTGGTCTGCGTCGCAGGAAAAAGCTCCGTTATGGTCTGCGACAGCATCTTCGGTGATCCAGGATAGAAGCGGTCGGCTACAGCAGGTAGTCTCATGGTCGTCTCCCTCTTTTGAATGTACCAAAGTTGATGGCGTCGTAAAAACTCTTCAGCTATCTTTAACTGACCAGGTTGTGCCGTCGGGACCATCATGCAGCTCAATGTTCTGCGCGAGCAGTTCGTCCCTGATCTCGTCGCTCCTCGCCCATTTTTTATCCAGTCGGCACTGATAACGTTCGGCGATAAGCGCCTCAACTGTAGCCGGGTCAATGTCCGAATCAGCAATCAGTTTCTCTTTTCTGGCGGCAAGAAATTGTTGTGCATCTTCGCGCAACAGGCCCATGATAGCCGCCAGTTTTTTTAAGGTAGCTATACCGTTTTTTAGAAATTCAATGTCTGCCACGGCCGATGTCGGGGTGATTTTGCCATGAAGACGATTGATCGTCTTCACCGTATCAAAGAAAACACCCTGGGCCTGGGCGGTGTTGAAGTCGTTATCCATGGCCGCCTGGAATCTTTTTTCCAGTTCCGCTATCTTTTTAATGTCCTTGGCGGAAAGAACGCTTACGGTCTGGCGATCACCGTTGCCGGCATCAAGGGCGTCGACCGCGGCGACACATTCGTAGAGCCGTTCAAGACCGGCAGTGGCGTCCCGCATGGCTGTTTCGGAGAAATCCAGCGGGTTGCGATAGTGGGTGGAAAAGATAAAAAAACGGAGTATCTCCGGGTGATAGTGGGCGAGGATATCTCGAATGGTGAGAAAGTTACCCAGTGATTTGGACATCTTTTCATCACGGATGGTGACAAAGCCATGATGGATCCAGCTTTTGACAAAAGGTTTGCCATTGGCCCCCTCACTCTGGGCGATCTCATTCTCGTGGTGCGGAAAAATGAGGTCCTGCCCGCCACCGTGGATGTCGAAGGTCTCACCCAGATATTTTCGGCTCATTGCCGAACACTCAATGTGCCAGCCGGGTCGACCCGGGCCCCAGGGGCTGTCCCAGGTCGGCTCTCCGGGTTTGGAACCTTTCCACAGGACAAAGTCCATCGGATTATTTTTTTGTTCGTTTACCGAAATACGCGATCCCGCCTTCATGTCGTCAATGTTTCTTTTGGAGAGTTTGCCGTATTCGGGAAAACTATCGACTATATAATAGATATCATTGCCTGCCTGGTAAGCCATGCCTTTGGCAATCAGTTCACTGATGATATCGGTCATTTCTTTGATATGTTCGGTCGCTTTCGGCTCAATATCCGGGCGATCGACCCCAAGCGCATCCATGTCGGTATAAAATTCATTGATAAAACGACTGGCCAGTTCTTCGGAGGTGGTATTCTGTTCTTTGGCACGGGCAATGATTTTGTCGTCGATATCAGTGAAATTACGGACAAACGTTACCTTGTAGCCTCGGTATCTCAGGTAGCGGACAATCATGTCAAAGGCCAGGGCCGAACGGGCATGGCCGATATGGCAGTAATCATACGCGGTAATGCCGCAGACATAGAGTTTCACATGACCTGGTTCCAGCGTCTGCAAGGCTTCTTTCTTTCCTGAGAGGGTATTGTAGGTTCGTATAGTCATTGTCAAGGGAACTGGTTATGGACAGTTCAGGTATCTTGTATTAAGTACATCGCAGGTGATAATGGTCTGTGACCTGAAGTGATTATCTAACGTTTCTGGTCAAATACCATAATCTTATTATGAGGAAAAGACAATAATGCGCCAAGAAGTAATAGTAAAACGGTCCTGGGGGGATACCTGCCGAGCCTGGCTGCACCCAAAAGCAATCGCCATGCTTTTCCTCGGCTTCTCCGCCGGGGTACCCATCCTGCTGATTTTTTCCACCCTGTCGGTGTGGCTGCGTGAAGCGGGTGTGGCCAGGTCGGCAGTGACTTTTTTCAGTTGGGCCGCCCTCGGCTACTCTTTTAAATTTCTCTGGGCTCCCCTGGTTGACCTGCTGCCTCTGCCCGGCCTGACACGAATGCTGGGCAGGAGGAGGGCCTGGCTGCTGGTCTCGCAGCTGCTGATCATTGCGGCGATTGTCGGCATGGCCCTGGTCGATCCGGCTGCCAGCCGGCACAACCTCACGGTCATGGCCTTTGCCGCGGTTATGCTGGGATTTTCTTCGGCCACGCAGGATATCGTCATCGATGCCTACCGAATAGAATCTGCCGAAGAATCGCTGCAGGCCTTGCTTGCCGCGCTGTATATTGCCGGATACCGGGTCGGCATGCTGGTGGCCGGTGCCGGATCGCTTTTTCTCGCCGGGTATCTGGGCACGACGACCGAGGCATATGATTATGCGGCCTGGAAATTGACCTATATGGCCATGGCCGCCGTCATTGGCTGTGGGGTTGCCACGACCCTTCTTATTGACGAACCGGAGACCAGTCGCCGGGTATCGCACTACCAATATACGGTTCTGGACTATGGTCGCTTCCTGTCCTTTTTTGTTCTCAGCGCCCTGGCCTTTGCCCTGACCTTCTTTTATTCCGGGTTTGTCTTCGACGAGATAGAGAGGATTTTGCCGCATTTTTTCCTGGCGGGTGGGGAAATCGGTTCTTTTCTGATCGAATTATCACGTTTCCTGCTGGCGGTCGGTGTGGCGGCGATTGTCGCCAAAATTATGCTCTTTAGCGGGCTGGTGAATAGAGCAATGGTACACCAGACGTATCTCGAACCGATAAAAGATTTTTTCTTTCGCTATAGTGGAAAAACAGCCCTGCTGCTTCTGGCCCTTATCGGCTTCTATCGTTTGTCCGACATCGTCCTGGGGGTTGTTTCCAACGTCTTTTATCTGGATATGGGCTTCAGTAAGAATGTTATTGCCGGTGTGACAAAAACATTTGGTTTGGCAATGATCCTGCTGGGCGGCTTTCTCGGTGGTATCCTGACGGTCCGCTTTGGCGTGAACAAGATCTTGTTTCTCGGAGCGTTTCTTTCGGCGGCCACCAATCTGCTCTTCATGCTGCTGGCCCGCACCGGGGCGGATGTGTCGATGCTGACCGTGGTCATCGGCGCCGATAATCTGAGTGCCGGTATTGCCACCACGGCATTTATCGCCTTTCTCTCAAGCCTTACCAATATTTCTTTTACTGCCGTGCAGTATGCTATTTTCAGCTCGATGATGACACTTTTCCCAAAATTGATCGGTGGATATTCCGGGACCATGGTGTCAACCTTCGGTTATGAGCGATTTTTTATGGTGACCGCAATCATGGGCATTCCGGTACTTTTTTTGGTTGTCGCGGCAAGGAAGGCGGTCTGCCGGAGATGAGCTGCGATGAAGATCTTTTGGGAAAAATTGCTGTTTGTCCGGGAAGGAGGCCAAAACGCCTTGCAGGAGAGATGACGAAGATACCGGGGCTACAGAGTCTGTTGTTCCAGGAAGCTGCCCATCGCCTCTATAATATGGGTTTCCTTAAAAGATATTCCTGCCTGATATCCCGGTTCGTCAACCTGTTTATTGCACCATTCTACCTGGCCGGTGATGTCGTTCAAAATCTGTGGAAAAGACTCGTCGAAAGAAAACTGAACCATCGTATTGTCTGTCAGCGGTGTGTCAATGACCATGCGCACACCGCCCTTACTCAGGTCAATGGTTCTGGCCTCTGGTATAAAATGTGACAATCTGTCACCGAATTCAAATATTTTAACCATAATCACAGAACAAGAGGTCTCAAAACGCAGATATTTTCGACGATTCTCTGCGCCTTTCTTAAATCGGCCCTGCAGTAAAATTTGGTTTTCCGAATGAAATATGTATTGGCTGCACGATCCGAAATGAAGAGTGTAGCAGTAAGTTTCTGCATGATCATCCAGAGGAATGAAAAGACCACCTTTACTTATGCTGCATTTCATCGAAACGGTTGACCAATAAGGACACATAGCCACGCGCTTACGCTTTATTTCTGTCACATGCCGTCTCTCATTCAAAAGGGATACTATTTACGAACACCTGATAATGTTTTGATATATCCTTCAGGTATCTATGCAATATGTATGCCCTTTGTCCTTTTGCCGTCTATTTATGGTCTTTCGGCGAAATCTGATATCGTTTCATTTTGTCGTAAAACGCCGTCTTACCAATATCCAGCTGCTGCACCGTCTCGGCCACATTGCCGCGGTTTTTTTCCAGGGAATAGATAATGAAATCTTTTTCAATACTGGCGACCATATCTTTCAGGGTACGCCCATCCAAGCGTTGCAGATAGTTATCGTATGGTGTCTGGTTTTTGTCGCCCGGCTGCACATCAAAAAAGAGTTCATTTTCAGTTATAACATTATTTTTTGCCATGAGTACAGCACGTTGGATAACGTTTTCCAGTTCGCGAATATTTCCCGGCCAGTCATGTTCCATCAGACGATCGAGAATTGACTGGGGTAAAAAATTTATCTCCTTTTTGAAGGCCTGGCGGTACCTTCGGATAAAATGCGTGGTCAGGTCGATTAAATCTTCTTTACGTTCGCGCAGGGGTGGTATTGAAATATTTATTATATTGAGACGATAAAACAGGTCGAGTCGGAAGCTGCCATCCTGGACCATCGCGGTAAGATCCCGGTTGGTCGCGGCGATAATGCGCACGTCGATTTTAATAGGCATATTTCCGCCTACCCGGATTAATTCTCCGTCCTGCAGAACTCTTAACAGAGCCGCCTGCATGCGTGGGCTTATATCGCCTATTTCATCAAGGAAAATTGTACCGCCGTCAACCACTTCAAATTTACCGATTCGTTTGCCGTCAGCCCCGGTAAACGAGCCTTTTTCGTGGCCGAAAAGATCACTTTCCAAAAGAGAATCGGAAATCGTATTGCAGTTGATTTTTAGAAAAGGTTTGTTGTTTCGGTTACTGCTTTCTCTGATCAAATTGGCGACAAGCTCCTTGCCGGTTCCCGATTCTCCGGTTATGAGAATGGTTGCGTCGGATTTGGCTACTTGAAAAACCATGTCACGAAGTTCCCTGAGGGCGCGACTGGAGCCAACCATCTTGCCTTCGGCGGGTTGTTCCTGGAGGTGTTCTTTTAACGAATTCAACTCCTTGGTCAACTTTCGCCGCATAATCTGACTTTCTTTCAGTTCATTTATTTTATGGGACAGAATGGTTTCGATACTGTTATGGAATAGGGAAAGTTCGGCTAATTGATTCTTGTTTTCCGTGAGGTCGCGCATGAACAACCAGTAGAGCGCGTCCCCTTTGTATCCTGTGAACGGTGCAAGCGTGTACTCTAGATGCGATTCAAAAAAAGTGGTTTCCAGAGTGTTGCCTATCTCGTTGTCCTGGATAGTCTTGGTAACTAATTCGAGAAACTTGCAACACGTTGTTTTTTGCTGGGGAGTCGCGTTTTCAGGGAGCTTGCAAAGATCACCCAGAAAATTCCGTGCACTGGGGTTCATGTATTCTATCGATGAACCATTTTTGACCAGCAGGACCATGGCCGGTATAGCTTCAAGGAGATTTTTCTGATTGGAGATGATTCGGTTGATATCGTCGGTTGAGCTTTCCATAGCGAAACAATAGCATAACGCCTTCGTACCTTCGGCAAAGAATTGCCTGAAGGTATTTGGCCGTTTATTAGGGTTAGGTGGAAATGATTCTGCACGTTCGATTGAGAACTCTACAAGTACTTATAGGCATCGTATTATATAACGTATAAAATTTAAATAAAGTAAAATCCAGAATTCCGAAAAAATTCTATTTACCGAACTTTATAAATATTTCAAGAAAAATGAATAAATACAAATGGTTCAATGTAACCAGCTTTTTTCTGGTCGTACTGACACTCTGCTGGGTAAGACCTTGTTGTAGTCTTGAGCCGGAAGAAATTCTGGTAGTGGCTAACCGAAGAATGGTGGGAAGTGTTGATCTTGCTCGCTATTATATGGATCGCCGATCGATCCCCAGGGCCAATTTTCTCTCTCTGTCGCTTACGTTGAGCGAGACCATGACCAGGGAAGAGTATGACCATACTCTCAAGAAAAAGGTGCTTGACAGCCTCAATACGTTAGAATCAAAGAACAGGATTGCGGCCATAGTTCTTGTCTACGGCGTCCCGTTGAAAGTTGCACCCCCTGTTCCGGACCGGCAGGATCTGGAGAAGATCCGAGAGCTGAAACAAAGCCAGGCGTTGGACAAAAAAGAACAAGCCGACAATATCGACAGGCTACGCAATACCGCTATGCGGGCGGCCGTCGATTCGGAGCTTGCGCTGGTGCAGGCGGGCGACTATGCCCTGGATGGGTGGATAAAAAACCCCTATTTCCCTGGTTTTCACAAAGATGATCTGTCGTTGACGACAGACCAGGTGCTTCTGGTCTGTCGTCTGGACGGTCCTGATACGGCAACGGTGTATCGGATTATAAATGACAGCCTGCAGGCGGAAAAGAGCGGGCTGCAGGGCAAGGGCTATTTCGATGCGCGTTGGCCGGCTACTGAGAAAAACAACCTGTCCGGATACCATCTCTATGATCAATCGATACATAACGCTGCCGCGGCGGTGCAAAAAAGAATGGCGGTAACTGTTGATGCCCAGGAAGAGCTTTTTGCCGAAAACAGCTGCCCGGAGACCGCCTTATATTGTGGGTGGTATTCTCTGGGCAAGTATGTGGACAGCTTTACCTGGCAGCAGGGAGCGATCGGTTACCACATTGCCAGTGGCGAGTGTGCCAGTTTAAAAGAGAGCAGTCGGCCGCTCTGGTGTTTGAAAATGCTCGAAAAGGGGGTCGCAGCCACCGTTGGTCCGGTGTATGAACCCTATGTCCAGGGGTTTCCTCTTCCGGAGCTGTTTTTTGGCCGGCTGGTGGAAGGGTATATGAGTCTGGGCGAATCCTACCTGGTTTCCTTGCCTTTTCTCTCCTGGCAGACCATCCTGATCGGTGACCCGCTCTATCAACCTTTTGCGCCAAAACCATAGCCGACGATGACAAGGGGAAAAATCAATGTTCATCGACCTTGCCTGGAGCCTGCGGCCAGAGAAATAACGGCTTGCCGCGCTTTTTTCGCAGCCAATCGAGGCTGTGCTGTATTTTCGGCTGAAAAACAAGACTGAGGATGAGTTTGCGCTTGCCGGGAAAGGAGACGAGAAAAGTACCGAGCAGGATGGTCAGCAGCCCTTGACCGGGAAGAAAAAGCATGACGATGCCGGCAAAAAGAAGCACTATGCCGAGACCGTGACGAAGAATTACCCCGATTACCGAGGCGATAGAGGGCGGGGGCATGACCTTGTCGTTCAGGTGCAGCCGTAGAAAACAATCCGAGGAAAGTCTGCCGACAACAACAGGAATAAGGACCAGGCTGAGGACAAAGGTACCGAGAGAAAAGAGGGCCAGCCAGCCGAGCAGGGGTTTGAGGTATTCGGCATCGATAAAAAAATCGACAGGAAAGCTCATACCTTACCCCGGAGATGCTGCACGGCCAGGCCAGTGCCTTTTCCCGACACCGGGCAAAAGCCGGTGATGTTTCGTTTGACGATATTTTCTTTCATTCACTGATTGCCGTCAGGGCGATGGTGACGGCAGGGCCGGTGCCATGCGGATTGTCGGCCAGGCTGTCAGGTGTGACAATGGATATTCGCTCGTCCTGCAATGCCGCCTGGCTGGTCAAGTATGCGGAGATGATATTGATCCTGTTTTGTTGCAGTTCAAGGAGCATTGCTTCATCAACCACCACCGGCACGGGTTGGATCGGCGTAAATCCAGCGAGAATATCCGCGGGAATATCCTGCACGACGATATTGCCTCCCGCAGCCATCTTCTTTTGCTGTTCGGCAAGATTTTTTTCGTAGAGATTTTTTTTCTCCTGCCATTTGGTAAAGAGTTTTTCGTTTTCCTGTTCTACCCGTTGCTGCTCGATGGTGGTCAACCGTTGTTTCATGGCGTCTCGGTCGATTGTCTGGTCGACACCACCTGACAGCGCAAGCCCGACGTGCGGATGGGCGATCAGCAAGGCCCCGTAGCGAATGAGCACGTCCCGACCCTTATCCGTGAGGGTGAATTCACCGGGCCGAAATTCAACGAACTCGTTGCCGATGAGGTCGCTGAAATCGCCTGATGCCAGCAGTAAAGGCGAAACGGCGCTTTTGACGATCTGTTTCTGGAAGGAGGCGAGGAGTTCGTTGAACAGCGTGGTTTTCGCCACCGGTTGACTTCTGAAAAAATCAAAATCGAGTTGAAAAGTATTATCGTCACCGGTGAGCAGGGCAAGGGGCAGAGCAGAGTCGGACGCCGCCTCAAGCGGTTGAACGTCAGCAAAAACAACATTGCCGGAGCTTTTATATTTCCCGTCCTGCCAGCTGCAGTCAAGTGTCAGTGTAAGTTCTCCGTTGCTGGTATCGACATCTGTCTGTGCGGCAAGCTGCTGATGAAAAGAGGCCAGCGGGTAGTTTGCCAGGGAAAACCGAAAGGCGCCGTTATCGTCATCGGCCATGGCATCCATTGCCCCCTCGATGGTAAAGGGGATGTTGTCGAGTTTCCCGGTAAAGGAAAAAGCACTCTCGCCGGAGGTGCCTGTCGAGCCAATGTCGCTTATTTTACCTGCAAAATCGACAACCTCTGCCTGCCACTGCGGTGTCAGTCGGTGGTCATGCAGTTGTATTGTGCTGTTGGTAAAAGCAATCTCCTCGATATCGACGGGGGAGGCGGCAATTGGTGCTTTGTCGACGGCCTGAGTGTCACCTTGCGATACATATTTTTTAAGAATCCCGGCGAGATCGTGCATCGGCCCATTGTCGTCCGGGGTGATGTCCCAGGAAAATCGGGCTTGATCTATTTTGGTCGAGGTCATGCCGAGGTGCAAGGGGCGGGCACTATAATTCACGTCCTGAAAGGTGGCCTTTTGCCAGGACATAGAGGCACCCTTTGCGTCTTTGTTGGTGAAATCCGTTAGTTGCAGTTCGCCGGCAAAATTCTTCGGCGGGAGCATCAGCTGGCCATTACCAGTCAAATTTCCTTCAAGGTCGCGCAGAAACGATGAGGTGCTGAAAAATGAGAAAACATTTTTTGCCGGCAGCTCGCGAAACGCTGTTTGCATGGTTGTGGAAAATGGCGCCAGACTAACACCTCCCTGGGCCTTGAACATGCCGCCCGCTGCGGTTTTGCCGATCACGGTAAGATTGTCCGGTGCTTTTTGCGAACTGTCGAGTTCCTCGGCTTTACAGGAGACCTCGGTAAAGGTAAGCTGTTGGTCCGGTTTTTTTTCAGAAGTAAAGGTTACCTGGCCATCAAAATCAATACTCTGCAAGCGGTATTTGCCAGCCGCAAAAGAGGTGAAGAATTGAGGAATCCGGCCAGAGATAAATTGTGCGTCGGCTTTCTGCAACTGCACCTTGCCAAAATGAAGAGCATCATCGGTAAAGCTCAGCGGAGCAAATTTGACCAGCGGTGCCGTCAGTATGCTTTTGTCTTGATCCATGAGGGCGAAATTTTCGACTGTCACCTCGGCATCAACGAGTTTATAGCGAAAGGGTGGCGACAGCTCTTTATGCGACATGAGGATGAGTTGTCCTTGCAGATCGGCAACGCCCTGGAGTTGCAAGGGCGGGGCGGGATCGACGATTTTTAAGAGATCCTGGCCATTCATCTTCAGCAGGGTCAGCTTGCCGGTTATACTGTTTGGCGAAGAAAAATTTCCCTGCCAGGAAAAATGAGATGCGCTGCCGTCCTTTTCTCCCTTGAGGCTAAAGGAGCCGGCAGCCAGGTTGCCCTGTTTTTCCGTCGCAGAACGGTAGTCTTTGACGCGCAGTTGCAAGGCGTTCCAGGTTGAAGTGGGCCGGCTGGTTTTTTTCTCGGGAAACCGTCGCATGGTGCCGTTATCCACGTGAAGCAGGTCGACTATCAGGGTGTAAGGGGTGCCTGCAGTCGGGTCGGCAGCCGAAGGTGAGGTCGGTCCTTCCTGCTTTGCCGGGTGTTTGCCGGCGGCCGGCATTGATGCGGCAAAGGAGCTGAGGGTCGGTTCCTTGACGGTTATTTCCGTAAAGTGAATTGTTCTGGAGTTGGCGAGCAGGGTACCGTTCAGGCGAGCGGTCGGTACGGAAATGCTGACTGCCGGGTCTTGCCGATTCAGTTCGGCTTCGGAGATGCGCAGCTGAAATCCTATCGACAGCTTGTCTGTGCCTTCAGCCTGTGGATTAAAGAGCAGATTGACTGTACCGTTGGCGACCCCCTTGGTGAACTCCATGGGCAGGCTGACCGGCAGATAGCCGGAATAGAGGGTAAGATCGAGATCATGAACATCCATGGCGAGCCTGGTTGCCTGGTCTTCGCCGGGGGAATCGGCCATGCGCGCCTGTCCGGAAAGTTCTATCGGGCTGCCGTTGACGATCGCCGAAAAATGGGGCCGGAGATATTGATCTGCCTGGAAGGGACTATTGGAAAAAGTCGGCAGGTCAAGATGCATTTTTTCAATGGTGTGCGTTTTGCCGGTCGGGACGTCATGAAAGGTGATGCCGCTGTTTTTTATGGAGATATTATTCAAAGAAAAAGAAAATGGCAGATCGGAGAAATCGAATATCTCCGACAGATCGCGGTCTCTTTTTTCTCCGAAGATGCGTTGGAAATTATACGTGCCGGCTGCCTCTCTGGCGATGTTCAGCTGCAGCTCATGTACGGTGACTGCCGTGCAGGCCATGTTCAGGCGCAAAAGAGTGACAGGGGCGACGTCGGCCTCGAAGGAGCGAAGCGAGATGATGGGGCGATCATCTGCCGGTGCAACAAGCCGTACCTCCCCGGTTGCCAAGCGAAAACTGAACGGGTTGAAGGTAACCGCAGTCGGCTGCAGCACCATCCCGGTCTGTGCCTGGAAATGTTCCGGGAGAAGCTTCGTTACGTAATAGGGAATTCCCCAGAAACCGAAGATGGTGTAGAGTGCAAATATCGCCACCAGCGCCACAAGCCAGCCCCAGGTTCTGATAATCGACGGTTTTTTGGTTTTAGGCCTTGCTGTTCTGGCGACCGGTCCCCTGGAAGCTCTTTTGCTGGGTTTTTTGTCGGGACGAGAAGATTCTGGCGGTTGTATGGGAATAGTGCCAAAACGATCGGACATAACGGTTTAATCCAGGTAGAAGAGTATCGATCATCATCAAACGATGGAGGCCATCATCTTGAAAAACAGGTCGAAGGTTGTTGATGCATATTCTTATCGTATGGATACGAATATGTAAATTGAAGATGTACTGTGCCGGCTATATTTTTCATTCCTGTGCCGCCTGAGGAAAAGAGAAAAAATACCGCAAAAAGAGTGTCAAAAATGAATTCTCCTGTGCTATATTCCTCCTCGCAGATGAAGAATTTTTACGACGCCATAATGATTGTACCTAGTCAATGGGCATATAGCACCGGAAAAATGCAGCAAACCGGTACGCTGTCGTGTGCTGTCGCTGCTCGAGGGGGAGCAACAGCAGGGGCTTCGCTGATCGATGGTTAAATACAGGTTTGCATGATTTTTCAGCAAATACCGAAAAAAACCTTTAAATATCTGTAATTTAATCGTACAAATAAAGAAGACCTCCTAAAATCTTGTCCGAGAATAGGCATTTTTTTTCAGATCAAGGCATTTTAGAAAAATAAGCACAGCCATATAGATAATATTGAGATAATATTGCGGGCATTATTTTTCTGAAATAACGCGGAGCTGGGGAAAAAGACATTCTCGGACAGGCTCTTAGGTCGAATGCATCTGAAGGTAAAATTATTTTACACAGCAGTGGAAACTTAAGAGTACAAGGCGCGCATGCTTGACATTTTCAGCTATTTTCGCTGGCAGGATCTTGTTGATATTCTTGTGGTGGCATTTGTCATCCACCAGGTGATTTCCATCATCCGCGGTACCCGTTCCGTGCAGATGGTGGTCGGCATCGTTATTCTGACCATCGGCTATTTTCTCGCCAGTGTTTTTGACCTGGCGACATTTAAATGGATCCTGCAGACGTTCCTGAGTTCTATCCTGCTGATCGTCATCATCGTCTTTCAGCAGGACATTCGGCGGGCGCTGACGAGGGTGGGCAAGTCACCATTTCACAAACCGACCGAAGTTGCCGACAAGGAACTCGAAGAGATCATCCGGACCCTTTTCTATCTGGCCAAAAGACGCATCGGCGCACTGATCGTCATTGAAAGAGAGACCAATCTTGGCGATTTTATCGAGTCCGGCTTTGAACTTGATGCCCGACTGACGAAGGAACTGCTTATCTCCATCTTCATGCCGGTGTCTCCCCTGCACGATGGTGCGGTTATTATCAGTGTCGGCAGGATCCAGCACGCAGGATGTATCTTACCACTTACGCAAAATCCCTATATCAATAAACGATACGGCACCAGGCACCGGGCGGCTATCGGCCTGACTGAGGAAAGCGATGCGGTGGTTCTGGTCGTCTCGGAGGAGACCCAGGAGATTTCTATCGTACGACATGGGGCCTTGACCACCGTTGAAAATGAAATCAGTCTCACCAACAGTCTCAGGGCAATCTTTGTCGCTAAGAACAACTCATCCTCCTGGAAAAACTGGATGAAAAGATGAAAAATTCTCTGGCTTCGTTCTTCCGCAAAATCAAAAAAATCAATCTGACCAGGCTCTTTTCCAAGGACTGGCTGCTGAAATTTATCTCGCTTGTTCTTGCCGTTGTGCTGTGGTATTACGTCGGCGGGGAAGATCGGGTGGATAAAAATGTCATGATTCCCATCGAAATTATCAACCTGCCTCGGGATCTGGTTATTTCCAATCAGTTTAAAAAGGAGATCGAGGTAACGGTCAGCGGCCCCCGGTCGCTGATCCTGGAGATGACCAGTCGGGCCGTAACCAGGCAGGTCGATCTTTCCGCGGCCACTCCGGGTACCATGGTGATTGAAAATGACAACGAACATGTACCGGTTCCGCGCGGCATCACCGTCCAGAGAGTGCAGCCGTCATCCATTATCCTGTCGCTGGACAAGCTTATTCAAAAGAAGTTCCCTGTTTCCGCCAGGACGGTGGGAGAAGTTGCCGATGGCTATTATATTAAATCGCTCAAGATCGATCCCGATGTCATAACCATTACTGGTCCGCTGACCATCCTCTCGCAGTTTGATGAACTCTACACCAGGGCGATAAATCTTACCGGCATGAAAGAATCGATCCAACTGCAGATGCCCCTGGAGCTGGATCCGGCGATTATTGAGCTTATAGGGGAAACCTCGGTGACGGCCGAATTGAGCATTGGCCTGGCGACGGTAACAAAAACCATGGCAGGGCTGGTGGTGCATGCCGTGATCGATGGGGTAAAGCGTGATGTTGAGTCGAAAACTGTTGAAGTCACTGCCAATATTCCCAAAAAACTGCTTGGCAAGTCCATTGATCCGAGGGACCTGCTCGTTGTGACGGCGATACAAGAGGAGGAGGGCGGCACCTTGAAAGTGAAAGTCATCCCGCGAGACGATGTGGCATTGCCGATCGAAATCCTGTCTATTGTCCCGGGTTCGGTGTCGCTGGTTAATGATCTCGGTGGATCGATGCGGAAAACGCCACCGGAACCGGACCGACCGGAAGGAAAAGGTGTTGAGGAAGGAGTCGTCGATAGGGGAAAAACTCCGGAGAAGCTTGAAGATGCGGCTCCAGCAGTAAATGATGAAGACGCATCAGGCGGTGGCGATGAAAATACCTCACCTGTCAAAATGCTTAAAAATGAACAAGCAAAAAGAAAGCTGGTTGAATAATGCGAAAAATATTTGGAACAGACGGCATTCGCGGGGTGGCGAACATCTACCCCATGACCATAGAAATAGCCATGCAGGTCGGCCGGGCTATTGCCTTCATCGTCAAGGATAAGGCCAAGGGCCACCGCATCGTCATCGGCAAAGATACCCGGCAGTCCTGTTATATGCTGGAAAACGCCCTGGCTGCGGGAATCTGCTCGATGGGCGTCGACGTCCTCCTGGTCGGGCCGCTGCCTACCCCGGGAATAGCCTTTATCACCACCTCCATGCGGGCCGATGCCGGGGTGGTGATTTCCGCCTCGCATAATCCTTTTCAGGATAACGGCATCAAGATTTTTTCCAGTGACGGCTTTAAGCTTCCCGATGCAGTGGAGGCGCATATCGAAGACCTGATCTTTTCGCAGAAGATGGCCGAACTCCGGCCGGTGGCCGATGAAGTGGGCAAGGCCACCAGGATCGACGACGCGAAGGGGAGATACATTGTCTTTCTGAAAAGCACCTTTCCGCGCAATTATACCCTCGATCAATTTCATATAGTCCTCGACTGCGCCAACGGCGCCACCTACGGCGTCGCTCCCCATGTCTTCACCGAACTGGGCGCCAGGGTGACCACCTTATCCGCTACCCCCGACGGCAAAAACATCAATCACGAATGCGGCGCTCTGCACCCGGAGAAGATGGCCGCAAAGGTGAAAGAGCTCGGTGCCGATATCGGTCTGGCTCTCGACGGCGACGGCGACCGCTTGATCGTCTGTGACGAGCATGGTCAGATCGTCGGTGGCGACCATATCATGGCCATCTGTGCCCAGGAACTGATGACGCAGCGCAAATTGAAGAAGAAGACCCTGGTGTCCACGGTCATGTCGAATATGGGTCTGGAAGTGGCCATGGAAAAGATGGGCGGCAAGATGGTGCGCACGGCGGTGGGCGATCGCTATGTGGTCGAATGCATCAGGAAAAACGGCTATTCCTTTGGCGGGGAGCAGTCCGGCCACCTGGTCTTCCTTGATCATATCACCACCGGCGATGGCATTCTCGCCGGACTGCAGCTCCTGGCGATCATGAAAAAGCGCCAGCAGCCGCTTTCCGAGCTGGCTACCGTTATGACCAGCTTTCCGCAGGTGTTGAAAAATGTCCGGACCTCGACGAAAATCGAGGTGGCATCCATTCAAAATTTTCCGCAAACCGTCATCAGGCTCGAAGAAAAACTCGGTCGATCCGGGCGAATCCTCGTCCGACCCTCGGGCACTGAACCGGTGATCCGGGTCATGGTCGAGGGCCAGGATGAAAGCCTCATCAACGAGATGGCCGACGAGTTATGCGATCTGGTGCGGAAGGCCGATCGAAACTGAGCTGCAGCTGAAGCCACCATGTTTAACGCGGCAACCAGGGAGGGAGTAGAAAATTGAGTGGAATTATGATTTTCCCTCTTTGTTTATAATCGTAAAGGTTTCTTCGTAAATATTTTTCCTTGGTCCTACGGCAATTATTTCCAGGATTTTTTCTGCAGGTAGAATTCGATAAATAATTCTATATCTTTTAACACGATAACTTCTTAGTCCGTGAAGTTCTTCCTTTAAAGCTTTGCCACTATTGGTGTTTTGTACCAAAAAATGCAAAGCAGATCTGATGTCCGTTTTAATAAGCGGATGCAGACCACGGATAAGAGAAGCCACTGATTCTGGTACTTTTAGAAGATAATCGCCAGGCATGATCGATCAATCAAAGAGCTCTTCGAGGGTATAAAGCGATGCTTTGTCTTTCTTCAGCTCAATCAGCCCTTTCTTTATCTCTTTCATAAAATCTGCATCAAAACGGATTCGCATTGTTTCCCGCCAGCTTTCAAATTCATCGGGACTTATCAGGACAGCAATGGGTTTTCCGTTTTTCGTAATAACAACTTCTTCATGAGTTTTGTTTACAGAATCGGCAAGGGCACTTAATTTCATTTTTGCTTCAGAAACAGAAAGAGTAACCATATTTTAACCTTAAATTGAGGTTGACCTAAATTAAGTCTAATTCTAATTTTATTTTCATGGCATGTCAAGGCGCTTATCAGTAATAAAATTATGGCTGGAGGTCAGTCAGGCACCATAGCTGGACTGCGGCGCAGTCACCGGAAGGTTACCATGCAGCGTATGGTAACCACCGACACCAACACCGAATCAATGAAGCCCGTGGACAAGGAAAGGTTTGATGTTCAGTTCGTGTTTATGTTGCTCTACTCGCCAGAGGTCGTAGGCAACCTGGTGCCCCATCCAGCTTTCCGGGCTTCCACCAAAGGCGATGGACAGACGAAACGCCATCTCCGGTGAAATGCCGGCATTGCCGTTGACAATTTTTGACAGAGTTTTACGGCTGACTCCAAGAGCAAGCGCGGCTTTAGTGACTGACAGGCCCATGGGGTTAAGCCATAGTCCACTGAGGATTTCGCCGGGATGGGGAGGGTTGTGCATTCTCATGTTCTCACCTAATGAGAATCTTCATAATCAACAACTTCGGCATCGCCGTTTTCAAAGCGGAAAGTAACACGCCAATTGGCCTGCACGGTTACTTTGGCAGCTATGCTCGCCAGGCCGCCTGCGATAGTTCCGATATCGATCTTATGGTCGAGCTCGAGGATGAAAAAAAAACCTTGAGGAACTTTTTTTCTCTCAAACGATATCTGGAAAAGAGCCTGGGGAAAAAGGTCGACCTTGGTATCGAGAGCACCCTGAAACCTGTCGTCAAAGAGGCGGTTCAAAAAGACGTGATTTATGTCTGAACGACATTATCGGCTCTATCTCAATGATATTCTTGAATCGGGGCATGCAATTCAGTTGTACGTTGAAGGGATCACATATGACATTTTCTGCAAGGAGCGGATGCGTATTTCAGCGGTCGTTCGTGAATTTGAGATTGTATCCAGATGTGCCATGGCGAGAAGTTAAGGACTTTCGCAATATGCTCATCCACGCATATTTTAAGGATGCCATCAGTCGGCGAAGCCTACAGCACCGCTTGGCCCGGTTTGTCGCTGAGGGGAGGATTGTAAGGGAAGGAAAACAAAGAGAGATACGTTCCCGGCTTGCACCGGTCACAGGAAAGGTCAGATTGACAGAAGCCGGTGGAGATTTGATGGAAATCACCGGAGAAATGGCAGTTACTTCTTCGTCCGTTCCCGAAGAGAATCACGACAAGTTCGTAAAGCTTATTCTGGAATAATTTTATCATGATGTCGGCCTTCGCTAACGTCGACACGGCTGTGCAGGCGATGAAATTTGGCGCCTATGATTTTATCACCAAGCCCTTCAAACTTAACGAGATTGTCTGTATCCTGGAAAAGGCCGCCGAAGGGTACGACTGAAAAAAGAAAATCGCCAGCTTCGCCAAAAAGTCGAGGAACTGGAAAAGGGCAGGGGGTTTGCCGACATCATCGGCGAGAGCAAGGCGATTAAGGATATCCTGGGTCTTGCGGCAAGAGCTGCGGGGCACGACACGACCGTGCTTATAACCGGGGAAAGCGGCACCGGGAAGGAACCTGTCGCCAGGCGCATACATCAATGCAGCGGCAGGAGCGGCGGGCCGTTTGTCACGATTAACTGCGGCGCCATTCCAGAAAATCTGCTGGAAAGTGAATTTTTCGGCTATATGAAGGGCGCCTTCACCGGCGCCGATTCCGACCACAAGGGTTTGTTTGAGGCGGCGGCCGGCGGCACTTTGCTGCTTGACGAGATCGGTGAGCTGCCGCTTGAATTGCAGGTAATGTCGCTGCGGGTTTTGCAGGAGCGAGAAGTCCGGCCCCTTGGATCAAACATGAATAGAAAGATCGATGTCCGTGTCCTGGCGGCCACGGCGAAAAATCTCGGTGACGAGGTGCAACAGGGGCACTTTCGCCAGGATCAGCTCTTTCGGCTGAATGTGGTTGAACTATAACCAGGGGCGCTGGAGCGTCACTTTCGGTTACCACGCTGGAGCATGGGAACCAGAATTCTACCTGAGGCCTGACGTTGTGGACCGAAAGGGCGGTGGGTCGGCAAAGGTAAGGACTAACAGCAGTGCTTCCACATCGGCGACTGCATCAGCACTGGTGCCCATGCTCCGGCGTGGGAACTTCATGTGCTGCACTTCACATGCGCCGCATGACAACGAGGGATGTCGAGATATTATACTCTTTATTCACCATACATTTCGGTGATTATTCTTCGCAACTGAGAGGCTTCAGAAACAGATAGTTGATCAATTTTCTGCCTCAAACGTTTTTTGCTGATTGTTCGTATTTGATCAACAGCGATTTCGGCTTGTTTGTCGGCACAATTAATCTGCAACCGCGTTCTCCATTTCGGATGGAGCTTTGAAATCAAAGGACAAATAACGACAGTTTGCAAATGAGCGTTCATTTCATCGCCGCTAATGACAACAACTGGACGGATTTTATTGATCTCACAACCGATGGTTGGAATCAAATCTGCAAAATAAATCTGGTAACGTTTAGGACTTGTCAATGTCGTCATCCTCCAGGCCATCTAAAAGAGTAGCATCATAATCGTTCCAGTCTTCATCCTCTTCAGCCATGGCTTTATAGGTATCGCTCCAGGAAAGTTTGTCGTCATGTTTTTTTCGAAGGAGAAGACCTTGGTCCGTTTCTTCGAGGACTAACGAGCCGGTTAAACCATATTTATTTAAGAGATTTTTTGGTAGGCGGACACCTAAGGAGTTACCTATGGGGATTATTTTTATATCTCGAGCGCGTACATGTTTTTCCATAGCGTACCCTCTATAATTAAGATTGTATGGCAACGTAACTACCGTAATTACATTATGGTGAGTTTGACGAAATAATGCAAGATTTCCTTCGAACGAATTTCTTGAGTGCGTAGAGGCGGTTATTGTAAAACAGGTAAATCATCCTGACGTCGATCTCATCGATACACCTCGTCATGACTGCCGACATCAAGCAGATAGATTTCATGATCCGCGATCACGAGGGACAGGGTAAGACGGTAGCTGGAGGTGATGCTGATTGCCTGCACACCCTTGAGCCGGCCACCAAGATGATGGTATCGAAGATGCGGCTGAAAAGGGTCATGCTCCAGATCACGGAGAATTGCAGCGAACTTCTCCCGCAAGTCAGGGGGCTGCTTGAGAAACTTGCCGGCCGAACGGGTAAAGCCGGATGTCCATACCAGGGTGTACATGCTTCAACCTGCCAGATCCAACTCTTTGAGCAGCTCTGCCGCTGTGCCGCGTTGCGCACGGCCAGCCTGTATGTCTGCCAGTGAGGCCAGCACCCGCGCGGTGTACGCCTCGTCTTGAGCCTCCAGCAAAGCCTGATAGCGAGCTTCGGTAAGCACCACGTATTGCGGCTTATTGTTGCGGATCACATGCACGTCGCCATCAGCAATGAGATCATCCAGTGCAGCGATACCGCGCCGTTTAATTTCTTGGGCAGGTATGGTATTCATATTAGACTCCTTTTAATACTTATTTAGATACTAAATACCACATCAAGCACAAAAAGGCAATGGACAGACGAAACTTCTTTTTCGTGGGTTCCAGCGGTTTAATCCAATTAAAAAATTTAAAAAATTTCCTTCGGTTTCCGTGACATGCTATATTGATTGTAAGCGCAGTATTTAGATGAAGAGAAGAGGGTAAAGAAAGACAGAACGCCGGCTTGCATGACAGAGAAAAAGTTTAAAACCAAAATCGTGCTGACATTCGCAACTATGCTGGTAATGGCGATGTTGCTACAGAGCGTAGTTGTCATATTCCTCGGCGTACGTGCCTCCATCCGGGAGGATGTCTCCTGGGCGAGGCAAGCTCTCCAGCGTGCGGCGGTTTCCGCCAGTGCCAATAAAGATTTTACAGAAAACGAAATTTTCACATGCACTTATGTTGAAAACACAGAAACGGAAATAACAGGACAGCCCCCCTGCAAATATACCGACCAACTCCGTACGCTCTCACAGCAGGCCAGGTTACAGAATAAACCCTCCATCGCCTTTACCGGTGCAGGCTGGGACACTTTTCTCTTCGGCAATGAAGTTGTCCTCATCGCTGTGCCGCTGGTCAACACCACCGGGCAGACAATCGGCAGTCTCGCCGCGGAACGCTCACTCCTGCCGATATATTCCAGATATGCACAGGATGTTAAGATCGTCCTTTGTTATCTGCTGGTGAATGTACTGCTCTTCAGCACGTTAAGTTTTTTCAGGATTGCCGATCTTTTTTTTCGGCCACTCGACAGCCTGGTACAAAAAGCCGAGACCTATCGTCCGGACGAGCAGGAACTCTTCCTCGTCAGTGATAACGACAGCCCCTTTCGGAAGTTGTCGACCAGCCTCAATACTCTCTTTGCCCGGGTTGAAAAGGATAATCGGACCCTCCGGCAAAACCTGTTTGCGCTGAAGGAGATCAATGCCGAGTTGCAAGAAAAAAATGCCCTCGTCGTCCGCTCGGAGAAGCTGGCGACGGCCGGGCGGCTATCCGCCGGTCTGGCCCATGAAATAGGCAATCCTCTGTCGATCATTCAGGGCTATGTGGAACTGTTGGGCAGAGACGATCTCAGTGGTGATGAAAAGCAGCAATTTTCCGAAAAGGCGCAGCAGGAGCTGGACAGAATAAAACGGCTGATCAGGCAACTTCTCGATTTTTCCGCACCGAATCGCCTGGAGGCGGAAACGGTGGCGGTGAATGCGCTTATTGGTGATGTGGTCAGCTTTGCCACACTGGAAAAAAACTTTGCCAAGGCATCGATTACCACGAAACTTTTTGCCGCGGATGATGCGGTTGTTGCCGACAAGGACGCCTTAAGGCAGGTACTGCTCAATTGCCTCTTTAACGCCGCCGACGCCACGGCTTCGCTGCAGGGCAGGCATAGATCAATAGTTATCGCCACATCCCAGGAACAAAACAATAACATGCAGGCGCGGCTGGTCATCAGGGTGCGGGATAACGGCACGGGGATCACCGAAGAACAGCATCCCTATCTCTTTGATCCCTTCTTTACCACAAAAGAAGTCGGCAGGGGGACGGGGCTGGGCCTTTTTGTCTGTCATACTATTATGGAGAGGTTGCAGGGGACAATAACGCTTGATAATGTAGTGCCGACCGGTGTTGAGGTGAAAATAACCCTGCCGCTGCAGATATTGGCGCAGGTAAAACAGTAATATATCCTGTTACATTATGAATACATTGCCGACCGAAAGCCTGCTGATAATAGACGATGAAGCGAATATGCTCGATATGTTATCGGCATCTTTACGCCGAGAAGGGTACCAGATAACCACCGCCGTAGACGGCCGCCAGGGGCTGCAATATGCCGGCACCAACTCGTTTGACTTTATCCTCTGCGACCTGAAAATGCCGCTGATGGATGGCCTGCGGTTTTTAGAGGAAGCCAAACTTCAAAAGATTGATGCAACGATCATCATGATGTCGGCGTTTGCCAATGTCGATACGGCTGTGCAGGCGATGAAATTTGGTGCCTATGATTTTATCACCAAACCCTTCAAGCTCAACGAAATTGTCTGTATCCTGGAAAAGGCTGCCGAGAGGGTGCGACTGAAAAAGGAGAATCGCCATCTTCGCCAAAAAGTCGAGGAATTGGAAAAGGGCAGGGGCTTTGCCGACATAATCGGCGAGAGCAAGGCCATTAAGGATATCCTGGGCCTTGCTCAAAGAGTAGCAGGGCACGACACGACCGTGCTCATAACCGGGGAAAGCGGCACCGGAAAAGAACTTGTCGCGAGAGGCATACATCAATGCAGCGGCAGGGCCGGCGGGCCGTTTGTCACGATTAACTGCGGCGCCATCCCCGAGAATTTATTGGAAAGTGAATTTTTCGGCTATATGAAGGGCGCCTTCACCGGGGCCGATGCCGACCATAAAGGGTTGTTTGAGGCGGCGGCCGGCGGCACCTTGCTGCTCGATGAGATCGGTGAGCTGCCGCTTGAATTGCAGGTAAAACTGCTGCGGGTTCTGCAGGAACGGGAAGTCCGCCCCCTCGGCGCGAATGTAAACAGAAAGATCGATGTCCGTGTCCTTGCGGCGACGGCGAAAGATCTCGGAGATGAAGTGCAACAGGGACACTTCCGCCAGGATCTGCTCTTTCGTCTGAATGTCGTTGAACTAAAAATACCCGCACTGCGCGATCGCCCTGGCGATATCCCGCTGCTGGTGCACTCCTTGATCGAGACCGAGAGCCGCAAAATGGACATCCGCATCAAGGGCGTTACCCACGGCGCCCTGGCCTTGCTCGGTAGCTACCCCTGGCCGGGCAATGTCCGCGAATTAAAGAATGTCCTGGAGCATGCGATCATCTTTGCCGAAAATGGCTGGATCAACTCGGAAAGCCTGCCGGTAAAGATGTGCAAGCCAGAGTGTCCGCACTCAGAGAATCTGTTGCCGGATACCTTTTCCGTTAAAGAAGGGAAAGTTTTTATTGAGAGTTACCTTATTGCCAAGGCCTTGGCGAAAACGAATGGCAACAAGTCGCAGGCCGCCGAGCTGCTCGAGATCAGCTATCCTTCGCTGTTAAGTAAGATCAAGGAATATAATCTGCAAGGCAAGGAGTCTTAGTGTTGGTAGAGCCAGGTGAGCATTTTTTCAGATGCCTCACGTACATCGATTTAAACATGGTAAGAAATGGCGTCGTTTCTCATTAGCTTGGTCCGACCCCTATGATGATGTATGGATGTATGTGTCTTTCTCCGTGCTTTATTCAATTAACAGTTCTTTGACTTTTCTCAACAGATTGCTGAATATTTTGTAGGCAAGGATTTAAAAGTCCGCTCTCGAAAAGAACTATAGCCGAATGTAAATTGTCTCCGGCATAAGCAATCCAGTTTTTTGTTTCATCTTTCATAAATGACTACCCCGTGTGAAATTTCATCGGCCATCACGCCCTGAAATTTTCCGGTGCGAAGCGGAATTATGTCAATAGGAATTTGTTTTGCGACCTGTCGTATTTTTTTTCTATACTTTAGAGCAAGGGGTAAATATGATTCATTGCTGTCCTGCTGCACAGCAATATCGATATCGTTTGGTGAGTCCTTTGTGAAGAAGGATCCAAAAATAATGATCTTCATGATCTCTGACTCACCTTTCAAACAGTGAACAATCTCATTTTTAATTCGCTCTTTTTCAAGCTGGTTCATTATTTTTTCTCCTATTTAAGTGCCATTCCATAACCAAACAGTAACAAATATGTTATCATACTGCAAAGCGTGATGTCATTTTCTTTTATATCACAAACTGATCCCTTGGCAGCAGGGGAGGTTGTGCTGAAAATCATCAGGACGGTTTCACTCTTAAAAGAACAGCCAGGGCTTGGCCGGGCTGGTCGTGTTCCTGGCACAAGAGAGCTTATTGTTGCCAATACCCGTTTTATCGTCCCATACCGGGTCAAAGACGACTGTCTCAAGCTTCTGCGAGTATACCACTCATCGCGCATTTGGCCACGTCGGTTATAATCCGCCCATGAGGCTGCAGGAGAAATTCTGACGGGCCTTGTCCTTTCCATTGCAAGCCACTCTGCCCCTTAAAATGTTCGCACACAATTAAAACGATATAATCTGCCGTCGGAGCAAGATTACGAGATCTCGGGATCTCATCGCGGTAGCTCAAATACTGGATCAGGCAAAAGGGTCCGACCCCAAGTGATCAATCGATGCAATCGCGTTTCGAGACGGCAAACGTCTCATTAACCAGATGGAATGACGATGTCATTACATTTTTTCGGGCGAGAGAATCCGGTAATCACCTGCGGTGTTCGCAAGGCAGATGGGGCGAAAGGTGAGCGAAGTCAATGATCATTATCAACTGAGGGAGCAAGGAACTGCTTACAATGCCCAATTAGCCCCTGAAAAGGTACTTTTAAGCTCTGAAAACACGTATTATTGGATTTAAGTGTTGAATGATCGGGTAGATAGCTTGGTCAGACCTCAAATACTCTGACCAAATGCTCTTGTGGTGTATAAGCTTGTGTGCGAACATGAAAATTGACAGTCTCCCGTAAAAATCTTACAATTATCCTGTCGATCAACAAAAGGGAGAATACCATGCAGGCGACCATCTCAAGTAAATATCAAATAGTCATCCCCAAATCGGCCAGAGAGCATCTTAACCTCAAACCGAAGCAAAAACTGACAGTCATAGAAAAAGACAAGATGCTCATCCTCATTCCTCATGTCTCTCTTGATGAGCTGAGAGGCATTGCCAGGGACGCGAAAATCGATAATCACCGGGAAAAACAGGATCGTTTCACATGATTATTGTTGACTCTTGTGGTTGGCTGGAATGGTTTACCGATGGCCAGCTGGCCGACAAATATAAACAATATCTAACGGCCCCAGAGAACATCCTCATGCCTGCGATCATTCTTTACGAAGTTTACAAGGTTCTGAAGAGAGAGGTTGGCGAAGAAAAGGCGCTGCTCGCTGCCGGATATATGAAAAACTCTCCGGTGATCCCCTTTGACGACACTCTTGCACTTGCTGCCGCGGATATTGCCCTGCAGGACAATTTAGCCATGGCAGACGCCATTATTGTGGCGACATCACGCGCTCATAATTGCCGAATCATCCCTTCAGATGCGGATCTCAAAGATCAAACAAACGTGGAGTACATCCCGAAATGAGAGCCTTTTTTTTCTCTCAAACGATATCTGGAAAAGAGCCTGGGGAAAAAGGTCGACCTTGGTATCGAGAGCACCCTGAAACCTATCGTCAAAGAGACGGCTCACAAAGACGTGATTTATGTCTGAACGACATTATCGGCTCTATCTCAATGATATTCTTGAATCTGGGCATGCAATTCAGTTGTACGTTGTGAACAGTTACCTATGAATCGAGGGATTATGGGAAACGCAAGAGGAGAAAAAATAAATGCGCAGGCGGCAGCCAATCGGCTTCGCTTGGAGTTGCCGCGTTTGCGTCGGGAATATGCTGTGGTCTCACTGGGGCTGTTTGGCTCGTATGTCCGAGGCGAACAGCGTAAGGGAAGCGATCTTGATGTTCTGGTTGAGTTTTCAAAAGTACCTGGAATGTTAAGATTTCTTGACCTGGAGAGGGATCTGTCACACCTTCTCGGAGTTTCCGTAGACCTGGTGCAAAAGGAGGCGCTTAAACCTTCCATAGGCAAGCGGATACTGGAAGAGGTCTTGCCCATATGAAAAAACCATGTTTCGTTCAGGATTATTTACGGGATATTCTTGAGGCTATGGACAAGGCCGAAGAATTTACCAACGGCTTGGATCTTCCTATGTTCACTGGCGATGATAAAACCTCCTTTGCTGTTATTCGCTGCCTTGAGATCATCGGCGAGGCTGCCAGGAAGATTCCGGTTGATCTTCGACGACGGTTTGAAGATATTCCTTGGAAAAGTCTCGCCGGAATGCGGGACAAGTTGATTCACGACTATGCTGGGGTAAGTTTGTAAGTTGTATGGCGGACAGTCAAGGAGGATATCCCGACTGTGCGACCTTTGTTGATAGCTGTATTGGAAAAGATACAAGCAGAACAGGGTTAAATCGGTGCTGCAAGGAGCCTGCATTGGAATCAGAGCCTCATACAAAATGACGAATCAAACTCACTGTTCGTCATTCCCGCACTGTGCCTGGCTCCAATGCGCCGCATGGGAACTCCTCCAGGATGCGCCGCATCCCAGAATGAAGGCCAAAGACACCCCAGCCAATCAAAATCCACCCCCAGTGCAGTAACCAAAAGGAAAAAAAAACCGCTAACACCAATCGTTTTCGCCCACCACCTAATTCCAGGTAATCTAAACAAAATCTTGATTCCAGCAGAGAGAAAAGATATGCTAACCCATAACAAATAACATGGAGAGCTGACAAAAGCACTCCAGAGGAATATCCGCCAGGCTGAAAGAAACCGATCTTTTTTTTAAGTTGCCACTTATCAGCTACATGATTGGGCCAATTGAGGGAGTCTGTGTCGTGAGTGATACAAGAAATGTAGCTGTCACCGTGTTGATACCTGCCTATAACGAAGAAAAAAGCATCGGCAATACCGTGCGCCGCGTCAAAGAATTGCATCCGGATTTTGAGGTGCTGGTCATAGATGACGGCTCAACGGATAAAACAATGAAAATGGCCATGGATGCCGGGGCGAACGTCTGGCCGCATCCGTATAATATCGGCAATGGCGCGGCAATAAAATCAGGTCTACGGGTGGCCAGAGGTGAATGGGTGGTCATGATGGACGCAGACAGCCAGCACAACCCTGAAGATATCGCCCGGTTACTGGAGTATAAAGCCCAATACGATATGGTCATCGGCGCCAGAACAAAAATGTCTGAAACCGCCCTGCATCGTGATATGGCGAATTATTTTTATAATAAATTCGCTACCTAT
>NZ_BAAHYZ010000034.1:0-29832 GCF_054657295.1 Desulfocastanea catecholica
CGCCACATGTGCCATGGTCGGCCCCACGATCTATATGCGGATGAGGAGACATGTCGAACCAAAACTGATTATTACCGGGTGCTTTATTTTGATGGCTGTTTGCGGAATAGTTGTTTCCGTCTTTGGTCATATGTCTCCCTGGTTGCTTGCCTTGTCGGTCGGAATGGTTACAATGGCGGCAATCACGGTGCGAGTTCCAGGTACTCATTTGATGCTGGAACAACAGGAGGAGGATTCAGGATCCGCATCAGCGCTTATTAATTTTTTTGCAATGTTCTTGGGAAGCATGGGAATGCAACTGGTCACGCTTTGGCCTGGTACCCTTGTAATGAATCTCGGTCATATTCAGATTGGTGTAGGTATGGTTTGTTGTATATTTTGGCTGCTGTGCCACAACAGACCGTTTATTATCCAACCTCCATCCTGATAAAGTAAAGCTGGTATGGATGATCTCTCTGGGAGCCTGGGACCTATTTCCATCCCAGGATAAGTTCGGGAGGAGCCTGTTTATTGCCCGAACGGCGACCGGCATAAAGGTGGCGTGAACATGGTCTTGGCTTTCGAGTGGAACGTGGGAACCTGTCGTTCCGATGCTAAGGGAGAAATCCAAGTGGTGAACCCATCAGGATCAGAGTACCGATGCGGAGCACAGGGGCGGATTACCTTGTAGGAGTTATGAGGTCTCTGTAATGGAGATGGAGCGAAGGGAAGGGACATGAGGAACCGGATGAATCGAGAGGCTCACGTCCAGATCTGTAAGAGCCTGGGGGTGAGACTCCCTGGGCGGCTCGACTGTTGACTACAGCAATCCTCTGGTTAGGTTGTTCTGAGGTTGCACCATTTCTCAGTGAACCAATCATTCAGGAGTAATTAGCAGAAACATTTAAGCAACCTATTGGGCCACGATGCACTAACCTTCCTCAAACGATCAGCATATAGCTATACCCTATGATCCACACAGCCTATACATTAAATCCCGGATTCATTGAAGAATTATCGAGACGAATCCATCTGTTGATTGAATCAACTATGCCAACCACAATCGTTGGCAGCCTCTTCCAGAATATTTCCTTAATTCCATCGCAGCAACTTATTTCGCAAATCATCGACGCTGCTGTATGGTCAAGCTTTGCCACCGACGAAGGTAATTCTGTGACCATATCGATCATCCTCAGTCCAGCAGAAGACTCCTTCGATACGTTCATCTTTGACAAGCCGATCAGCTTTGATGTCAACAACCTAGTAAAATTAGGTGCAGCGCTCGAAAATCCACGGGCTGATATCTCTGTCTGGCCAAACGAAGACGAGAAATTAGTTGTCTGGGGATTTAGAACACGTTCTGTCAACACACTTATCCCCAACCTCTGTGTTGAAGCCATGGCACCAGGGGGTGTGCTGATAACTTTTGGAGGAAAAAGCCTTGCAGCACTGTCTGGCAATGAGGCGTTTTTTATTAATCACTCTTCCTTGATGAGAACAGTCATACCTAAGCTAACATCACCAAAAGATAAACAGAAAGATAGGATACTCTATCTACTGCGTTATATGTCGCTCTTGAACACCGCGAGACAAATGCGTGCACATGCTAGAGGAGGAACCCTGCTGGTGGTACCTGAGGATGGCGAATGGCAGCGTTCGATTGATACCCCTGTCCCCTATACCGGTGGGGCAGTCTTTCTTGAAAGTGATTACGATGTGACTAAAAAACCTTCCTTGATAACTACCGTTAAAAATTTCTTCGGTGCAGCATCCCAGAGCAAAACAACTGCGGAAAGGGAGCATCTCGAACGTCTGGGCCACCAGTTAGACCAGCAATGTAAACATATCGCCAGACTGACTGCCGTAGATGGCGCACTGATCATGTCTTTTGACCGATTTGTCTATTGTTTTGGCGCGAAAATAACCCCTGCCCAGAACCAGACTCCTCCGGCAAATATACGCGTATATAAACCGGTAGAAGGAGACAACGGCACAACAGTGAACCTCATGAATTTGGGTGGAACCAGACACCAGTCAGCGGCCCATTTTGCCAATGCTCAACCAGGGGCAGTTGCTATTGTTGTGTCTCAAGATGGCCATGTCTCCTTTATATCCTCTGATACTGAGACCAACGATCTCATCGTTATTCAGCAGGGCGAATTGGCTGTTGTCCCTGAAGGACTGGGAGCCGCTCTATGGAGTTACGCCCTATTTGCAGAAATGGATCTGTTGTAAAAAAAACATCATTGTGCTGGGACTGGCAAATATTAATTGGACTGTGAAAGGTTACTAAATCGGGGGGCTCATTTAAGGTGTCTTTATCAAATATTGTACAATGAGATGCTTTAGGTTTCTGAAAAAGATTTTAACAACAGCAGACAGGCGAGAGCTCCTCATATCCGGGATTGAGGTATTGATAATGAGGTTTAAAAAGGCTGCTTTGGCTATACATCTACTCCACTTGGCTTATCAAAGTCACACACGAATCCACACGGAAAAGGCTGAAATAAACACCCGAAAACGGTTGCCAAAACTCTGATTGCGTCTTGTTCAATTCCTTCTTAATCTTTTTGAAAAAATTGCTAGGTATTGCCCAAGGATCCCATTGCTCAGTAATGGGATTTACGACCAATGTCCAGCGATAAATATCGGCTACGTTTTATTAGCCTGGTTGATGCTGTTGAGGTAACAGTCAGGTGGCCTATCACCAATACTGAAGCGACCATCAAACATAATCTCTGGAAGAATTTATAACGTAGACGCTCGATTCAAGTACACCCCATCGTGCGGTTTAGTAACAGGAGTGGCTAACGGACTAAGGAAACATCTTCATCAGGATGACTGACGTATCGTATAAGGTTGGCATTGCAAATCTTCAAACTGAAGTTGCTCCATACTTTTGAGGTATCTTTCAGGTTGCCTGACGCACCATCTCTCTGTATAACATCAAAAAAGACTGGATTACTGGTCGGCAGAATTACTTTGGGACTCAGTTGAAGAAGGAGTAATTTTCTCACAAAGATTTAAAGCGTTGGTGCTGAAAAAGGATTGAATTCCAGAGCGGTTGAAGTCCTGGTAGAACTCGCGCGAGACGCTCATGGCCTTGAACGGCCAACGGCCACCTTGCCAAAAGAACGGGAATATAATTTACTTTATTATGTGGAAGTATTGTCCAAGGGGTTATGGTCCCCGGCAAACTCCTGCAAAGCGATGTTTTCCACATAGTTGTCGGGCGGCGTTAAGGAAAGACGAGCGGGGGATGCAGCCTGTTTTGAATATCATATTACCATCAGCCGGCAAGAGAACGGCAAGGAGTTGATATGCACTGCAAACCCCTCTGGAAAACAGTGTTGTTTATTGTTGCCATGGCCCTGACATCATCGGTCGCCGACAACCGCAACGCTCTGGCGGATGACTACCGCTGCGAAAGTACGGTCGGCCAGATTACCAAGGACAACGTCTACGTCCCACCAGTGGCCACCTGCACCCTCAACGGCACCCGGGTGGAAGGCAATATTACAGTGGACAGTAACGCCAGCCTGTACGCCAATACCGTCCACGTGGTCGGCAATATCCAGACTGTCGGCTCCGCCGCCCGGGTGAACGTCTCCCCCGGTTCCTTCGTCGGCGGCAGCATCCAGATCAAACAATCTGGTGCAGCCGATATCAGCGGCGTTGACATCGACAGCGATCTGCTGTTTGACGACAACACTCGCTCCCTGAACGCCGCTGGCAACATCATCGGCGGCAACCTGCAGGCATTCCAGAACACAGGCGGGGTTTCGATCTTCAATAACAGAGTCGACGGCAACCTGCAGTGCAAGGAGAACGTCCCGGCGCCGACCGGCGGTGGCAATGTCGTCGAAGGAAGCATGGAAGACCAGTGCGCAAATTTCGACGGCACTCCACCCGTGCCGCCGCCTCCTCCGTCCGGCCAGAACTGTACCGGTACGCTGGACGCGGTCACCGTGGACAACCTGGATGTCCCGCCCGGCGCCACCTGCACTCTGAACTCCACTCGGGTAAGTGGCAACATCAAGGTGTACAGGAACGCTACCCTGTACGCTAACGCCGCCCGCGTTGATGGCAATATCCAGACTGACGGCGCAGCCGCCCTGGTGAACGTCTCCCCCGGTTCCTTCGTCGGCGGCAGCATCCAGATCTTCGGATCGGGAGCAGCCGATATCCGCGGTGTGGACATTGACGGCGACCTGCAGTTCGACGACAACACACGCTCCCTGCACGCTGCCGACAATACCATCGGCGGCAATCTGCAGGCGTTCTATAACACTGGAGGTTTATCCATCATCCGCAACACCATCGACGGCAACCTGCAGTGCAAAGAAAACGTCCCGCCGCCAACCGGCGAGAATAATATCGTCAAGGGCTCCATGGAGGACCAGTGCGAAAATTTCGGCAGGAACGATCTGCCATTCATGTTCCTCCTGCTGAATAAAAGGGCGGATGGCGAATAATACCAGGATCTCTCCGCTAAAAGGGACGTAAGGGCACTGCAACGATCCCTGGATCGCGCTTCTCCATTTTCCTTTTTCTCTTTTTCCAATTAGCCTAAAAGGGGTTTCGTCAGGCATTTGTGGCAAGTATTTGATGTCGAAATCCCGTTAGGTGGAAAATCTGCTACAAATAATGTCCTCTTATGGGCTAAATCATGGAGCAGGAATGGAAAAAGGCACGAGACGGAAACATTCATCAGCCTTCCATTCCAGGCGAAAGTGGCGCGGTATCCGGGCAAGTGATCGTGGACGTTAATATTGCCACATCTAACGTCTTACCTTTTCAGATGGCTTCTCGGTTAACTTTACTACTGTAGCCCTATCCATGTAAGCCTTTGATCCACCTGATTGCCTCATGTTCGGACACCTTACCGAGATACCCTTGTTTGGTAGATAGATCCGCATGCCTAAGGAGGACCTTACTGACAATCTCTATCGGAACTCCTGAGCGGGAGGCATAGGTAGCGGCATGGCGACGAAGGTCATGTCGACGAAGTTTGATACCTACCATATTTCCAACCTTTACAACTATTTTTCTAGCACCAGCGTAGGTAATCGGAAATATTAACTGGTCTGAAGGAATGCAATTGTCTCGGACGTAATACAGCAGGCGGATGCTCAATTTTTTGGGTATGAAGACAATTTCCTGCTCCCGACCACTTTTCGGTGTATGGAGTAAAAGTTTCTGCCCATCAATATCATTCGGCCTCAGTCCAAGTACTTCGCTTATTCTCATAGCACCTCGGGCCATCAACTCAAGGAGCAGCCTGTCTCGGATATTCAGTGTCTTGAAAATTGCTTCATCGATTGTGTCTTTATCAAATATAGTCCAGTGAGATGTTTTGGGTTTCTGAAAGAGGTTTTTGACGGCTGGAGACAGGCATGGATTCTTCATCTGAGAATGTAGAGTGTTGATAATGAGGTTGAAAAAAGCCGAAAGGGTTGTGTACCTACAATAGTCCAACCTTTGTAAATATCAGATATTGTGGTTTTCATAATAAAATCGCCTGAGCTTCTTTAGCCCTGCGTAATTCTTTTTCTATCTCTGGTGAAAAACAAGCAAAATAAACAGTGCTAATTGCATCAGTCTTGTCTAAGAAATTACGCACTTCACGCATTGCAATATCACAGGCTTCGGCAATTGGAAAGCCATATGCTCCACAACTGATGGCAGGAAAAGCTATGGTCTTACAGTCATTATCAACTCCACATTGAAAACTCTTTCTATAACATGAGGCCAGTAAAGATCTTTCGTTGTTACTTCCACCTTTCCATATGGGTCCGACAGTATGAATTACAAATTTTGCAGGAAGATTATATCCATGAGTTATTTTTGCATCCCCAGTAGCGCAACCATTGAGAGCTCTACACTCTTTTACTAATTCGGGGCCAGCTGCTCTATGTATTGCTCCATCAACTCCACCACCACCTAAAAGGCTATTATTTGCAGCGTTGACTATTGCATCAACCTCCAATTTGGTGATATCTGTAATAACAATCTGAATAGGTTCCATTGTAAGTTCCTATAGGCATAAATTACTCTTGGTTATGTATTCTTCAAAAACTCAACAGCCTGTTTTTTTTGATCAACAGAAAACCCCTTCATGTCTATATTTCGAAATATTTTGTCTTCAAGATCGACAATTTTGTGGAGCCATTTCTTATGAGTAACCACTGCTATCCGATCAAAATGTGAGAAACCAAAATCACGAATGAATTTAAATTTCTCAATCATGGCATCGAACTCCGCACCGCCAATACTTACAACTTCCTGATACACTATGAGTTTTTCACCTTTTTCTATCTTCTCTTTGAATAGAGTTAAGATCGAAGTCATTTCCTCTTCAGTGATCTTTCCTTCCAAGCGATAGGCAACAGCATTTTCAACACCAATATCAATTATCTCTATCATCAAATTACCTCTTATGATCCCCAGTAGTATGCCTTTTCCGTTCAGCAGTAAATTCCCACCAAGGAACAGGATCTCCACCTTCCATAAAGTCTATAACAGCAAGAAAAACATCAATCACACAGGGATCATGTTTCTCTCCTGTTACCCGGCATAATTCATCGTGTAGCCGATAAGCATTTTGACCGATGAGATCTGTAGGTTTTTGAATCCCAACCAGGCGAAGATCACGAGCAATAGCTCTACCGACATTAGGCAGATCCGTAAGGTCTGTTACTTTTTGTCTGTCAGGATTTTTCATTGTTAAGCACGCTCAATTTATCTGAATATAGTATAAACATTTACATCTAGGTTTCTACAGGTTAATCAAGGACACCATCGACAGACTATTTTGTTCCATCGTTTCAAAGATCGACTAATAGCTATTCTCTCCATTCCACCCATCAAGTATGCGCAATAAGGGTGATTTCCCCATATCCGACCAATGATATTCGACACCCTGAAATCGCTTAGGATAACAATTTTTGAAAAAATTTGAGCGATCAATTTTTAGCATAGAATGAGGGTTTTGTTTTGTCATCGATCCATCCAACAATATCTGTCACTACCTTTGCAGATTGAAGATCTCTTAACAGCATATGATAGCCATTTTCATATAGAATCATTCGTTGCTGGTCTCGAGATCTTAAAGGTAATCGTTTGTAGAAGTCGAAAACAGGTTCTCTGGGAATAATTTGGTCTTTTTCACCATATAAAATCAGAGATGTATTTCTAAATCGTTCTGCGCTATCAAAAGCCTTGTCCATCAAATTCGACAAACCGTAAAGCACTTCGATTCTGGTTTCTTTTATAACGAGAGGATCCTTGCCCAACTTCCTGAGCATCTCAATATTATCTGAAGCAATAATCCCAAGGGATTGCCCGGTCACTTTTTTCCAGGGTATCGTATGAGCTCCAATCCATAACGCGAACCTTTGGTACAAAGGCATTTCAGAACGAGCCCATACTGCAGGAGCAACCAATATAACTCCTTGTACATCTGGAGGATTGCTCTGAGCCATGGTGACAACGACAATTGCCCCACCCATACTGTCGCCAAGGATATACACAGGAATACCTGGATGTACATGTTTAATGACTGTAACAAAAGTGACTAAATCATCTGTCATTGCTTACCAACCGCTCCATCTGCCACGTGTTATGCTTTCTCCAAATCCTCTTTGATCGTAAGCATAAATGGCCAACTTTCGCTCAATAAAGAACTGTGCAGCATCCTTGATAAAATTTGAATAATCGTTGAAACCATGTAGTGCAATGACCACCCCCTTTATTTCATCAGCGGGGAGCCAAATTCTGAGTGGCAATTCGGTATTCTCGAATGATACGAAAATGTGTCCCGTAATATGTGGGGATGAAAATGAAGACGGGGAACCTGGCGATGTTGTAAGATTCGGTGAACATGCCGTCAATAAACACAAAACAGCTACCTTAGTACAGAGAATGAAAACTTTCGACTTCAGACATATTTTCATCATAATATCATTTAGATAAAGAACTTAGGCCCAGGTTCTCACTGGTAGGGTCGGAGAATGGTGCGTTATCTTTAAAATGATTCTGTTTTCTCCTTCCCAAAATATAGCAATTCCCGCCTTTAGAGATGTCAGATTATTTTTTTTTCTTCAACAACTCGTTTATCCTGACAATAGTCCTTGGTGCCGACCCCTCAAAATGATTGTTCACATATAGAAAGGTCTCAATATTTCGGGACCTCAGATCAGTCAACATTGTTGCCAGGGAATAAAGATCTTCATCTTTGGGTGCTACGAACTGACTCCAATCATTGCCGGTTTGCTCTTCCATTTCCTTACGATTGCCGCCATGCAACCGGATAACTCTAAGTGACTGGATCTTCACTTTGAATTGTTTGTATACGTCAAAAATGGATGCCATATAATACCCATGCAAAAAAACATGATGCAATCCAGTCATCGCCAGAAAATCAAAGTACTTGTTCGTCAAATAATTTGGGTTCCTGATCTCTACACAGTACTTGAACCCTGCAGGAAGCTGTGCAGCAAATTCTCCGAACTTATCGACAAACTCCCCTACCCCGCCCATCTTTTGCTTGTTGAGATATTCTTTTATAGAACCAATACCACAGAGAGATGATCCGACATATACCGGTCGATGAAACTGAATTGTCATTTGTTTGGTCAATATGAACCTTTTCAAAAGAAATATCACCGACCAGCTCATTGTCTCATCTAGAATGGTTGAAATTACGCCACCATGTACCAGTTTGCTCCATCCTCGAAATTGTTGAGGAACGTTTATTTTAGATCGAATTTGTTCTCCATTCGTCTCAAAGGTCATGTGCAGGCCAGAATGATTCTCTAATCCACAACCAAAACAATCCTTATCCAAATTTGGAAGTTTCTTCCAAGATGCGTCAATATTTTTCGTCATTGTATCTTATAGTTATGTCCATTATTTTCCAAACGACTGGCTCAGAATTCTGATTTGTTATTGATCATACAACAATATTTATATTCCACTATTTTATCTATGAAATTTCAGCGATAAGGGCGATTTTAATCATAGCCGACCAATGCTATTCGACAGATAGAAATCGCTCAAAACGAGTATTTTCGTGGGTTTTAGAATGCTCAGTAACCCCATGAATCTCAAATCCCCGGAGTCACGACAAAAGATACATAAGGAATAATTTCAGTGAACGCCCTCTCGACCTAAAAAAATATCCCTATTGAAAATAGTTGACTGTTTTTTATTGGTCGGTAACGAGGTCATTTTCACTTTATCTTGTGACAATTGATAAATAGCTCGGTTACATGCTCAATCTTACCGATCCCCATGACCTTTTTCTGGTCAGATAAAGCAGTGTGCCATTCTCCCCGAGAGGTACTAATTGTATCGGCTACTATAAATCCGGAAAAAAGAGCCTGAATTAAGGTAACACTTCCCCTCCCCAACCAACAAGGAGGAAGTGTTATGAAACCAGGCAAGCATTTCAATCAGCAACAAAAGCTAGCAGTATTGGAAAGCGCCAAGGGCATCGGAATCAAGAAAGCGGCGGTATTGGCGGAAGTGCATTACACAACGATATATGATTGGCGCCGTCAGCTGGAAGCCTTGGGAGAGGAGGCATTTCTTGCCCGAACGACTCCTACTCGGGGACGAGGGGAAAAGCGGATCACCGAGGGCCAGGAAAAGGCGATACTTGAGACCTGGGAACGTCATCCGGGCTTCGGTCCAGGCCAGGTACGGAATCAACTGCGGCGCCAGGGAATGACCGTGTCGACACGCACGGTGCAACGGATCATGCAGGCGGGTGGCTACCAGGGAAAAAAAAGGAATTCGAAAGCAAAAGAAGTGCAACGTTTTGAGGCAACGCGGCCGCTGGAACTGGCCCAGATGGATATCCTGGAGTTTTATATCAACAAGCTCAAGGTGTACCTGCTGTTGCTCCAGGACGATTTTTCCCGGTTTCTCATGGGCTGGCGATTGACAGCGGAGACCTCGATCGATGGCGTGATCGCGCTGGTCCAGGAGGCCATGGACCGCTACGGCAAAATGGCAGAGATCTTGAGTGACCGCGGTTTTGTTTTTTACTCCTGGAGCGGCTGCAATCGTTTCGAGAAGTTTCTGGACATGGCCGAGATCCATCAGACCCATGCCCGGCCGCATCATCCGCAAACATTGGGCAAGGTGGAAGCGACGAACAAACAGATCCAGAAAGAACTTCTCCGGCAGAAACACTTTGACAGTGTGGTCGAAGCTGAAGAGGCCATCGGGCAATGGGTCAAGCATTACAATTACGAACGTACCCATCAGGGGCTGGGCGGCCTGCTGGTACCGGCCGATCGTTTTCATGGGCGAGCGGCGGAAGTTGCCCAATCGATCGCCAACCATCTCGACCCGGACCGGGAAAACTGCTATAACATGGAAGGAATTGCACGGAATCTCTGTAATGTCGTATTGACCCCCGACGGGACGATAAAGATCTACCTGTTCGGCCAACTCATGACAGTGCTGGGAGGGAAAAATGACGGACAAACTGCAACCTGACGAAGCGGCCATCCTCATCCGGGGTCGGAAGATCATCAATGCCAAGGGTTTGCCGCGGGATGTTGATGTAACAAGCATCTGCGATCTGGCGGGGATCTCGCGAAAGACCGGTTACCAATGGGCGGGTAACGTCGACTCGGGTGAAAAGGAAGCGGAGGAATTAAGGCAGGAACTGGAACGTCTGAGGGAAGAACATGAGAAGCTCAAAAAACTCTTTGACGACGTACGCTTTGAGAACGAGGGCCGGAAACTGGCCTGGAAGATCCACAAAGTGGATGAACTTCTCGCAGAAAAAAAAACTCTGCGAAATCCCGGAAAAGACGGAAGCGATAAAATTTCTGCGGAATGAAAAGCGGTCCTTGCAGGAGATCTGCCGGCTCCTGCACGTCAAGATCAGCACCCTGGCCGAATGGGATGGCCTTTTTGATGAAAAAATGCGACCGATTCTCCTGCCGGATCGTCGGGGCAAGGCGGCCAAGGTCACTGCGGAACTGGTACGGCGGGTGGTGGAACTGGCCCGCGACCGGAAGGCAACGAACAAGAGCCTGAGAATCAAGGCCTTTACTCGCCATCTGGCCGGAGAAGGGATCGAATTGAGCAGTAAGACCGTGAGCGAGATTCTCATCGCCAACGATCTTTATGGCGTGAAAGTGAAAAAACGTCGACCGCGCTTTTATCAGCACCTCCGCCAGACCATCCCCAATGGCCTGGTGGCCGTGGACGGCAAGGAATTTATAGTGCTTGTCGGCAGCGAAGACCATCGTTTCAACCTGGAGTTGTGTGTGGATGTGAAGAGCTTTCTGCATAGCGGATTCAGTATCGCCGATACCGAGACCACTGATGAGTTCATCAAGGTCATGAATATGCATCGAACCGACTGGGGAACGCCCCTGGCGGTAGTGACCGATCACGGCACGGCCAACCTTTCCGACAAAGCCCGTGAATTTCTCAAAAACCACGATATCGAGATCCTCCCGGCTGGCCCGGCAAATCCCAAGGGCAACGGCAGCGTTGAGGGAGCCTTTTCGGAGATGGCCGAAATAATCGGCACCATTCATATCGACATGACCAATCCTCGCACCCTGGCGAAAAGCGTCCTGGAAAAGATTGTGACGGTCTATATCGCGCTGCGCAACCGTCTGCCGCGGTTTGGCGCAGACCACTCGCCGACGGCGGAAATGAACTGGCCGATTGCACCGCTAACACGGGTTGAACTCAAAGAGTGTTATCGCCGGAGAGCGCAACAACAGAATAAAAAACCAGACCATACCGCCAAGCAAGATCGACTTCATTGGCTCATCGACCATCACCACCTGATTGCCGATGCACCGAGTCTGGCCCGTGCCGAAAAGTGTATTGCCCATTATGATCTGGACACCATCGCCAAATCGGAAGCAGCGTTCTTTGGCGCGATCTCCCGGGATGACGCCAAAAAAAACTTGGCCTATTTCTTCGGCATCCTCAAGAACATCCAGAACAAGGCTGATATCGCCCAGCATGAAGACTACTGCCGTAGGCGTTATAACTATCTGCAGATGATAGAGCGGGAAAGACAACAGGCAAAAGAAGAAAAGGACGATTTAATTCCGGAAGTGCTGGTGGATATGCTGCATACTGCGATTTCCCTGCCAAGCCTGCCACTCAAGGAGATCGCTCTGCGGCAGGCAAAGGAAATGGCTTTGAATCTTAAGAAACAGTATCGCTATCTGGGGGTTTTGAAAAACACCATCTCGGATACACTGGCGGGGATCAGCAATATTACTCTTGCTCAACGACAGGAAATAATCGCTTTAACGGAGCAGTTCATGGCTCTATAACTGGAGGGGAAGTGTTACCCTGAAACGCAATTTTTTTTCGGATTTTTGTGGCACCGTTACAACTAATGTGTGTTGGATCATCGCAGAAATAAACAAATACTAGCTCAGCATCGACTCCGCATAATTCCCTAAGAAAGAATAGATGAGCCAAGCGATTGGCATATTGGTAATACCCATCCAACCATCCCTGGCCATTTTCAACATTAAGATATTGTTTTATAACAGATATCGCCTGTTCAATTTTGGATACAGAGCGAGGATTTTTCGCCTTGCAAGTAGAATTTATTTCAGGGATATTTGCTTTGGCTTCAACTAAGAAATATTTGTTATCGCTTTTTCCGAGTGCATCCCACTGAGGACCGCTGTTTGGCCAAAAGTGCTTCAGTTGCTCCTGTAGGTGTTCCAAACCCAAAATTTTCAGAAAATCACTATCACAATATTCTGCAAAATCGTCATTTATCAATGGAGATACCCAGTCAATAGCAGAAGAACCGATCTGCTCAGTCATTAGGCATGGATGATCATTTATTAATAGCTGTATCCATTTTAGACTGCCTTTCAATCCACTCTTCTGTAAAGTTCTCATGTTGTTTCACCCATTGTGTTTAATTCCTGGCATAAATTTTATCTGAAGACAGGATACCAAAAAGCACATGTTGGTGACAGTGGATTGTCTCCTGGAGTTCATCACATATGTCATCCAATCTTAATCCGTTCTTTTGAAACAATTCACTTTTAATATCACCAGTTTCTGGGAACAGTACGCGATCACCGTCATATAACCTCCTGAACTTGCATGAATAAGCAGTTGTATTGACAAATAACTGGTGGTAACAGTATAACTACAAGTAATCATACAGAAAGGCACTGTCACGTCGTAACAGGTGTTACATTATTGTAATTGTCGTGGAATCTTACATTTGATGACTGACGATGGTATAGACTGATTGGAAATATGTGGATCATGATGACAATCGGTTACACTCCCGTTCGTATATCATCCCTAGCGGAGAGCTATACGACTTCATCTTTCGTGTAATTACTCAACGGTTTGATGGATAAGTACAAAGACTTCGGCAAACTCCAGGCAGCGGAACAAGAAGGCCACGACTTTCGCGTTGTCACGCGCCTCCGAGACGATTCTAGAACGGTCATTTTGGCTCCCCATGGCGGCGCTATAGAGCCCGGAACATCAGAACTCGCGCATGCAGTCGCCGCCCATGACATGCATTTGGCAATATTAAAAGGGACCAAGCCACAGGGCAATTCTGATCTTCATATTACAAGCACAAATTTTGATGAGCCCAGATGTGTTGGTGTCGTAGAGCAATCAGATTTTGTCCTGGCACTACACGGTGAGCGAAGTTCCGACAAGGTCGTTTATATTGGTGGAGCTGACATCGATCTTCGCAACACCATCAGCGAGGCTCTAACGGAAAATGGCTATGACGTCCGCGAACATCAAAACATAAACCTTCAGGGAAAGGCACTGCAGAACATCTGTAATCGAGGTAAGAACAAGATGGGGGTTCAACTCGAATTATCTAGAGGTTTAAGAGCCACCTTCTTTTTTTCTCTCTCGGCTGAGGGAAGAAAAACAAAGACTTCAGAATTTCAAAGGATTGTAGAAGTGCTGCGTAGAGGTTTGCAACGTGGAGGTGCAATCTAATAATAGATTGCACCCGACATCCTCGCCTCCCCGACTTTGCTGCTCCAGTAGGTCACTGGTGAAATTGGGCTTTTCTATAGCCAATATACCTCCTATTTGTTTGACATGCTTTATGTGAGTAAACTATCAGGCCGGTGGCGCGCCACCACCCATAAAAGAAAACAACAACACCAAGATTAATGTCTGGATAACCCAGCCGATCACGCAAACCCCCACAGCACGCCAGGTGCTTTTATAATCAAGGGCCTGTCTGACCGCGATCACCATTGCTACGAGCATCCAGATTGAAGCTACCGAAAACACCACCGCCCCCAGACCCGGGATTATGCCTAATATTTTTATCAGGCCGGGAGAACTGGAAAAGCCAATGGTACGTAGCAATTCACCGAGATCAGCATGGGTTTGCGGCTCCGGAAGTAATTTCGTGCCGATAAAGTAAGTGAGAAAGGCCCAGATATACCACCCAGCAAGGGATAAAACTATCCCCATCAGGATGCCGCCGGGCCCTCCCACTCCCATTCCGATACCACCTATTCCGGCAGCTACACTGGAAAGCACAACAACACCCATGGCCTGAGGCATGGCACTTTTGTCCGCCTCAACCTCTTCATACAGGTCAGCATCTAATTTTGCGGCGCGAAGCATACGATCTTTAAGATTAGTCATAAAATAACACCTCTTGAATTTGGGATCCGGTTATACTCAGGACAGCCTGATTCTTTTTCTGGATATTTCAGTCAGAAGTTTGGGTGAACCAAGTCATGTAACCAAGTCATGTGATTTGTGCTATAGTAGGCTATATTTACAATCTTCGCCAGCAGATAGAAGGTAGGCAAGAAGGGGTCGGGCCAAGACAAATGACTGATTTAGCGACCAAAAGATGTAAAAAATGGAGTGTTTTCTGTCTTGAAAGCACCATTTTAATGGTCAAAACGAGCCTTTAAGGAAAAAAATATCCCAACCAAAAAATTCGGCGGACATAAGGTGTGAACTTTTCTTGTGCAGGTAAGCGACTGCAAGGAGACTCCGAGCGCGCCATTTGCAGTAACCCCAGTTCCTAGGGCTTTGACATGTGGTCCTGTCTTACCCAGGGATTCGGTCTTGTATGACGTTTCTGTCCGTCAGCTCACAAGTTCGGAGTCTCGTACCTCGCTTACCTGCACTCCGGCTTCCTTCAGACCCCACTTCAAGGTATCGCCCTTGCCTTCGGCTAGTAATTCATGTTAGATTATCAACCTAACATAGGAACATTTACAGAGAACTTTAACCCCATTATTTCACTCCCATGCCGGGCGTACACTAGAATGGCTGGACCAAATTGGCCAGCCACAACGAACCGTGAAAGTTTTGATCTTCAGCATGGCAACTTTCCGTATTTCGACCCGACATTTCTGTAACATCATGATATGTTTACTTTTCTAAACTCTTCAGGCCCGGTCCATTTGCCGGGCAATCGACTGCAAGGAGACAGGCAATGAATCCCGATGATTTCAGGGTGAACAGGCTTGGCGAGTCCCTCTACGACAACCCCATGCAGGACATAAGTTTCACCACGGACAAGGATGCGGTCCTTTACCATGGTATGCTTGAGGAGATCAAACTGCTGCTTGACGGCGGGCAGGTGCCGCCGGCCTTTGACATGGCCGGTCCCAGGGAAAAGATATTTTTTGATCCCAGCACCCTCACCTGCGGCATTGTCACCTGCGGCGGCTTATGTCCGGGGCTCAATGACGTGATCCGGTCCCTGGTGTTAAGCCTGCACTATCATTACGGTGTCACGAGGGTGCACGGGTTTCGGTACGGATTTGAGGGTCTGAATCCCGCCTATTGCCATACCCCCATTGAACTGAGCCCGAACCTGGTCGTATCTATCCATCAGCAGGGGGGTAGTTTGCTGGGTTCTTCCCGGGGACCACAGAATATTTCCACCATGGTCGATACCCTGGTGCACCTGGACATCGGTATCTTCTTTGCCATTGGCGGGGACGGTACTCTGCGAGGCGCTGCAGCCATTGCCGATGAAGTTAAGCGGCGCGGACTCAATATTGCCATCATCGCCATCCCCAAGACCATAGACAACGATATCTGCCATGTGGACCTCTCCTTTGGCTACCAAACCGCGGTTTCTGAATCTCGTCACTCTACCTATACCGCCCATGTCGAGGCGGTGGGTGCCCGAAACGGGGTAGGTCTGGTCAAGCTGATGGGCAGGGAATCCGGCTTTATCGCTGCCTCGGCGGCCCTTGCCAATTCCGAGGTCAATTTCTGCTTGATCCCGGAGGTGGAGTTTACCTTGGAAGGCCTGCTCAGGGCCTTGGAGAAACGACTGCGCCAGCGCGGTCACGCCGTGATTGTGGTGGGCGAGGGCGCTGGCCAGAACTTGTTAGGCGATGACCTGGGGGAGGATGCCTCCGGGAATCGTAAATTGGGTGATATCGGTCTGGTGCTGCGCGATGAAATCAAGGCGCATTTCAAGGCAATCGACATGGACCTGACCCTTAAATACATCGACCCAAGCTACATGATCCGCTCCACACCAGCCTCAGCCTATGATTCCGCCTTCTGCCTGCAGCTTGGTCATTATGCGGTGCATGCCGGCATGGCTGGCTTTACCAATATGCTGGTCGGTCATTGGAATAACCGCTTTACCCATGTGCCCATCCCCTTGGCGGTAATGTGTCGGAAAAAGGTGGACCCCGCCGGGCGGCTCTGGTCAAGCGTGTTGATGGCAACAGGGCAACCCTTTGACCTGACATAAACCCGTTGACAGGCGGGGCGTTTTCGGAAGCAGCCGGCCGCGTTGAGCCTAACACTTCGAGACAATTCGGAGGTGAAGCGCAGTGTTTGCAGAGGAGCATTGGACAGCAGCCTGATTTTCCGTGTAAGTTTTCTTGGGACAACAACATGCTCGAAGAGAGGCTGCAGAACGTCAAACCTGTTTGAACAAGGACCTATCCCATGACAATCTCTAACGAAAATCTGATCTGGTCAAAAGATGGGAAGTACCGGGCTTGCGGCCGAGGACTAGCCCGCTTTTTCGCCCATGCCGTCAAACTTTCGCCACTTTTACTCTATCCATTTTTCTTCTCCTCTTTTTAGAAAGTTATAGATACTTTCTTTTTTTTCAATGCAATTGATTATACTCATTACATTCATAGAAAATTTTTCTCACTTTTTAGCCATATAGGCCGCCAGATCAAGCATGCGGACGGAATACCCAAACTCGTTGTCATATTAGACCAGCGCCTTGATTAATTTGTTATTCACGACTCTGGTAAATGATCCGTCAACAATACCCGAATGCGGATCACCTATGATATCGGCGGATAGGATCTCGTCCTCCGTAAAGTCCAGGATGCCTTGAAGTTTTCCGTGGACCCGGCGAATTCCGGCTGTTTGAGGCAGGCGCGAATTCGCCGTCCGTGTTCGATAATTTTGCGGGAGTCTTCATCCAGGCGGACTCTTAACCAGGAAAAGATTTCGAGTTCTTCAAACTGTGCGCAACTGAGCTTGAGGTTGCCTGCCACCGCGCGGTAGGCAGCGCGCTCCGCCTTGCCGCCGACACGCGAAGCCGATTTTTGCCGACATCGACCGCGGGCAGCACGCCCAATTAGAACTGCGACGGTGAGAGATAGATCTGTGCGTCCGTGATGGAAATCAGGTTGGTCGGAAAATTTAAACCGTTATGAGACCAGCAGTTCCCGTTTTAAGCCAGTAGCCGAGGCATGTGGTTACCTTATGAATAATCTAACACAAAATGACAGTCGAGACTTGACTTTATTCTTGATCACTCATTTTTTCAGCCGCTTTTCCGCTCACCTTTGGGCGAAAATGTGATTTCTAACGTTTTTTGGACAAAATAGTCCATTCACCCTGTCTATCCAGCTTTTTCAGGGTATGATCTTTGACAATACTGCGCAGCGGTCATCTCTCATTACGTTTGACAGATCTCCTTCAGTTCCCGACGATCAAAGCCGTGGGCTATTGCGCGTAAAATGGTTTCCATAGAATCAGCCCGGAAGTTGTAGAAAAGCCCTCGGATACTCTCCCACAGATAACGTTTTGATTCCGCCTTTTGTAAGGCTTCCTGGAAAAGCCAACAGCTCAATTGCTGCACCTGATCGATGAAAAAAGCGAGCATCATCAAAATGGTAAACACCGCGCTCAGGTTTTTCTTGCCAAGACCATAATTGTGGCCGAGATTGTACCCCTGATTCTTGAGAGTATTAAAGGTCTCATTCTCTATCTTCCAACAGGCACGGCCGGCCTTGATGAGCTTGGAGACGTTTTTTTCGGTGATCAATATATCCGTGACCCAGCTGAATGTGATGATGTTTTCGTGTTTGTCGATCTGCGTATATTCAAGCACGTTACCCAGCAAATCAGGGTTCGATTTGTTCAGGGGAACCTGGTTGACAAATCGAAAGAGATGCCCTTTTTCCTGTCCTTGGGATCAAGAACAACCACTTCGGAAGCCTTTCCTGCTGCAACAGCTTCACGTAGTTCGGCAAAAAGTGCGACCTGGTCGCCAGGTTTTACTCCCAGGATAAACCTGAGGTTATGCTCTTGCAGATCACGAATGTGGGGGCAATTGCTGCTCAGGCCGTCTTCAACAACTATCACTTTTAAATGCGGATGTTTATTCTGGAGTGAGTTTTTGATTTTATTCAGTTCCCTCCAGGCAGGGTTTACTCCATTTTCCTCGGCAGCTAAATCCTTCACCCCATATTCGGCTCGCAGGTCTATGGCAAAGTGATGCATCATGTAAACGAAGAAGTTTTCCCCGCACCAACGGGGGGTGTATGAAATGCAGAACATTTTCAGGTTGCCTCTGACAATGTGATCAAGGTGTAAGCAATTATTGTTGCCTACACCTTGACCTTTATCCACCCGAAGGAGAGTTGCTTCGAAAAGACCTAAGCCCTCTCGTATTACAATAAAATCTTATAAATAGACGGTGTTCAAAAATTAGAAAAAGCTTAAGACTCCAGCAGGAAGTTCAATATGGAGCAATTTCCCAAAGATCATGGAAAAAACTAAAGTGATTGCTACGCCTGCGATCAGAGCCATAAGCCATCTCCGTTCTCCCTCAATCGCCATAATTACGGAGATTGTCGCTATAACACCCCCAATTATATAGCCAAGCGTGCCCAATAAATAGCCGAAGAACAGAAAAACCATACCAATTCCAAGGCCGACGAATAAACTTCTTGGAGAATGTGTCGTCTCTTTCGAGTTGTTGATCACCGCATTATAAACCCATTTACAACTAAGCAGTATGAAGGCTCCTGTAAGCACATATGGAAAAGTTTTTGAATTGGGGATTGTTGGGCTAGGATCCACAACCTGGGTTGGAATCAGGTAGAAGAATATTATCAATCCAAAAACGACTGAAACAGCTGACATGATGATTTCGGCGGGACCGTGTGATTCGAGACTACTCATGATATACCTCCTGCTGAAGAGCCGGTATGGATGACAAAAATTCCACCGGCTCTACTTTCAGCAAAACAGATTTGCAGTTGCTGCGCAATGGTGCCTTAAATTTTACCGGCTGATTCAAGCAACATTTTCACCAGGATACTCCCTTCAGTGAGCATTTTTTCCAACTCTGCCCCCTGGAGGTTGACAGGTTGCATGTCGAGCCTTTCCACAAGTTTGAGATATTCTTCGGACTGGGTCGCCTTGGCGATTGCGTCTACGAGTGTAGCTTTAATATCTTCCGGCAGGTTTTTTGGTGCAACAATTATATAGGGTTCTCCCTTTATAACCAGGCCATTATAGCCAAGCTCTTCAAGGGTCGGCACTCCGGGAAATGAACTGGTAACACCGAAGTCCACCAGCGCTTTAGCATTTCCGGATTTTATTTGTGGCACATGACTTCCTGAAGCGGCATATCCACTGACCTGCCCCCCCAGAACAAGTTTCATTGCCTCGCTACCACCTGCTGCAGGAACCCCATTCCAAGTAATACCTTCAATTTTTCCAATATGCTCCATGAGAAGATACTGAGTACCAGTACTCCCGGTTGCTGTCCAGGCAACTTTGCCTGGGTTACTCTTAGCGTAATCGATGAAATCCTTCCAGGTGTTCCAAGGTGCATCGGCCTTTACGGCAAACCCGGAAGCAGGTCCTGCGTATGCATAGAGATGTAAAAGATCCTCAGCCGGCGAATAAGGGAGTTTCAATTCATAAGGTGCCGTTGTTATAGTTGTTGATTTAATAACACCCAAAGTGTAGCCATCCGGCTTTGCTTTAGAAACAAGTCCTCCTGCTATTGTTGCGCTGGCTCCTGCTTTCTCCACAAGAATTATTGGCTGGCCGAGTGTTGCTTCTAAGGAATGAGCCAGTGGCTGGAGGGATGTATGACAACTGCCGCCGGCTTTATAACCGTAGTAAATTTTAATCGATTTAGTCGGATAGGCATCTGCGGCCAGTGCGCTTCCTGCAATCAAACTGCCGAGAAATAATCCAGCAAAGACGGCTTGACAAATCCCGAAATAACCCTTTTTAAATTTCATTTCCATCTCCTAAGTCTTTGGCTAAATTGCCGTTGTTAGCTGTAATGAAAACAATTCGCTGCAATGTCTCATTACTTACATTGTCATCGTTCCTCTCCAGCTCTTTGCCTCCGTGTCATAAAATAGTTTTTTACCGGCCCATACATCAGGACAGCAGCAAACAACACATACAGCACGTTGGCAATCGGGCTGGAAAATAATATTGCCATGTCATTTCCGGAGATCATCAAGGCTTGACGGAATGACCTTTCAAGGATCGGCTCAAGGATAAAGGCGATCAGGGTTGGTCCCAATGGGAACCCGAAATGTTTCATCCCAAAGGCAAGCAATCCGGCAAAACACATGCAATAAACATCCATCATATTATTGCGAATGGCAAAAGATCCGGTAAAGCAGAGAAGAAGGATTCCGGCAAAAAGAACTCCCTGATTAATCTTATATATTCCTTTGGCAGCGTATTTGACTATAGAGGTAGCCACCGGATAGAGGAATATCCCCCCTAGGACCAATCCCATAAAAATTGCATAAACGATGGGACCATTTTCGATGAATATCTTCGGGCCGGGAACAATGCCGTAAATGAGGAGGGCTCCAAATAAGACTGCAGTTGTTGAACTGCCGGGGATTCCCAGAGTAAGCAGGGGTATGAGAGCTGGACCGCAGGTGCCGTTGTTACCTGTTTCACACGCCAATAATCCCTCTATGCTCCCTTTACCAAATTTTTCCGGATTCTTTGAAGTTTTCTTTGCCAGACCATAGCAAGTGAAGGCCGCAGCCGTAGAACCTAAGCCGGGAAGGGCTCCAAGGCCACAGCCAACAAGGGCGCTTTGCAGGATTGTCTTCCAATAGATTAAAATTTCCCGTAATTTTAATCTTCCACCCTGGATCTCCAGGGGTGGAAGCTCGGGCTCCTTACTGCTCCTTTTTTTGGCCGTTGCTATAATCACAGAAATTATCTCAGGCACAGCAAAGAGTCCTACCAGAAAAGGAATGAGTGACACCCCTTCGCTGAGTTCGTAATTTCCGAACACAAATCGGGTGCTCCCGGTGATAGGATCAACTCCCATCAGGGCAATTATCGCACCAATTGAAGCAGCAATAAAACCTTTAATCTTCTCCGCACCTAAGGTTGAAATGATAATCGCCATGGCCAGCAAAATCATGGGCACCATTTCCGCCGGTCCGATCTTGAGTGCGTAGTGGGCGATAAATGGTGCGAGTGTAACCAACACAATGGTACCGATAAGATCCCCCCCTATCGAGGCATAGAGTGCAGCATCAAGTGCATGCCGGGCTCGTCCTTTTTTTGCCAGTGGATACCCATCAAGCACCGTCGCAGCTGCCTCTGGTGTACCTGGAGTTGAAAGCAGGATAGCGCTGATCGAACCTCCATAAACGCCACCTTTATATATCCCTAATAAGAATGAAATGGCTGGAACTGGCGCGAGGCCGAAGGTAAAGGGGGCGGCGATTGCAATTGCCATGGAAGGAGATAAGCCAGGGAGCGCGCCGATAGTCACTCCCATATAGAGTCCGAGCACTATCGCCAGAATGTTCTCCCAGTGCATTATAATAAAAAATCCCTCTGTCATGCTTTCGAACATGGCTTTTTCCTCCCATTGTTTTATGAGTGCCAGGAGGAAGTACGCTCTCCTTACTCATTATTACCGGCTCTGATAGTGATCTAAACCGAATTTGAACCTAGCCAGCACTTTGCAAATTTTGGGCCACTGCGGTCTGAGGAAAAACTGCGAGAGGAAAAAATGGGGGAGTGATTATTGAGGTGTAGTTCTGCAGAGTGTAAGAGCCATTCCATTAATTCCCCCTTAAATAATGGGGATTTACATCAGCTAAGTTCCTTTAACTTTCTCCACAGGGTGGTGCGGCTAATTCCTAATATTTTTGCGGCCTTGGCTTTAGAAAATTGTGCTTTATGCAAAGCCTTGTGAATAGTTTCAACTTCGGATTCCGGATCAGAGAGTTTAAGGTTTTCCTTTACCTGTTCAGGTATCTCTTTCTGACTACTTACCTCCTCCTTATCAACTATATTGCTCAGATCAGCAAAAAGAGAATCGAGGCTGGCAGTGCACCCTTGAAAATTACTGTTGAGCAAAAGCTGTTCGGCAAAATGCTTGAGCTGTCTGACATTTCCCGGCCAGGAATAATCAGTCAGTTTGTCTATGTAGGGTTGTGGAAGCTCTATTGGCGTGATACCATGTATTCTCGCATGGTATTGTATAAAATGTTTCAATAACAATGAGATATCTTCTTTTCTCTCACCCAGGGACGGAAGAGTAATGCGGAGCACATTCAACCGAAAAAACAAGTCCTTACGAAATTTACCATCTTGAACGACCGACCATAAATCTTTCCCTGCAGCTGCAATAACACGAACATTAACAGGGATTTTACGATCTGCCCCGATACGCATCACTTCTTTTTCCTGAAGGACCCTGAGAAGACGCAGTTGGACACTATGAGACGTGGAATCTATTTCATCAAGAAATATAGTTCCCTGGTGGGCCATTTCAAAAAGGCCAAGTTTGCCGCCTTTTTTAGAACCGGTAAAAGCCCCTTCTTCATAACCAAACAGTTCACTCTCTAGAAGTTGTTCGGGAAGTGCACCACAATGTACCGAAACAAAAGGCATTTTGTTTCTTTGACTTAAGTTGTGGACAGACTGCGCAATTACCTCTTTTCCCGTACCAGTCTTTCCCATTACCAGGATAGTTGAATCAGTTTTCGCTAACTCTTTGCTGGTATTGACAATTTTATCCATAGCAGCACTACAATAGATAAGATCTTCCAGAATGTATTTTGCGACAAACCCTTTGGTCAAAGTGCGTCTGACCTTGTTTTCAGCCCGCATTACATTGGCAACTTCCTTAAATGAGGACACTACTCCTACAGTGTGATCTTTTACAATTATAGGCTCCTGATTGTAAACAAAGAGCTCGCTGCCGATTTCCTCTACTTTGTCCTGTACGGATGTCTGTCTCTGCAAGGCACGTTGCAGGTTTACATTGGTAATTAAGCCCGATGCCGGAGTGCCTAAAACATCTTCATTGCCAACATTTAAAACAACTTTTGCTTTCTTGTTTATGGTTGTCAAAAGCCCTTTGGAATCGATTGAAATAATACCATCAGATGCAAGATCCATAATCGACTGATAACGCAAGGTTGTTGCCTTTTGCTCTCTATTTGAGAGTGCTGCAGATTTTGCATTTTCAATAGTTTCAATGATGTTTTCTTTTGGAGTAATCAACTCCTGAAACATCAAGCCGCACTTCATGGCAAAACCCATTGTTGCCAGCCCTCCCACAATAGCCCCAAAACCCTGATGTGAAGCGTCTAATATTAATTCACCAAGGCTCGTGGAATCGAAATATACACCCTGGGCAAATTGGACATCGAGAAGCTCTTCGACAATTTCCAATCCACTGATTTCATTCCTGAAATTTGGCATAAATATCTTCATATTTTTTTCAGGAGCCTCTGCCAGCCTGTCTGCAGCTTTCTTGATGCTGGTCAGAATGCTTAGAGAAGATTGGGGAAATGAAAATACAGGAATACGGAGGTTCTCACGAAGGAGATGTGCTGTCCCTCGGCGACTGATAATTGCTTCAACACCCTCCTGTTCCATCCTCTTTCCAACAGGAATCGCACCTTCCAGGCTCTTATAAAATATTTGGAAGGTATCTTTCTGTTCTTTGGCAATCTTTTTTATTTCGTCGCCAATGGAAAGACTGGAAATAAAAACACCGATGTTAAATGGTATGCTTTTCAAACCACCCCCCCTGTTTAGTTTGTTTCATTTGTTTCAAAACGAAACATTACTTCCCAGTATTGAACAATTTGTCAACATATTTTGTCAAACCTACGAAGGTGTACAAGTTGTGCCCAAATAGAAAACCTCCTATACGAGGGGTAACGATAGAGAAATCGCAACAACGAAGCAGATGAAGATTTTTTACGACGCTATCAACCTTTAATGTGTCTTCAAAACAAGAAACTCTTTACCTTTGCTGGGCGCTGTTGCAGGACTGCTGAAAATTATTCGAAAAAACACCGAAAAAAAGAATCCACACTCCTGCTGGCACGTTTTGTGAAGAATACGGTCATAGAGATGAGGAGTTTTACGACGCCATTAACGACGCCATTAATAATTAAACTCAAGGTAAATGATATGGCCCACAATAATCGATCTAACGCTGACCTTTCAGCGACCTATGACGTACTCGTCATTGGCGGCGGAAATGCGGCACTCTGCGCTGCAATGACAGCGAGAGAGAGGGGAGCTTCAGTTCTTGTGCTGGAAGCATCTCCTGAACATTATCGCGGCGGCAATAGCCGGCACACTCGCAATCTGCGCTACATGCATGTTAAGGGAAATGAATTCCTGACTGGTCCCTATCCGGAAGATGAATTCTTTGACGATCTCCTTCGTGTTACCGGTGGCGAAACTAATGAGCAGCTTGCCCGCTTGACAATCAGAGAATCGAACAACGTCGGTGAGTGGATGCAGAAACACGGCTGCATGTTTCAACCTGCCATGCGCGGCACACTGCATCTTTCCAGAACCAACGCCTTTTTTCTTGGCGGGGGCAAGGCTCTGATGAATTCTTATTATCGGACTGCCAAAAACCTTGGTGTTGTCATCAGTTACGATACAGAAGTACAAGATTTAGTGATAAATGATGGTCAATTTTCCGAAGCCAGAGTTGTAAAAAATAACCAGACACAAACGGTCAAAGCCAAATCTGTAGTCCTGGCATCTGGCGGTTTTCAGGCGAATCTGGCGTGGTTAAAAGAAGAATGGGGACCGGCTGCGGATAATTTCATAGTGCGTGGCTCACCATACGACAAAGGGCGTATGCTTCGCGTCATGTTGGACAATGGTGCCAAACAGATAGGTGACCCTCGACAGTGCCACGCTGTCGCCATTGATGCACGGGCACCCAAATATGATGGAGGTATTGTCACACGTCTTGATTGTGTTTCTTTTGGGATCGTCGTCAACAAAAATGCTCAGCGTTTTTACGACGAAGGAGAGGATTTTTGGCCAAAGAGATACGCCATCTGGGGCCGACTGGTTGCTGGGCAACCGGACCAGATCGGTTATTCAATCATCGATTCGAAATCCATCGATCTGTTTATGCCATCAGTGTTCCCTCCAGTGGAAGCCAATACACTGACTGAACTGGCCAAAAAGCTGGAACTGGATCCTGCTGAACTTGAGAAAACAGTAGCAGAATTCAACAAGGCCACGAGGCCGGGATCATTTGATCCTGGTGAACTTGATGATTGTAAAACGGAAGGATTGGAACCACAAAAAAGCCATTGGGCCCGGCCAATCGACACCCCACCCTATTATGGATACCCACTCAGGCCGGGAATCACCTTCACCTATCTTAGTGTTGCGGTGAATGATAAAGCGCAGGTTATCATGCAAGACGACAAACCTGCTGCAAACATATACGCAGCAGGAGAAATAATGTCCGGAAATATTCTCGGCAAAGGTTACATGGCGGGATTCGGCATGACCATTGGGACAGTTTTCGGAATGCTCGCAGGAAAGGAGGCAGCAAATCATGTCATCTAATACATTGAAAGAAGCAGGCCGGGTAATGACAATCTGCAATTCCTGTCGTTATTGTGAAGGTTTTTGCGCAGTCTTTCCGGCTATGGAATTGCGCAGAACTTTTACCAGTGGGGATTTAAAATATTTGGCCAATCTCTGTCACAATTGCAGAGATTGCTATTATGCCTGTCAATATGCCCCGCCACACGATTTTGGTCTGAATTTCCCTAAGGCCATGGCAGAACTCAGGATAGAAACGTATAGCGAATTTGCCTCACCGAAATTTTTATCCGGCCTCTTTCAACGAAACGGTATCACGGTACTTCTGATAACTCTTCTAAGTATTGTAGCGGTCTATTTTACCGCCAGTCTCACCAAAGGCAGCGATGCTATAACTGGGATCTTCACCGGTCCGAATTCATTTTATGCTGTCATCCCTTATGCCGCAATGCTCGTGCCCTTTTCAATTCTCGCACTCCTTGTCGCCATCGCTTTCTGGAGGGGTATCCGCAATTTTTGGAGAGAAACCGCAGCAGGGCCAGAGACCCTGCTGAGCCGACATGGCAATTTAGGAGCCGTTTGGGATGTGCTCACTCTGAAATATCTTGAAGGTGGTGGTCACGGTTGCAACTATCCCACCGATGAATTCAGCACCATCCGTCGAACTATGCACCATGCAATATTTTATGGTTTTCTAGCAGCTTTAGCTGCTACAACAATTGCTGCGATATATGACCACGTTTTCCATATTCCTGCACCGTATCCGCTGTTCAGTTGGCCGGTGATGCTGGGGACGATAGGCGGGGTGCTGATGCTCATAGGTACAGCCGGAATGTTGTATCTCAAAACCCAAATGGACCCAGAGCCCGGCACATCTAAGTCGTTTGGCATGGATGTCGCCTTTGGTCTCCTGCTCTTTTTCACAAATCTCAGTGGCTTACTGTTACTGGCTTTCCGTGAGTCATCCTTTATGGGAACATTGCTGATCCTGCATCTCGGCCTGGTTCTGGCATTTTTCATTACCATGCCCTTTGGAAAATTTGTACACGGTGTTTATCGCTATATCGCGCTGGTTAGACACTCACAAGAGCAGGCAAAATCAGCTGAAGAGCTTTAACACTACTGTGACTTCTACAACCAAAAGGATCTGTGCAATGATAACGCAATATAAGCTGGAATCCGAACAGCGGTCGAAAGACGGAATTCCCCCTCTTCCTTTAACTGCGCAACAAGTCTCAGAGCTTCTTCTGCTGATAGAAGATAATCACCAGGAAAGAGAGTTTCTGGTATCACTTCTTGAAAATCGCGTAGAACCAGGAGTTGGTCAACCGGCAAAACTGAAGGCATTATGGCTTGAGCGGGTGATCCTGGGTGATATCAAATCCGATGCCATTGGTCCGGAAAGAGCAATAACAATGCTTTCCCTTATGAGCGGCGGATATTGCGTTGAGGTCCTCGTTCGCTTGCTTCAGGCAGGACGCTACCAGGCTGAAGTGGCTGGTGCATTGAAACACCTGACCAAGGTATACGATGCTTTTGAAATGATTAAGACACTCGCCGCTGAAAACCCTTTTGCAGACGAAATTCTGAGATCCTGGGCACGGGCTGAATGGTTTACCGCTGCAGCACCGCTTCCCAGCCAAATAGAATTGCATATCTATAAGGTTGACGGTGAAATAAACACCGATGATCTCTCCCCGGGGAGCCAGTCGCATACTCGTACTGATATCCCGTTACATGCTACCTTTTTTGGTAAATCACGGTTTCCCGGTGGAATGGCAGCAATAAGCGAAATGCGGGCAAAAGGTGGAAATGTCGCCTTCGCAGGCGATGTCGTTGGCACAGGCTCATCAAGAAAATCTGCGGTCAACTCATTGCTTTGGCATACCGGTAAAGACATTCCGGGTGTTCCCAACAAGCGAAGAGGTGGCTTTGTGTTGGGAGGAACCATAGCACCTATTTTTTATGGTTCCGCTCGAGACGCCGGGGTTTTGCCCATAGAATGCGATGTCTCAAATATCTCAACCGGAGACACTATACATTTTAATCCGGATGAATGGGAGCTGAAGACGAGTAGCGGGTTAATCCTTGATGCTCCACCACCTCCGGCAACACTCCTGGACGAATATCGTGCCGGCGGCCGACTCAACCTGATTATAGGCAAGAACCTCACTCGATCAGCATGCGAGGCAACCGGGATTCCATTTCCGGATTTCTTCAAAGAGGAGACTGGTCCTGCTCCAAAAAAAGGCCAGGGATACTCTCTCGCCCAAAAAATAATCGGTCGGGCTTGCGGTGTAGATGGAGTTTTGCCAGGCACCTTATGCTTGCCAAAAATATCTACGGTTGGATCTCAGGACACCACCGGCCCAATGACCATGCAGGAAATCGAGGAGCTTGCCTGCACAAAATTCAAAACTGATTTCTTTCTCCAGACATTTTGCCACACAGCAGCTTACCCAAATCAAAAGGATCAGGGGAGATGGGCGACCTTGCAAGAGAGCACGAGAAATTGCGGAGGCTTGGCACTCAATCCTGGCGATGGAGTGATTCATTCATGGCTCAATAAGATGCTCGTGCCCGATCAGGTGGGGACCGGCGGTGACTCTCATACCAGGTTTCCTCTGGGGATATCATTTCCGGCCGGTTCAAGTCTGATCGCCTTTGCCGCGGCTCTTGGGTTTATGCCACTGGAGATGCCGGATTCGATTCTAATCCGGTTTCATGGCAAAAGAAAAGCTGGAATCACCGTTAGAGACATGGTGAACGCCATCCCCTACTATGCTATTCAACAAGGATTGCTTTCTGTTGATGGCAAAGACAAAAAGAACGCTTTTTCAGGAACAATCATCGAAATTGAAGGGGTGGATGACCTGAGCGTCGACGAAGCATTTGAACTCAGTGATTCGTCGGCTGAGCGCAGTGCCTCAGCCTGCACAATAAAACTTCCCCTTGAGACAGTTGTAGAACAGGTAAAACGAAATATCACAATCCTTCGTACTCTTTTAGAAAACGGCTATCAAACACAAGCCGCTCTGCAGAAAAGAATTGATGACCTGGAAGAATGGCTGGAAAATCCTAAATTACTTTGTCGCGACGATAATACCGAGTTCAAAGCAAGACTTGACATCAATTTAGCGGACATTACCCAGCCTATCCTTGCCTGCCCAAATGACCCTGACAATATCCGACTCTTAGAAGATTGCGCAGGTACCTCAATTGACGAGGTTTTTATTGGATCGTGCATGACGCATCTAGACCACCTGAGGTCGGCTGCCAGGCTCTTTTCTGGAGGAGGCTATTCGACCAGCCGTCTATGGGTGGCACCTACGACTCGCTTGGACCGGGATGCGATCAAACAGGAAGGGAGTTATGCAGTATTTGCAAAGGCGGGCGCACGGATAGAAACCCCGGGCTGTAGTCTTTGCATGGGCAACCAGGCCCGAGTGAAACCCGGTTCTACGGTTTTCTCTACGTCGACCAGAAATTTCAATAACCGTTTAGGTGACAATACAAAGGTTTACCTTGGTTCGACCGAGATAGCTGCAATGAGTGCATTAAGTGGTGTAATACCTACCGTCAAACAATATTTTGAATATGTTGCGGAAAAGACCAGTAATTCAGCTTCGCAACCAAATCGCTGACACCTGGTTCCATCTACAGATGTGGTGCGTAATGTGCTATTAATTTTTAACAGGTTACTCCTGTAATGAAGAGAAAAAAATGGCAAAGAATAAACTCAAAGAAATCATCATT